>CAVFYC010000044.1:0-18160 GCA_963626585.1 Christensenellaceae bacterium Phil1 | reverse complement strand
ATAGATTGGTCGGGAGTAAACGTAATCTTGGAATGTCCGCTTATTTCAATCCTTTGCCCCGTGTTAACATCAACACTTTCGCGAGAAGAAACGTCAATAAGCTTGAATGTACCCAGACCTTTAATCTTTACAAAGCGATCCTTGTGCAATCCTCTTATGATAGCATTGAAGAAAGCCTTTGTAAAGAGCTCTATATTCTCGCGCGAGTCGGGATTAATCGTTTGTATGGCTTCGATAAGGTCAGCCAGGTTTTTTCTTTCCATGTCTATTTGTTTACGGAGCAATGACTACTCCTTATTCTGCACTCGCAATTTTGTCTTTCAACGACGGCGAAGGTTTGAAGGATATCGCCAATTTGGGAGGCACAAGCATCTTTTGTTGGGTAGCCGGATTCATCGCCACACGCTCAATGCGCTTGCGCACTTCAAACGTGCCAAAGCCTTTAATGGAAAGCATGGTTTCGTCATCAAGCATCTCAACCAAGGCTTTGCCAATGGCAGCAACACCTTCCTGCGCCGTGTCGTTGTCTATGTTCAATTCCGTTGACAAATAGTCAATAAACTCCTTGTTGTTCATCGTTGTTATGTTATGGTTCTGCAAACAAATCGTATTCGTTTGCAGAAGTAATTCTTACATCATAGAAATTACCTTCCTCCATATACGGTGCCTTGGCTACGGGAATGAGAACCTCTCCGTCCACTTCGGGCGAATCATATTGCGTACGCCCTACGAAATAATCGTTTTCCACCCGGTCGATTATAACACGGCAAGACGTCCCCACTCTTTCCATGCAAAGTTCTTCGGATATCCCCTGCTGCAAATCCATTAGCTTGTCAAGACGATTTTGCTTCGTATCCTCGCTAATCTCATCTTTATAATGTTTCGCCGCATAAGTACCTTCTTCCTCGCTATAGGCAAACGCTCCCATTCGGTCGAACCTTGTTTCTTCCACGAACCTCATCAGTTCGTCAAACGCTTCTTGGGTTTCACCAGGAAAGCCCACCATTAACGTTGTTCTCAATGTTATGCCGGGAACTTCCTGACGTATTCGTTTTAACAACTCGCGAGTTTCTGCGCCTGTAATATTGCGATGCATCTTTTTAAGCACCCCGTCGTCAATATGTTGCAGGGCTATGTCAAGATATTTGCAAACATTGTCGCGCTCACGCATCACCCGCAACAAATCATAGGGGAAATCATTGGGATAAGCGTAGTGGATACGCAGCCATTCCACCCCGTCAATATCAGAAAGCCTTTCAACGAGTTCGGGAAGAGCCTGGCGATGATAGATATCCGTTCCGTAAGAAGTAGAATCCTGGGCTATTATCTGAAATTCCTTTACGCCATTTGCAACCAAGGTCTCAACCTCATCAACTATGTCTTCAATGCTACGGCTAACCTGCCCGCCCGTTATCAAAGGGATTGCACAGTAAGCACACCGCCTGTCGCAACCTTCAGAAATCTTAATATAAGCATAATGTCGGGGAGTGGTAACTTCTCTTTGGACATTGGTCATACAACTGTTGGCGCAATTTCGATCATTTGCCTCAAGCTCAAGCGCACCATACTCTTCAACCAAAAAGTTAATCATCTTGTTCCAATCAAACTTGCCGAAGAAACGATCAACTTGGGGAATTTCTTCTTCAAGTTGCTCACGATAGCGCTGGGACAAGCAACCCATAACATAAACCTTCTCAAGTTTACCTTCTTCCTTCGCGTTGCAAAGTTCCAAAATCATATTGATGCTTTCTTCTTTGGCAGCCTCGATAAATCCGCAAGTATTCACAACGGCAATACCGCCATGAATTTCTTCCGGATTGCTATAAGCTTGGAATCCGTTGCTTTTGAGTTGAAAAATGAGATGCTCCGAGTCAACAAGATTCTTAGAGCACCCCATTGTTATGATATCTACTACGCGTTTCATCAATCGTTATCGTTGTCAAATAGGGATTTAACAAAAGCATCACGGTCGAACTTTTGCAAATCGTCCATCTTTTCGCCCAATCCAATATATTTCACCGGAACTTTAAGCATGTTTGAAATGCCAATGACAACTCCACCTTTTGCAGTACCGTCAAGTTTTGTTATTGCAAGCGAGTTTACCTCGGTAGCTTGCGAGAACTGCTTGGCTTGTTCAAAAGCATTCTGTCCGGTAGAGCCGTCCAACACCAAAAGAACTTCATTGGGAGCCGTGGCAACCACTTTCTTCGCAACGTTCTTTATCTTGGTAAGTTCGTTCATTAAGGCAACCTTGTTGTGCAGCCTTCCAGCCGTATCGATAATAACTACGTCGGCTTTATTTGCAACGGCAGAATTAAGCGTATCAAAAGCAACGCTCGCAGGATCGCTCCCCATTTGCTGCTTGACAACAGGCACACCAACCTTGTCGCCCCAATATTGTAATTGGTCTATCGCGGCGGCACGGAAAGTATCGGCAGCTCCAAGCATCACCTTTTTGCCTTCTTGTTTGAACATGTTGGCGAGTTTTGCAATGGTCGTAGTTTTTCCTACACCGTTTACTCCCACAACCAAAATCACATATGGGTTTTCTGAATTTTCAGAAGAATTCTCGTCAGAAGCATTGCTACTTGACAACATTGCCGATATTTCTTCGCAAAGAAGCCGATTCAATTCTTTTGTACCAACGTATTTGTCTCGGGCTACACGGCTTTTTATCCGATCAATAATTTCCAATGTAGTATCAACGCCGACATCTGAAGTAAGCAAAGTTTCCTCCAAAGCATCAAGGACATCATCGTCTATGGTGCTTTTGCCAACAACAGCATGACTAAGTTTCTCGAAAAAAGATTTCTTTGTTTTTTCAAGTCCTTCGTCAAGCTGCTGTTTTTTCTTTCTTGATAAGAAACCAAATGGATTCATTTACCCAACGCTTTGTTCAAGCCTTTTGCGATGTCGTCATTAGCTTTATTGGCAGCTTTATTTATAGCATCGTTTGCCTTTTGCTGAGCATTGGTAACCGCGTTGTTCGCAGATTCTTTTGCCGTATTTTTAGCATTGTCTACCGAGTTTTTAGCAGCAGCCTTGGCATTGTTCACGGTGTTGTCCACAGCATTTTTTGCATTTTGCTTCGTTTGTTCTACAGCGTTCTTGGCGTTGTCAACAACATTCTGAGCCGCAGCTTTGGCTTTTGCTATAGAATCTTGCACCGCATTAGTTGTCGCATTTACAGCACCTGCAGCCGTTGAAACAGTTGCACCAAATGCGTTTTCCGTTGCAGACGAAACAGCATCGATAAGTTGTTTGCCCGTATTATTGGCATTTTTGTAAAGAAGTTCTTTCTGCTCCTTATAGAATTCCGCAATAGTCTGCTTTTGTTCAGGTGTCATATTTTCAGTAACTTCTTTATATTTTTCCTGAATGCTTGCCAATTTTGCCTGCAATTGTTCATTTATTTTTGCAGCAGTTTCTGCGTCAGGCGCATTGTTTATACTATCTGTAGCAGATGCGAATGCCGCAGAAATTTCGTCTTTCATCTGTTGTTCGCTTTTCTCGTTTGAACAAGAAACGGCAACACTTGCAATTAACAACACAGCTATTAAAGAGAAAAGAGCCGATTCAATGTTTTTTCTAATATCAATTTTCTTCATTGTTTTAATGATTTTATTGTTTATACAAAAAGTTACGATATCAATACTTACTAATTACTTTTTTGAATTCGTTCACCATCTCTGTAGCATTTGCGCCATGAAGATTCTGCGGAACAAATTTTGCTACAGCATCGTTCAAAGCCTTTATTTTAGAAGGATTCTTAGAAAATTCTTCTCTCAGCACACGTATCTTTTCATAATACTGTATGCCCTCCACAAGCCGCTCCATTCTTATACTTGAAGCTTCCGGATAAACAAGATAACAATCACCGGCAGCCCAAGAACGGAAACGAGAATCTCTTAAAGGATCGATAGTCCAACTATTGTATGCCCAGCGCAAATATCCGTCAACGTTTATAGCGGAGGCATGCAAAGGAATCCAAGTTGCTTCGGCGGGTTTTGAGAAAGTAAATGTATTTGGATATGCCTCGGCACAACATGTGTATACCGTGGTTCTCTTACCTTCTTTCTGCCTACGTACTAATATTGACTCAGGAACGGTTTCACCATAAGCAAGGCACAAATCGTATATATTAGGTTCCACATCCGGATAATAATGTATTGCGCCCTCTATCTTAAAGTCTTTGTCTGCATCGTGAATCACTTTGCTTGCAGCATTCATAGCCTCTCTCGGACGTTCGTCCATTGCGATTGCAGTACGTTCAAACCAACCTTTTGCTTTAAGATGAGCGGCGAAATTTTTCAAGAAAGGAAGCCAATAATTATAATACTCTTCACTTTCCGGTTCCACCTTAAGAATTTTCGTAGTATTGGTAGCTTGGTCATAATAGTCAAACTCCAAACTCCAAGGGACTATGGTATAGCAGTCAATCTGATCTTTCACGCCACATGACATCATAAATTCCACCCATTTGTCGAAAACGCTATAATCATATTGCCAAGTTCCATCTATCTTCTTGGTCTTTCCAATCATACTGCCAAACGCATCTTCAGTTTGCCCCGCCCAAGGACGGTTTATGATTGTAGTTGTTATTATTTTGCCGCCGGCATTAGCATACTCCTTCATTATAGGACGCATATAGTCGAAATGTGCCTTGCTCCAAAGGGGAACATTATAATATCTCGCCACAGAATAAGGGTTTTGCCATAAATCAAGATGGAATTTCCATTTGTCAGGACTGGGAAGAGTTCTTGAGGTAACGGTTATCTGATAAGGCAGAGAAAGTTTCTTGGAATTTTCAATTGCTATTTCCACGTTTCCCTTATATACTCCCGGTTGTGCATCTTGGGGGATCCAAACGTTTACCCAAACAGGGCGTGTGGTTCTTGCTTGTACGGGCATCGACTTGGAAGCGTCAAGAATATCGGCAACTATCGAAGAGTCCCATTCTGATTTTATATTATTTCCTCTACAACCGCTCTTGTAACCATCTTTCCCGGGTTTGTTAAGTTCATCGGTCATCACATATCGCACAAAAGAAAGATTCACGTTAGAAGCCGGGATAACATTCTTTCCACTTTTGAGTGGCGTAGAAGCGATGCTTACATTTTTGATATCCTTTGAAGTGTAGATTACAGCTTGTCCAAAAACTCTTTCACCGCGCCAGGCCTTTACCGACCATTTGGCTGACAGATTTTGCGGGATACTGTTTTTCTGGTAGCGTTCATCGGTTGAGCCCCACGCCGCAGTTGCTTGTTTTACTTGTTTGTCCCATTCCGCATCACTTGTGTGCGGTTTGGTGTCAGACAATTCTGTAAACGCAGGTGTTTGTGCCTGCATTCCGCTTACAAAAAGCAAGGAAAGAAAAAATAGCTTTGATTTCATTTTTTATTTTTAGGAATTAAATTTTCTTTGTATACAGTGTGAGACTGCTCAGTACTACCGAAACAGAAGAGAACGCCATGGCCGCAGCACAAATTATCGGGCTCAACGTTACATGTAGCACAGGATACAACACACCTGCGGCAATAGGAATTCCTATTACGTTGTAAACAAAAGCCCAGAACAAATTGCGTTTTATCACGCCCACAGTTTCTTTTGACAATTTGAAAGCTTTCACGAGACTTCCCAGGCTGTTGTCCATCAATACAACTTGCGCTGTGTTTATCGCGACATCTGTGCCTTTTCCCATGGCAACGCTAACATCAGCCCTTGCCAAAGCTTCCGAGTCGTTCGTTCCGTCTCCTACCATAGCCACCTTGTATCCATGGCTTTGCAGTTCTTTTATTTTATTGTCTTTATCATTTGGTTCCGCTGCCCACACAGCGTCTTCGATATCGAGTTGTTTTGCAATGTTTCGGGTTGTGGTTTCACGGTCTCCCGAAAGCAATGTAATATGTTTGCCCAAATCTTTCTGCAATATGGCTATCATTTCGGCGGAATCGGCTTTCAGTTTGTCCTGCAACGCAAACACTGCCAACACGTTCCGGCCTTCGCCGAACCAGACAAGCGTAGAAGTTTTTTGTTGGTTTGCTTCTATGATTTTAATGTTTGCCGTATCCGCGCCATTGGCTGAAACCATTTTTTCGTTGCCCGTCCAATAGTTTTTTCCGTTGAACGAAAACGTGATTCCTTGCCCGCTAATATTTTCAAACTGCGACACGGATAAACTTTCCGCGCCACCATAATTTGTTTTCAAGAAATTTGCCAGAGATTTTGCCAAAGGGTGATTCGACATGTTCTCTGCTTGCATCAACGCTTTCAGTTCTTCGGCGGAACAATCCGCAAGAATTTCTTTTTCTGCCACATCAAGTTTACCCTCTGTTATAGTTCCGGTTTTGTCGAATACCACTGCATCGGCCTTGCTCATTGTTTCAAGCGCAACGGCATCGCGGAACAGCACGTGTATCTTTGCTCCCCGACCAATTCCGACCATTATCGCCGTTGGCGTAGCAAGTCCCAAAGAACATGGGCACGCTATAACCAAAACGCTTACCGCAGATACCACGGCTTGCGTAAGACAGGAGAAACCGCCTACCGCCAGCCAAACAACCAATGTTAGCAACGAAACGGCAAGAACTGCCGGAACAAAAATCGCCACTACTTTATCGGCTATTCTCTGTATCGGAGCTTTTGAACCTTGTGCCTCCTCCACTGTTTTTATTATATGCGAAAGCACAGTATCCCGCCCCACGCTTTGAGCCTCAACCACCACCGAGCCATTGCCATTGATTGTGCCGGCTACGACATGGCTTCCCATAGTTTTTTCAACGGGTATCGGTTCGCCGCTCATCATACTCTCGTCAACAAAAGTCGTTCCGCTTACAACGATGCCGTCAACAGCAATGCTTTCGCCGGTCCTTACTCTGATTTTGTCGCCTTTTTTCAGTTCTTCCACTGGGCATTCACTTTCGCTGCCGTCTGAAAGAACCCTCAAAGCCGTTTGCGGAACAAGTTTTATAAGCGAATCTATTGCCGAGCCTGTTTTTCGTTTTGCCCTTTCTTCAAGCACTTTGCCCAAAAGCACGAAGGCAACAATCATTGCGGCGGCATCAAAATAAAGAGGTGAATTCCCGCCGTTTCTGCTCCAAAGGAAAGGAAATAGCAAACCGCACAAACTGAACACATAGTCCACAAAAGTGCTCAACGCAACAAGCGTATCCATCGACACCTTTTTATGCCGCAATTGTTTTATGGCATTGGTATAAAATCCGTTACCGCAAAAAGCAAGCACTACAAGAGATGCCAAAGCCACCACGGCATTGTTCAAAGGCAAATTGCCGCCAAACATACTCAACAGGAATATCGGCACGACCAATATCCAGGCAAGAATCATTTTTCTCACCAAACTATTATAATATGTCCGTTTGTATTGGTCCTGCCCTTCCTCCTTTTCGTCTTTGGCTACAATCAATTCGTAACCGGCATCGCTTACAGCCTTTGCCAAAACCTCCGGCGACAATTTCTCGTCGTATGTAACCAACACACTACCCGAAGCCAAATTTACATTGGCTTCTTCCACGCCGGCAATTCCGTTCAAGGTTTGCTCCACATTGTGTGCACAACCAGCACAATGCATGCCTGCTACGGGGAAAGTCTGTTTTGTATACAATGCAATATAACCTCTACAATTTTTGGCAGATTGTTTTTTCTCAAACGCCTTTTCGTTTTAATTTTCAAAGATACAAATAAAATTTCAAAAGCCTCTCAAACCTGCAAAAGTTTCAAAAGAAAAACATTTACAATGAGAAAAATCAACTAAAAACGGGGAATTGAAGAACTCCGAATACACTTTTTCCACACCATAACAGAGTCAAGAAAAAAGCATCGGAATATCAAAAATACGAGGTCTGATATAATTTAAATTCCGACGCATCTAATTTAAATTAGATGCGTCGGAATTTTTACGAGATGCCTTATATTATTTCAGCCTATTATTCTTGTCGGGAAATACCAGCGAAGGAGTAAAATTTTTAGCCTCTTCAGGGGTCATAAGAGCATACGCCATAATTATAACAACGTCTCCCACCTGAGCCTTGCGCGCTGCCGCACCATTAAGACAAATCACACCGCTCTTTGCAGGGCCGCTTATAACATATGTCTCAAAGCGCTCCCCGTTGTTGTTGTTTGCAATGCTCACACGCTCCCCCGGAAAAATGCCAGCCTTGTCCATCAGTTCCTTGTCAATGGTAATGCTTCCCACATATTCCAAATTAGCTTCGGTTACCGTGGCACAGTGTATTTTCGATTTCAATATTTCTACGAGCATGACACCTACGCGTTTTCCTTATATTTAATGTTATCGATAAGTCTCACGGGGATATGACCGCAATATACGGTAATGCACCCCACTATATAGTTGCTGTCTTTCCAATCGTCCACTTCCTGCAAAGAAATTCCGTCAACAATTTCAAAATATTGCACTTCAAGCCCGTCAATAGCGTTCAGCGTTTCTACAACATACTTTTGGGTTTCCTTCACGCCATGTTCTGCTGCAAATTCCACACTATCTTTCAACGTTTTCGAGATGTTCAAGGCTATTTTCCTTTCATCTTCGTTCAACAAAGCGTTGCGGCTGCTGAGAGCCAAGCCATCTTCCTGGCGCACAATGGGACACGGGCAGATTTTCACGGGGATTTTCAAATCGTTCACCATAGCCCGGATTACTGCTATCTGCTGAAAATCTTTCTCTCCGAAATATGCTTTGTCCGGTTTTACGGCATAAAACAATTTGCTCACGATTTGGCACACTCCATTGAAATGTCCGGGGCGCCTTGCTCCCTCCATAACCGTATCAATAGGGGGATAGCTAAAATGACGTGTGTCCGGCTCCGGATACATTTCCGAAACTTCCGGAACAAAAGCAATAGTCGCGCCCAAAGATTGCAGGAACTTTTCGTCTGCTACGACATCACGCGGATAGTTTTCCAAATCTTTTTTGTCGTTAAACTGAGTGGGATTAACAAATACGCTAACGACTGTAATATCATTCTCCTTAACAGAACGGCAAACCAAGGACGCGTGCCCCGCATGAAGAGCACCCATCGTAGGAACAAGACCAATGGTCTTTCCTTCTGCACGCAGTTGGTCAAGAACTTTGGCCAAGTCTTTTTGAGTTTTTATAACCTCCATAATTTACTTGCTGTTTTACTCGCAGTTTCCGGCTGCAAAATTACTGCTTTTTTTATTGATACCAAAGAACCGGGGAATATAGTGCAAATAGCCCCAATTATACGCCAAACTGCGAAAGAAAACCCCGGCGAAATTTGACTGTTTCAAATTTATATTATACCTTTGCTATTACAAAGGAGTTCCGCTGACGGCAGACCGGGATGCTCATCAATAGAAAATGAAAACCGAGACCGTTTTGCAAACCAATGGCGCGCTGTAGCAATACAGATTACAGAGATTTGCAGACCCTCAAATCTTATTACATAGGAGTTTTCATCGCGTATCGCGTCAGTGCTCTCCTTTTCTTTTTGCTTAAATTCTACAAGCCTCCAACAAAAAATTCCATGCAACAAACAGAATATCTGAACAATCTTGACGAAAGCCAACGGCTTGCCGTGGAATATATCAAAGGGCCTTCGCTCGTTATAGCCGGCGCTGGTGCAGGTAAAACCCGAGTTCTTACTTCCAAAATAGCATATCTTATTGACCAAGGCATAAAGCCGTGGAACATTCTTGCGCTTACGTTTACCAACAAAGCGGCAAAAGAAATGCGCGAGCGCATCGCACTTATCGTGGGTGAGACAAACGCGAGATACTTACACATGGGAACATTCCATAGCGTGTTTGCAAAAATAATAAGAAGGGAGGCACCGCTGCTGGGATACACTCCAAACTACACGATATACGACCGCGCCGACTCTACGAGCCTTGTAAAAATGATTGTAAAGCAGATGGGCCTGGACATTAAGACATATAAGCCGGCCGTGGTACTGTCCCGTATTTCCTGGGCCAAAAACCGTCTTATCACTGCCGACGAATACGCAAACAATCACGATATAAAGCAAACCGACAGTTCAAACAATATTCCCGCCGTAGGACAGATTTATCTTGCTTACCAAACAAGGCTGAAAACTTCCGACTCAATGGATTTCGACGACCTGTTGATTCAGATGTATGTGCTTCTCACGTCGCACGAGGAAGTACGCCGGAAATACGTTGACAAATTTGATTTCGTTCTTGTAGACGAATATCAGGACACCAACCGCACCCAGGCAAAAGTGTTATGGTTGTTGACACGCGAAAAAGAGAAACTGTGTGTCGTGGGAGACGATGCGCAAAGTATATATGCCTTTCGCGGAGCCGACATAGGGAACATTTTAAATTACACAAGCATTTTCCCGCAAGCCAAGCTGTTCAAATTGGAGCGCAATTACCGTTCCACGCGCCATATCGTTGATGCAGCTAACAGTTTAATCGCACATAATCGCAACCGAATACCGAAAGATGTTTACAGCCTTGCTGACAATGGAGGCAAAATCGAAATCTACAGCACCGAAAGCGATCTCGAAGAGGCCGAGGTCGTTACAAAAAACATCAGAAAGGCAAATCTTCACAACTGCATTGCCTACGAAGAAATCGCTGTGCTGTACAGAAAAAACTCGCAAAGCCGCGTCATTGAAGAATCTTTGAGAAAATCCGGAATACCATATAGAATATATGGCGGACTGTCGTTCTACGAACGCAAGGAAATAAAGGACATGATTGCTTATTTCCGTTTGGTCGTAAACCAGAACGATGACGAGGCTTTCAGAAGAATTGTAAACTACCCCACTCGCGGCATCGGCAACACTACGCTTGAAAAGATTGTATCCACAGCCATTAAAAACAATGAAAGCTTGTGGCAAGCCGTAACAATGCACGATGCTAAAGAAATAGGAATATCAAACGCTACTTACGGCAAGGTAGCAAAATTCACCTCTATGATAAAATATTTTGCCGACAAGGAAGATACCACAAACGCATACCTCTTGGGGCTGGAAATCATGGAGAAAAGCGGCGTTAAGGACGAAGTTGTTTCCGACATCAGCGATATAAGCCGCAAAGACAACATAGAAGAATTGGTTACGGCCTTGAATGATTTTGTTGAAAGCAAGAAGGAAGAAACCGGAGATGCCGAAAACATTACAACTTTGTCTGACTATCTTGCCGACGTAGCCCTGCTTACAGATGCTGACAAGAATGAAGACGACACAGACCGGGTTACCCTAATGACAATACACTCTGCAAAAGGACTGGAATTCGACAGCGTTTTTATTGTAGGGGTTGAAGAGGAGATTTTTCCGGGACATCAGGCTTTCTACAATCCCAAGGAAATTGAAGAGGAGCGGCGTTTGTTCTACGTGGCCCTCACCCGTGCAAAAAGATACTGCACCATAAGTTTTGCTCATTTCAGATTTTCGTATGGAAGTCTTACAGATTCCGAACCGAGCCGGTTTATAAAGGAAATAAATCCCGCGTGCATTGAATTCAAAGACAGACAGAGAAGTTTTAACCGCCCCGCGCCACAACGCAATCAGGAGTTCGGCAAAAAAAGTTTTGTATCGGCACAACAGCCTGCAAGCTTTACAAAATTCCGAGCAGTAAATTCTGTTACGCAAGAAGACAATGCAGCCGCATTACCCTCTGCAAAAACCACAAGCAACGAGACAATCAAACCGGGAACAGTTGTGCGGCACACAAGGTTTGGAGAAGGAATTATAAAAAAGCTTACCGATGCCGGAGACACGGTAAAAGTTTACATTGATTTCCATGATGCGGGCGAAAAAGTACTGCTATTGAAATTCGCTCCTCTCACAGTAATAAAGCCATAATTTCTCTCGAAAAAACGATATGGTTTTTTGAAAAAACGATGTCAGACATTATTTGAATTATGTCTGACATCGTTTAAATTATATCGGTTATTGTTTTTCGGCTATCAAATTCGATGATTTCATGATGCGTTCCAACTTTTCTTTTTCCTCTTCTGGAACGTCAATCAAGTGGATATCCCTCTGCGGGAAAGGCATTGAAATGTCGTTTGCATTGAATGCGTTGTAAACAACCTCGTATATATCGCCAATAACATAGAGTTTGGTTGCAACCGGAACCCATATCACAATGCGCAGCTGCACTCCGCTTTCGCCAAGTTCCTTAACCACCACTTTGAAACCGCGCGCCTTGTCGTAGCTGTCGAGTTTACTTACCGCTTCGGTTACTATATCTCGTGCCTTGGCTATATCTGTTCCGTAGGCAACGTCAACCGGAATTTGCACCACCTCATAATGGTGATTCTTTGTGAGGTTCTTGAAATTCTTTGTGAACAACTGGTTGTTGAGGAATGCGATGATAGAGCCGTCAACTGCCTCAATCATCGTGCTCTGATAGGAAATGTCAACTACTTGACCGCGCACACCGTCGCACTCTATGATATCACCCACATGCAGACGGCCTGTCATTAGCGAGACTCCGTAGAAGAAGTTTTCCAAAGTGTCTTTCATTGCAAAACCGATACCTGTAGAAAGACCGCCCATCGCAACTAGTATTCCCGAGGTGCTGATATGCAGGCAAAGCATCGAGACCATGGCATATATAAACCATATCAAGAACGTACATATCTTCATGACGAGTGCCTTCTCCCCTATCACCGTCTTTTTCTTTCCGCCATAATACAGAATAAAGAAGGAATGGAACACATAAACTATGTATCTCACCACATGGAAAGAGGAGAACACTATGAGAATCTTGAACAGATTGATTTTTGCAACGCCCGTTATGTCTATGAAATTTGAGAAGAACAAGAATTTACATATTTCGGAGAGCGAGAAGACCTCTGTTGCCATATAGAAACTGAAAAAGAAACTCGACGCCATTATTACCGGCACAAACACTCTGCGCACGAAATCATACGCCCACGTTTGGCGTATATCCGACTTGCCTTTCTTGATATGTTTGCTGCGATATTGTTCAAGTATGTCATATATACAAGTAATAGTTTGAATGCAGGTAAATTGCATTATCCACCATATCAGCAACTGCACACTCAACAACGTATATCCCATCCACGATGTTACAACACTTACAAGCATCACAACAAGCGAAATTCCCGAATAGAACATATCGCTGCGCGGAAGGCTGCGGTGGCGGCGCAATATCGCGTAAATCTGCCACAACGTAGTGATGAGCATAAGCGGCGGAAAACACAAGTTAACCATCTCGTTGGGAATAAAGATAATTCGGCAAGTGATGACAATAAACCCTGTAAGAACCAACGGGGAATAAATGCGGAAGCCATCGCGTATCTGCGAACCGTCAAGCCTTACAAGCAACGAGATAAGTATTACCGCAAGCAGCCAAGCGTATTGCACCAACAACTTGCACGCCATAAGGAAGAAATTATGCTTCAATACAAACAGCCAAAGCAACATCAGTACAATGGCAAACGTTACCGTTGTCGACGCCATTATTATACATGGTTTCTTCTCGTTGAACTGCAAAGTCTTAAACCGTTTCGGCATCACGAATTTGATGAACAGTAAATTCAAAGCCACTGCCACCAGCGCATAGAATATCATAAAGATAAACCAACCTGTTACCACCGGTCCGCGCCACTGCGAAGAAGTTCGGGCATTTGATGCAGAATATTTTTCGTGCATACTATATTTCGCGCGCATCACAGAAGAAGGCAGACTCAACAGTATGTCGAAATAAGTTTCATCACCGTTTACAAATATACTCTGACGAATATTGTCGTATCTCTTTACGGCGTAATCGTTCAACGTCTTCAGTCTTTCCGAAACCCGGTTGTAGGTATCGCGATATTCCTTCAATTCACTCGCTTGATTCTGCAAAGTGCGTTTCATTGCCACGCAAAGCGTAAGACAAACATCTCTGTCCGTTTGTTCCTGCTGATTGAGAATCTCCTTAGGCATGTGATTAAGATTATCTATCAAGCCGTCGTAACGCGCTTCCTCCACTTCCATTTTTGTGAGCACCTTATCAAACGGCAAACGCATTGTATTGAAATCATCATACAAATCAGTAGCCTTGTTGCAAGCATAGGTAAGGTCGAAAATGTAGTCTATTTTCTGGGAATACAACATCAAGGCAATTTGGTTGCTTTCATTCATTATTTCCATCAGCCGCTTGTGTACCTGTTCCCTTACCGCCTGCCCCATAGCAACTGTTCTCCGGCTGTCGCGCTGGTACATTTCAAGTTCCTCTCGCAACACAGCGAGCGTCTGCCCAAGATTTTTCTCGTTAAGCACCGCAGATGCCGGTGTGGAGAGTACAAGAAATAGCAATGTGAAAAATAAAAATATCAGTTTACGCATCTACAATCTATTATTTGAGGCAAAGTTAGAAATTATATACGACTAAATCCTTAAATAAAGCGGCAAAACGACACTTTATTGTTCCAAAAGAGCTAACTTTGCATGTGTTACGAAAAAATTTCGTTGCATAGCGTCAGAATTGTTAAGGAAAGGATACTGCCATTACTGAAATGGCAACAGACAATAACGGCTAAAACAAAACAGATTATGACAACTTTAATAGCTGATAGCGGATCTACAAAAACAGACTGGATACTAATTGCAGGAAATGGTAGCGTAAAAAGCTACAAGACCGAAGGAATTAACCCTGTGGTTGGAGACAAAGCAATCATAACCAAGACGATTAAAGAGTCGTTCGCGCCAAATATTGAAGGAACCCACATTGATAATATTTATTTCTATGGCGCAGGCTGCACAAAGCAGAAAAAAGGCGTCGTAGAAGAATGTCTGACGAAACTCTACCCACAGGCCGAAATCGAAGTGGCAAGCGATGTGCTTGCTGCGGCACGTGCTTTGTGCGGGCACAAAGAAGGCGTGGCTTGTATCCTCGGTACGGGTTCTAATAGCTGTCTGTTTAATGGCCGCGACATAGTTGAAAACGTTTCGCCGCTTGGATATATACTCGGCGACGAAGGTAGCGGCGCCGTTCTGGGCAGAAATCTTGTCAGCGACATACTAAAAGGACAACTCAGCGGAGATATTCAGGACAGTTTCTTTGAAGAAACAAAACTGACCGAAGAGCAAATAATCGAACGGGTATATCGCAAACCTATGCCCAACCGTTTTTTGGCCAGCCTCGTACCTTTTATACACCGCCACCATCGTGATAGCCAAATAGCAGAATTACTTGTCGCCAATTTCCGTCTTTTTATAAAGCGCAACGTACTTCATTACAATCGTCCCGACCTTCCTGTAAACTTTATCGGAGGTGTGGCAAATACTTTCCAGGAAGAAATTAAAGTAGCTGTACAAATAGAACATCTGACATTGGGACGAGTGGAATTAAGCCCGCAAAGAGGTTTGATTACTTACCACACAACCACAGCCAGCGAAGAAATCGTATAAAAACTTCCGCTCTTTTTCGTGCCGGGAACTGTTGCGGTGAAAAAATTAGCCCTACTATTCCGGAATAGTGAACTTTTCGAGATCATACATAGAGCCATTGTAGACATTCAAGTCCACGTATGATTTTATGCCGTCGACTTTGCCGAAATCTGTGTGCTGCCAGAATTTCCAAGCGCCCTTATATCTTAGCGTATCAACGTAGTAATGCGCAATCCAATAGGGATAGTCGTCAAATTTCTTGCTCGAAAAATATTTGAGTTTGAACTTGTAATAAGTATATAGGATAGGCTTCACGTGATAATGGTTCTCCACAGTCTGCAACCAGGTCAGCGCAGCCTTTTCAACCTGTGAAGGTGTAAGATTTCCTGTTTTCTCAAAATCGAGAACAGGCGGAAGATCGCCTTCTTCAAGGTGAACTTGTTTCAAGAAGTAATCTGCTTGACTTTTAGCGTCCACCCCGGGAACGAAATAATGGTACGCCCCACGAATAAATCCGTATTCGGCGGCATTATAAAAGTTGTCGTTGAAATTATCGTCGAGCAAAGAATTCCCTTCTGTACCTTTTATTATTATAAACCGCACAGGGTTTCCGTCAATCAAGGCATTGTGAAGTTTTTCCCAGTCAATGCTACCTTGATAGTGCGAGATATCTATTCCTTGCACCGAATAGCCTTCGGGATATTTCGATTCGCCAAAAACAGCTTTCCAAATTAGCGTATTGCGCGGGGAAAGGAATACCGAATGAAACAGAAAAACATATATAGCACAGCCGGCCAAAGCGCCAAGTACAAGTTTCCACGCCGGCAGTTTGATGAGTTTTTCCCAAAAGCCGAAGGATTTCCGTCGATTACGTGTATTTCTTGTTTTACGTGCCATTGCTATATATAAAAATAAGTTCCCGCCCATTGTCATGAGCGAAGAACTTATTGTTTATGTTACGATTTTATTATTTGCTTTGTTCGAGTTTCAAAGTCTCGGTAGGCTGATCGCATACTTCGGTAGGACCGAAATACTGTATAGGACCTGGGAATATGAAGCAGGTATTGCGGCGCCATTCCTCGCGATGCGAAGCGAACTCCTTGAAGGGTTTGCCTTCGAGATCTACGAGAGCCTTACGAATTACCGGTTTCATTTCGCCATTGCGACGCTCCATGTTGAACATCATAGTGATTGGCACACCGCCGGCAACCCATTCCTCTGCGGGAGCAGTGGTATTCTTCACGATTGCCATGTAGCCTGTTTTGCCGTTTGATATAAGTTCTGAAGCGCTGATGCCGAGAGCGTAGCAATAGTCGGCGTCATAGTTTGACGGAGCGGCACAACGTCCTTCGTATCCGAAGAAATGGTGCTGCGCTGCGAATTTTCCAACAAACTTGCCTTCTTTCTTCCATTCTGCGAGCTTATTGCCCACCATTTCCGACAGGAGTTTTTCGGTTTCGATGAGAGAAACTTGTACGTTTCCGTGAGGATCGCGTTCCATTGTGAGTTGTTTTGCAACGCCTTCGGGGAGCGAGTTGTAAACCTCTGCGTTTTCGCCTGTAAGTTTCGTCTTGATCCAATTATAATGGTCCTTGGTGGCAATTGTCTTGCCCTCTTCGCTTGCAAGCAAGTCGTTGAGTTCAGCAATCAGACGCTTGATAGCGGGAATAAACTCGATAAGTCCTTCGGGGATAAGCACCGTACCGAAGTTGTTGCCCTCGGCAGCGCGATCGGCTACGGCCTGAGCGATATAAGTAACGATTTCGTCGAGAGAGGTGTCGTTCTTTTCCACTTCTTCCGAGATTATCGTAACATTGGGGTGGCATTGCAAAGCACATTCAAGCGCTATGTGAGAAGCGGAACGGCCCATAAGTTTGATGAAATGCCAATATTTTTGTGCGGAATTGGCATCTCGTTCAATATTGCCTATTACTTCGGCGTAAGTCTTGGTGGCTGTGTCGAAACCGAAACTGGTTTCAATCTGATCATTCTTCAAGTCGCCGTCAATAGTCTTGGGGCAACCTATTACTTGAATGCCATAGTTTTTTGCAGCATAGTATTCAGCCAAAACGCAAGCGTTGGTGTTTGAATCATCGCCGCCGATAATCACGAGGGCCTTGATACCAAGTTCTTCGATAATCTCGCGTCCTTTTTCAAACTGCTCAACTTTTTCGAGTTTTGTACGACCTGAGCCAATCATGTCAAAGCCACCGGTATTGCGGTAGTTGTCGATGATTTCTGCGGTAAGCTCCTTATAGTTGTGGTCTACGAGACCGCCCGGGCCCATAAGGAAACCGTAAAGACGGTTTGCGGGATTAAGACGCTTGATGCCGTCGAAAAGTCCGCTAATCACGTTATGACCGCCGGGAGCCTGGCCGCCCGAAAGAATCACACCTACATTCATAGGCTCGTTTGCCTTTTTTTCGCCCGGAACAAACTCTACCAATGGCAAGCCATAGGTCTTGGGGAAAAGTTTCTTGATTTCCTCTTGGTCGCCAACACTTTGTGTGGGAGCACCTTCCTTTACATCAACAAAGCCGCGGAGAGCTTTGGGAAGTTTGGGAGTATATGCCTCCCTTGCTATTTGCAATACGCTTTTTTCCATTCTTTATTGAGAATTAAATTCTTTGCAAATTTAGGAATTTATGCTCAAACAGCCAATCTTTTGCCGATGTAAAAATCACCATTCGAATCATGAAAACAATGTCGTTTTTTAATATTTCAACGGCATCAGAACTACAGAAAAACGATGTCAGACATAATTTAAATTCCGCCGCATCTAATTT
>CAVFYC010000043.1:0-18268 GCA_963626585.1 Christensenellaceae bacterium Phil1 | reverse complement strand
TTTAAATTAGATGCGGCGGAGTTTTTAACATTTCCAATCTCGTTTTTTCGGCACCCAACAACGCTTTTTTCAATACAAGATATCGCAAAAACGATAACCGATATTATTTAAATAATGTCTGACATTGTTTGAATAATGTCAGACATCGTAACTCCCTAATACTCACGTCCCCTTTTCCCCGCCGCATCTGCCCCTCAAAACCCCGCCCCGCAGTTTGCCGACACGCGCTTTTTTGCTACATTTGCACGTGTGTAATCAAAACAATATCAGCATCGAAAAAAACTAAAACCATACTACATATTGACAAATAGAGCTTTTGCTCTTATTCTCTTGCTTGAAAATTGGACACTTTCATCGTATGTGAGAATAAGCATGCAATGGTTCGCGCTTAGGGCGCGGACTTTTTGTGCTTTCTACATACAAGGGCGTCCAATCCCTCAAGCAAAGTAAAGCCAAAAGGTTTGCGCCTTCGGTTTTATAGGATTCGGGCAAAATATTCCTAAAAACCTACGCCCGATGATAAAGCAAATAATTCAGAACAACCAATCGGTTACGCCCGATAGCCGCATAAACGAAACACTTCACAGAGATTTTCCGCAATGTTTCGACAAAAACGGAAATTTCGACCTGCAAAAGTTCAAGGACATCTTGCCTCAGGAAAATTCCGACGCCTCTCCCGTAATTTCCACCACACGCGAGGGCTACGGCTTGCAGTTCTTGGGGCGCAACTACGCCAATCTTATTGCCGCCACCGATACCGAAACGGTTGTTGTGCCCGACATAGCCCACAACTCCCTGCCCGAAAATGCCGACAGCGGCAACATTTATATTTCGGGCGACAATCTCGATGCACTAAAACACCTCTTGAAATCCTACTCACGCAGCGTGAAGTGCATTTATATCGACCCGCCCTACAATACAGGCAACGACGGGTTTGTTTATCGCGACAACTTCAATTTCACAACCCAGGAACTTGAAAACCGATTGGGAGTAGATTCCGACAAGGCGCAACGCATTCTCGACCTCACCTCACGCCGTTCTTCCTCCCACTCGGCATGGCTCACCTTCATGGCTTCGCGTCTATTCCTCGCGCGCGACCTTTTGACCGACGACGGAGTGATTTTCATTTCAATCGACGACAATGAGCAGGCCAACCTCAAACTTCTTTGCGACTCCATATTCGGCGAAGAAAACTTCGTGGCACAAGCAATTTGGGAACGTGCGTATGCTCCCGTAAACCTTATGAAACATTTTTCTGTTTCACATGATTATCTGCTTTTCTATTCCAGAAATTTGGAAAAAAGCGTGTGTAATGGCGTTGTCAGGAGTAAAGAAGCTGATGACCGCTATGCAAATCCCGACAATGACCCGAGAGGGGTATGGAAATCGAGCGACATTTCAGTAGGTCCCGCTGTGCAGGAAAATATATACCCTATCACGACCCCTTCGGGGCGTGTAGTCGAGCCTCCAGCTGGGCGCAGCTGGAGGCTCTCAAAGAATAGATTCTTTGAGAGACTTAAAGACAATCGTATATGGTTTGGAGCAGATGGAAATAACGTTCCATCGATGAAACGTTTCCTATCAGAATTACGCAAAAGCGGAATAACTCCTATGACTATTTGGAAAAATTCAGAAGTTGGGCATTCACAAGATGCAACAAAAGCACTTACCGAAATGTTTGACGGACATAAAGTTTTCGATTACCCCAAACCAGTTGCACTTGTTCAGAAAGGATTATCCTTATATACCGATGAAGATTCAATTATCCTTGACTTCTTTTCGGGAAGTGCAACTACCGCTCAGGCGGTAATGCAGCTAAACGCAAACGACAAGGGCAAGCGCAAATTTATAATGGTTCAGATAGCCGAAGAAACGCCCGAAGGTTCGCCGGCACGCAATGCAGGATATACTACAATCGACCAAATAGGAATGGAACGCATTAGGCGCGCGGCGAAAAAGATACGCGAAGAAAATCCGCTCTTTGCCGGAAAAATGGACTTGGGCTTCAAACATTTCACACTGCAAGGCGTGGAAACCAACACGCTCGACAGATTGACGGCATTCGCTCCAGAACCAATGTTGACCGATGACGACATTCTGAAAACGTTCGGAAAAGAAACCGTGCTGGCCACTTGGCTCGTCAACGACAATTATGGTTTCACCGCCAAGCCGTCTGTTCTGCCCCTTGCCCAATACACCGCCTACACCATAGGCACGCATATCTATTTGCTCGAAGGCCAGAATTTCGACGAGGACTCTGTGGTGGCTCTTGTCAACAAATATTTCAACGAGCCGGCATTCAATCCCACCGAGATCGTAGCGTTTGGCTACAGCTTCAACTACGTTCAAATCGAGATGCTGCGCAAAAATATCAAGATGCTGCAACAGGGAAAAAAGAACCTGCAGGTGGAACTCCATATACGATATTGAAAAATGGAAATCAAATATCAAAGCGGACTTTTGCACCAGCAGAAAGCAGTAGATGCGATAACGCGCGTTTTTAAAGGCGTGGAGTTTAAAACACCCGAGGCATTGTGTGAAAACCCCGCGATACAGCTCGATTCAGAAGCCTTGGAGCGCAACATCCAAGCCATACAAAACGAACGGCAATTCAATGTGCCCGCCGCCGCACGCATCTTTTCCCCACCACAAGGCACCTTGCACCTCGACATCAAGATGGAAACCGGCACAGGTAAGACCTACGTTTACACACATGCGATATACGAGCTACACAAACGCTACGGAATAAATAAATTTATAGTTGCCGTTCCCACGCTGGCCATTAAAGAAGGCGCGAAGTCGTTTCTCGGGGACTCCGACGTGCGACGCCATTTCAAGGACGACCGAGGCTACAACGCCAACATCGACTTGTGTGTGCTCACTGCGCGGCAGGCGAAAAACGGCAGGCGGTTGTTTCCGTCCGAGGTGAGGGAATTTGTGGGCGGCTCGCATCTGATTTCAAACCGCATCTTTGTTCTTCTCGTCAATGCGGCACTTATTTCCGACAGCAAGGCAAAGATGCTTGGCCGCGACTATGATCAGACAATCGAGGGCTATTATTGTCCGCTCGACGCGCTGAAAGCAACGCGCCCATTCCTGATAATAGACGAACCCCACCGCTTCAAGCAAAATCAGAAAACGTTCGGAGTGATACGAGAGCGCATTCAGCCGCAATGTATCATACGTTTCGGAGCTACGTTTCCCGATGCAGAAGAAAAGACAAAGGGCGCGCGGCAAAAACCAAAGGACTACAGAAACCTGCTCTACAATCTCAACGCCTACGAAGCCTTTAACCAAAATCTGGTAAAGGGTGTGGCAAAAAATCACTTTGAGCCCCTGAGCCGGAAAAGCGAGAAAATTAGGCTGGTATCAACCGAAGGAAGAAATTCGGCGGTTTTTGCCCACATCACAACCGATGCCACCAAAAAGTTCACGCTCTACAAGGGCGATTCGTTGGGCGAAATATGCGCAGAAATGGGCGGAATCGTAATCAATGCCGTGGGCAGGGACATGGTGGTGCTTTCAAACGGGCAGGAAAAGCGCAAAGGCGAGGAGTTTGACGTTGACATTTATTCCACGCCCTATCAAGAGGGAATGATGCGGCTTGCCATTCAGCGCCACTTCGAGACAGAACGCACCAACTTTGCGCGCACGCAAAAAATAAAGACTCTTGCGCTGTTTTTCATCGAAGACATTTCGTCGTTTCGCGGTAACGAAAACGGCGACAACGCTTGGCTGCGCGATACTTTCGAACTTATTTTGCGCGAACGTCTGGAAAAGGAGCTTCAAAATACGGCGGAAAACACACGGGAATACGCGGAGTTTTTGCAGGCAAGCCTTGACAACATCAAGGAATGCGCTGCTGGATATTTTTCCCGGGACAACAGTGATTCCGACGAGGCTGTGGCGCAGGAAATCGACGACATTCTGCGAAACAAGAAGCATCTGCTGCAATTCAAGAACGCCGACGGTTCGTGGAACGTGCGCCGATTTTTGTTTTCAAAGTGGACTCTGAAAGAAGGGTGGGACAATCCGAACGTTTTTACCATAGCAAAATTGCGCTCAAGCGGCAGCGAAACGAGCAAGTTGCAGGAAGTGGGGCGCGGACTGCGCTTGCCGGTCGACGAATATGGCAACAGAATCGCAAACGAGCAGTTTATGTTGCACTACATAGTGGACTTCAAAGAAGCTGACTTTGCCAACAAACTTGTGGCGGAGATTAACGGCGACAATCTGGCCGGCGAAGAATTGACAGTAACCGACGAAATGCTGAAGAAAGTGGCTGAAATGCGCGGCACAAGCAAAAAGAATCTGTTAATAGAGCTTATGCAAAAAGACTTTGTTGACACCGACAAAAAGGTAAACCCCGAAAAACTTCTGGAACTCGATGCAGAATTTCCGGAGTTCAATATCGTGGGAGCTGGAAGCGGCAAGGTGGAGGACAAGAACCGGGAAAAGGCGCACGGAGTGGGCATTCGCAAAAACAATTACAAGGAACTGGAAGGACTGTGGCGCATGCTGAACCGAAAATACATCATATTTTTCAACAAATCTCTCGTCAAGAAAATCGAAGATGAGTTCGAGATTTCCGAAGGAGTGTTTTCCATGCAAACCCTTACGGCTCATTGCGATTCCATATCAACCGCCGACGGAACGGCCAGCGTTGTGCAGGAAAACAGCATGCAATACGAGGTGAGCGCCAAGCGGTTGCCTTATAACGTGTTTCTGAAACGTATAAACGAGGGCACTTCTCTGCCCATAAAAACCGTACACCGGAAAATCGCCCACTATTTTGCAACTCACGAGTTCCGACAAAGTTTTATCAACGAGGCATCTCTTGCGCGCTTCATAGCCGAGTTTGAAGAATGGAAGGTGGACAACATCACCGGGCTGGTAAACTACAAGCAGGCCAACTATGAACAGCGCGAAACTTCGCTCACAGATATCAACGGCAAGCTATATGACAACATTCCCACGGGAAATATTGGCGTTTATGTGGAGAAAGGCGTGCCCGCGCCGCGCTATCTTTACGACACCATAGCCTATGATTCGGATTTGGAGCGCAAGGATATAAAAACCACGTGCGAAGAGGTGGTAGTATATGGCAAAATACCGCGACACGGTGTGGCAATTCCCACATTGGCCGGCACCTACAGCCCCGACTTCATGTATGTGGTGAAACGCGCCGACGGCAAAAAGGAAATGAATATTGTAGTGGAAGCCAAGGGAGTGGACAACGGAGGAGCGCTGCGCGGAGTGGAGAAAATGAAGATTGACTGCGCACGGCTGATGTTTGAGCAAATGCAAAAAGACGGCTTCAACGTGAGTTTTAGAAAGCAAATCAACAATTGCGGAATGCTCGAAATCATTAACGAATTGCTCGAAAAAAACGACGGTTGACCATAAGGTTTTCACAACACGGCATCTCGTAAAAACTCCGGGCCACCAAATTTAAATTCCGCCGCATCTAATTTAAATTAGATGCGGCGGAGTTTTTAACATTTCCAATCTCGTTTTTTCGGGGTATGAACTACCCTATTCTACAAGCCTTTACTTCTTTCTGAAATGCTTGCCAATCACCGGCAGACTCGACAGCGGAAAGTCGTAATGCACTATATGGGCCACAAACAGCAATATCAAAACTGTGTTCACGCCCAGGCGCAAAACCACGGGCAATGTCTTGGGCAAACACAGCATTATTGCGGTGAACAATGCCGCAATCAATACGTACACTGTCATGGACTTGAGCGGATAGTTTATGGGATATTTTTTCTGACCTACCACATACGACAAAAGCATGGCCGTGCCGTAGCCCGCGACGCCTGCCCACGCACACGCCATATAGCCGTAGCGGGGAATGAAAACCACGTTGATTAGCACAAGAACCACGCAGCCCACTCCCGAAAACCATGCGCCGTAGATTGTCTTGTCTATAAGTTTATACCAGAACGAGAGGTTGAAATATACACCCATCATAATTTCGGCAGCCATCACTATCGGCACCACTCTAAGCCCTGCCCAATAGTCGCGGCCTATTATATATTTCAGCACATCGAGATAGCCCACCACCACAAGGTATGCCAAAAGTGTGAAGACCAAGAAATATTTCATGGCCTTGGCGTAGGTGTCGCGCGAACCCTTTTCGCGTGCGCTGCCAAACACGAACGGCTCGTAGGCATAGCGAAAAGCTTGCGTAATCATGGCCATAATCATGGCAATCTTTGCCGCCGCACCGTAGATTCCAAGCTGCACATGTCCTTCGTGGCCCGGCGAAACTATGGGAAAGAGTATCTTGTCGGCAGTTTGGTTGAGAATTCCCGTGATGCCCAACAAAAGAATCGGCAAGGAGTAAGAAAGCATCTTGCGCGACAGAGCCCGGTCGAACACCCAACGGAAACCGGTGAGTTCCTTGAAGAAGAAAAACGTGATGAGGGCCGTGCAAAACAAATTCAAGCGGAACACATAGCCCACACCTACCGAGGGATCGTAGACAGATGCCGCAAAATCGTGGGTGGAAGCGTTGGAATACATCGCCGGAAGCACTACAAAATAAATTATATTGAGCGCAATGTTGAGCACAATGAACATCATTTTCAGGGCAACAAACTTCCAAGGCCTGTGCTTGTATCTCAAATAAGCAAAAGGTATGCACTGAAACGCATCGATAGCCACGCAGGCCGACATTATAGCCACATAGTCCTTATGAGAAGGGTACCCCATAAACGCAGATACCGGGGAGAGGAATACGAGAACAAGCGCCACAAAAACAAGAGCCACTCCGCCCACCATTATAAGCACTGTAGAATACGTGCGCATGGGATTAGCGCCTTCCTTGTTCACAAATCGGAAAAACGTTGTCTCCATTCCGAAAGTTAAAATCACGAGAAGAAGCGCCGTATAAGCGTAGACGTTTGTAATCACTCCGTAGCCGCCCGACGCAGCTGCTATCTTGGCGGTATAGAGAGGCACAAGAAGATAATTCAGAAACCTTCCGATTATACTGCTCATGCCATAAAGCGCTGTGTCCTTGAATAAAGTTTTTAAGTTTGCCATTTTGGTTCAGATTATATTGGGCCGCGTTATCCGAAAAACAGATAACAAATCGCTATTGCGGCAATTGTTCCCGCCACGTCGGCTATAAGTCCGCATGCCACGGCGTGTCGTGTGAATTTTATGCCTACGCTTCCGAAATATACGGCAAGAATGTAGAACGTTGTGTCGGTTGAGCCCTGGAACAAGCAACTTAATCTTCCCGTGAACGAGTCTGCGCCGTACGTTGTCATGCAATCAACCATCATACCTCTCGAGCCGCTTCCACTCAATGGCTTCATGATTGCCGTAGGTATGGCACCGATCCAATCTGTGTTTGCTCCGCATTGCACGGCCACCCATTTTATTCCGTCGATAATCCAGTCCATAGCTCCGGCAGCGCGGAAAACTCCAATTCCCACGAGTATTGCCACAAGGTAAGGGATTATCCTCACGGCTGTCTCAAATCCGCCTTTCGCGCCCTCGATGAAAGCATCGTAGACATTCACTTTCTTTTTAACGCCCACGAGTATAAACGCAACGATTATGGTGAAAAGCAGAATGTTTGCCGACGATGTGCCCACGGTGTCGAGTGTGGCGCGGTCGAGCTTTGAGAATCCCCACACTATGAGGGCAAACAGCAGGCAGGCACCGCCGAGGGTGAGCACGAGGGTGCGGTTGAAAAGGTTGATGCGCTGATAAATGCTTGTGGCAATGATTCCCGCGAGCGTGGCAACGAATGTGGCGAGGAGTATTGGCACGAAAACGTCGGTGGGCTGCGCTGCGCCGAGCTGTGCGCGGTAGACCATCACTCCCACGGGCACTATTGTCAGTCCGCTTGTGTTGAGCACGAGAAACATAATCATTGAATTTGTTGCCGTGTCCTTTTTTGGATTAAGTTCCTGCAGTCGTTCCATTGCTTTCAAGCCGAGCGGTGTGGCTGCATTGTCGAGTCCGAGCATATTGGCGGCGATGTTCATGAAAATGTTCCCCACGGCGGGGTGCCCTTTGGGTATTTCGGGAAAAAGTTTGCTGAACACGGGATAAAGCAGCCGCGAAAGACCTTGCACAAGTCCGCCTTTTTCGCCAATCTTCATGATGCCGAGCCAAAGAGAGAGCACACCGGTGAGCCCGAGCGAGATTTCAAACGCACTCTTAGCCGAGGAGAATGTGGAGTTCATGATGTCGGGAAAAACCGAAGCGTCGCCAAACACGAGCAGCTTCACAAGTGCCACGGCAAATGCCAGAACAAAAAACGCAATCCAAATATAATTGAGCACCATATTGCGGAGATTATAAATTTCTGCAAAATTACCTATAATATTCGGGAAACATGTTTCGCGGCAATGCTTTTGCGCAAAATTGCAATGATTTTCAAACATTTTGCCACCCTGCCTTTTGTTCCGCCAACAGTGTTTTGCATTCCCGGCGGCGCATGTTATCACAACGGCGCTGCACATGGTTTTTACTACATGGCTTGTCGTAAAAACTCCGGGCCACCAAATTTAAATTCCGGGCCATGTAATTTAAATTAGATGCGGCGGAGTTTTTGCGAAATGCGCACGCGTTTTTCCGGGCTGATATACAGTTTGTTAGAAAAGGCGCAAAAAAGCGGCGCGATGCTTCCGAGCACCGCGCCGCAGGTATGGTTTGCCAACGATGGTTTATTTCACCAAAATCTTTACGCCGCCGGCATTTCCGTTCACCTTCACAATGTAAACGCCGGGCGTTGCGCCGGCAAGCGAGAGGCTTCGGCCGTTTACGACAGCTATCCTTGTGCCGGCAGTGTCGTATACCGCGATTTCCTTCACGCCTTCGCCGCCCTGCAAGGTGCGGGTTTCGGGGTTATAAGATACCTCGCCGTTGCGATTTACCACCGGGGATTCTATGCCATTGACTATCGCAAACGCGCTGCGTGCCGGAACAATGGTTTCGTTAGCCTCGTCGGGAATGGAATATATGCCGAGCGACGAACCCGAACATACAAGGTTGCCTGCATAATCGAAGCTCATTTGATAAATGGCGTTGTGGTCGGAAGTGTTGCGCACATCGGCAGTATAGGAATACTTGGGAGTGAGCGTAGGTACGTTGTTGTTCCACGCAACATCGAAGAATTGCAACACACCTTCGCCATCGTTTATCACAAGCAGTTTGCCGTCTCGCGAAACAGCCACCGCGCCGCAACAAGAGCCGTTGAGATTGTCGGCAAAATCGGTGTTGCCCGAATTGAAGACCACCTTGCCCGAAGCATTCATGTACATAAGCGACGGCACACCCGATGTGTTGTTTCCGAGATACCTGAGCTGGCTCACCCAAACGCCTCCGTCGGGCCCGGGAAGCACTGTGCCGTTGCCGTTGACCGCAAGCGAACCCACGTTATAGGTTTTGCTCGGCGCCTTGGCCCATGACGTTTTCACGGCATCGCCCGTGCCTATGTTGTAAACGCCCACATTATTGTTGAAATCCTCAAGCAATACGTACATTTTGCCGTTCTCAACCGTAACGCAAGGCGTGGAGGAGCCCACTTTTACGCCGCCGTAGGTGATAAGTCCGTTGGCATCTCTCTCGCCTTGGAAGAATTGTGTGAACGAACCGGAAAGGTTTGCAGGATCGGCCACATAAACACCCGAATAATCGTCGCTGTAATCACTCATATACACCTTGCCGTCATCGCCAGCGCTCAGGCGCGTGCCATAAGCGAAGTTCTGCCCGCCGCGATAGGGCGAGGAATTAAGGCGAGCCCATGCAGGAGAATAAGCATACAACCCGTTTGACGTGCTGCCGTATGAAGCGTAGTTCATCACGTAGATGCGCCCGAAATACTCCGACTCCGTGGAATTGTCAACGGCACAAAACGCGCTGCCGTCGTAGTTCATCGACGCGTCGGTGGAGTTGAGGCGCGCAATGGTCCTTACCGGAGAGCCTTTGAGCCTTACCGCCCATTTTATACGCCTGTCGCCAGAGAATGGAAGGTCTGCCGCCGAAACGACAACGCTATTCAATCCGTTTTTAGGCGATGCCACTGCAATGCTGTCGAGTTTCTCTCCGCTCGAAGCGTCATAGAATATCAACGACGCCTCTTGCGGTAGGCTGTTTGTGGTGAAGCAGAACGTATAGGAACTGTTGTCGGAATTTGCAGACTGCTTCAAATCATACGCACTTATCCTCTTGGTTTTAGTCTGTGCCGTGTTTTTCGTCGTAAACTTGACAATGCGGTTTCCGATAAAGAGATAAAGCGTAACGTCCTCGCCTTCCACCTTTGCGCCAGAGGACATGAACGGCAATGTAGAGGTTGAAACCGACGACGCGCCGTTTATGCTTATCACTTGGGGCTTGTCGAAACCGCCGGTAACGTCGAACAAACGCAATCCGGCCACTCTCGTACCATTTATATAAGGCGCAGCCATTAGCGAATGCCCGGCATATTTGAAAAACGACACACCTCTTGCCGCCAATCCCAGGGAGTCTTGGTTGCTTGTGGCGAGGGCGGAAGTTATTTCGCTGTCCACGTTCGACTGTTTTGCGGGAATGAATTCGGTGGGAAGCGTCTTGCTGCCGTCGATAACAAACCTGTCATCGGCAAGAGGCGACACCGTGAGTTGCATATCGTCTCCCTGCTTGTTTTCAGAGAAGTTGTTTCCGATATTCTTTTCTGTAAAAACTGTGGCAGCAATTGTATTGTCAACGATATTCAACGACAACATTCTCGTGCCCTTGCTCGTGCTCGTGGTAGTGGCTGTGGTGATAACGTTGCAGTCTTTGGATTCTCCGCTCACGGCAATGGATTTTCCCATAACGGCCTTGTAGAAGTTTGCGGAGCTTTGCGTGCTCACCCAAAGCGTTGGATTTGCATCAAAGTCGTCCCATTTGTAAATTCGGAGCGTTCCGCGCTTGTATCCGTCCTCTACCTGCGCGTCGTTATACTGGTTGAGCACGCTGTTGACGCCTATAAGTTTTCCGTCGGCAGTCATCGCAATGTCGCTGAGCACGGAATAGTCGCCGGCATTGCTTGCATCTTTTCCCACAATGCCCGTAGTGCTGATTTTCTTGGTATACGTGTTGGTTTTGAGGTTTATCAAATGCACTTCGGGCGTTCCAGAATTGTCGGCGAGCACTATTGCCGAATCTCCACGCACTATTGCGCGTTTCAGAGTGCCCTTGATGTTGCTGAAAGTGCGCGAAGTTTTTGAGAACTGCAACTGCGTGGGCACTCCAAGGTATGCCGGCTGTTCGGGATCGGGATAATTTTTGTAGACAACCACAGGCGGTTCGTAATCCGAGGCTTCTGCGAGGAGTTTCACGTAGGAAGTTTCGTTTGCCTTCACCGTTACGGGCTTTTTATATTCGTCGAAAAGCGGTTTATATCCCTCGGCTTCTATCTCAAGAGTGTAGTCGCCGGGCGCGAGGTCCTCGAAAACAAAAATTCCGTTGTAGAGTTTGTCAACCTGATACGTTGCAATTGTTTCGCCGTCTTGTTTCAGCAAAACTTTAGCCCCGTTGAGCGGCATCCACTGGTCGTTCGTGTTTGGCGCATAGTTGAAAAGATTGTTTGCAATCTTTTGGTGCATGTCCTTAACGGTTCCCATTATATATCCCGTGCTTTCAGGCGTGAGTTTAAGGTAGTCGCAAATTCCTCGGGCAATTCTCACGCCTTCCTGTCCGCAATAATCTTGGTTTAAGGCGCGATGTCGTGCGGGCTGGTAGGTATGGAAAAATCCTTCTATCAGACATCCGGGCACGCTGTGCATGAGCACGCCGAGATAACCTTCGTAGCCTTTTGTATTTGTCCAGGAATAATGGTAAAAGTCAATGTCTCCGCGCAGATTCATGTTTGTTCTGCTGTAAGCGCTCTGCGGATCGAGTTCGTCCATATAGTGTGGAGTCCAAATTGCCTTGCTTAAATCCCGGCTGCCTTGCGCATAGTCTCCGCCGTCGCCGTCTTTTCCGCGATACAATATCAGGGGGTAGTTGGTCGTGGTGCCGTCGGTGGCTGCATTTGAGTGCACGGAGATAAAAATATCCATGTTGTTGGCGTCGACTTCTGCGCTAATTTCCGCGAGAGAACGGTTGTATTTTGCTTCGTCCGAGGCTCCGCTCACATAAGGATAGGGGCCGTTTTGCCGGCGTGAGTACATAATATTTTTCTTTTGTACTCCCATTTTTTCCAGCGTGGCTCCGAGTTTCAAACATTTCCACAAATCTGTGTTCGATTCGTAGAATCCGCAAGTATCGGGGCGTCCTGTTGAGGCGAGGTTGGGATATGGTATTGTTGCCATGGGACGGTCGTTCGGTCCCCAGCTTCCGTGTCCGGGATTTATATAGACTCGTGCGTCCGACAGGGTTTGTGCTCCGGCGGTAGCGGCACATATTGCGGCGAATATGAGTAAGAGTTTTCTTTTCATCGGTCGGAAGTTTTTGAAACGTTCATTATATATGTTTCGCCTTTGGGGGTGGAGAAAGATATCTTGCCGGCGGCTGCGGCAGGTTGGGGAAACATTGCAATGATGCTGTCGGGAGTGAGTTTTTGCCGTTTGCCGTCGAGCGTTGCAGCCACCACGGTCGAAGCGTATATGTATTCGCCGTCGTCTTCGTCCTCCATTCCAACTACGGTATTGTTGTCAAACCATTTCGGCGCCCTTAAAATTCCGAGCGGAACGATTTGCGTGCCGTTGATATTGCATACAAACGCGCCTTCACCGGCTACGTAATACACCACCTTTGAGCCGTCGGGCGAGAGTTCGGGCCAAATGTAGCTTTTGTCGCTTCCGTTGGGCGAGAACTGGCTTGTCTTTCCGTCGCGGGTAATCATGAGTTGTCGGTTGTCGATTGAAAAAGTGGGCAGGTCGGTTTTCTTCACCCCCGATGCCAGAGCTTTCACGGCCTTTTTGCCGTTGTTTACAAACGATGCCAGTTCGCCGCTCACCGAATAGCCCTGCAAGTTGCGCGAAGCCTTCACAAGTTTTTTAGTCTTGCCGTTGGCGAGGTTAAGCGAATGCAGAGCCACGCGACGCAAACGGTTTTTGTCGAGCGAAGTCTCGCGATAAACCACAGCGTTTCCCGTTGCCGAGAGGCGCACATTGTATCCAGCTCCGTCGGCATCGGTGAGCGTGGTGGCCTTGCGGCTTGCAAGGTCGAATTTCACGAGTCCTTTGCAAACTGAATTTGTGAGCAGCAAAAAATCGCCCTTGGGGCTGATTGCTGCAACTGCGGGAGTTTCCGCCGGAACGTCTATTTTTTCCGGGCTGCCGGCAGAAAGAATCTGCGCAAAACCTGCCACGGGAATTAGCATGGCTGCAAGTAACAGATGTTTTGTCATAAATCAAAGATTGATGTGTTGAAGTTTTCTGTATGTCTCTAAAAAATGTGGCAATATGGCTTGCCGTATCTGCGATATCTTGTATTGAAAAAAGCGTTATTTGATGCTGAAAAAACGAGATGCGAAATGTTAAAAACTCCGGGCCATGTAATTTAAATTAGATGCGGCGGAATTTAAATTTGGTGGCCCGGAATTTTTGCGAGATGCCTTGTAGTTTTTGCGCCGTCAAAACTTGCGCGAACAATGCCGCGCAAGCTTTGGCGCAAATCTCGTATAAAATTTACCATAAGGCTATTTCATCGTAATCTGATGAATGCCATTAATCTGGTCTTGGCGACAGAATTTCACGATTTCAGATATAGCACTCTCGGAATTGCTCGTGCGGTGAACGGCAGTTACAAAATAGTTGCCGTCCTCGGGAAGAGTGTATGACGTGTTGCGGGTTACGCCCACGAGAGTGGCCACCTGTTTGTCGCCGTTGCTTCGATATACTGCGTAGTAGGCATCTTCAACGGCGTCCCACGTGAGGTTGTCAATCTTCAATATCTTAAGATTTGCAGGCGAAGCCGGCCTAACCTGAACATAACGCCCGTAAAACGGAATGAGAGCCTTTTGGGCATAACGCGCTTTGAGCACCGATTTAATGTCGCGCGGATTCGAGATGATATACTTCATGCTGTAATGAACATCTCCCGTGATTTTGCTCTGCTCATCGGCAAGGCTGAACTGCTCTACGAGCATGGAATTGTCTGAAACGTCAAAAGCCGAAGGATATGAGGGATCGTAACGATAAATTGGGTATCCCACAAGAAGCGCACACCGTTTCGCGAGCGACGCCCACTGTTTCACGCGATTGTTGAAGTAATAATAACTCGTGCCCGTGGGATAATAAATCTGCGGAATCATCACATCGAGCCAACCATTGGCCATCCAAGTTTTTACATCAGCATACTGCGTGTTTTCGTCATTCTCTATATTTCCTTGCGGAGAAATTGAAAATACCACCTCGCGGCGTGTTTGTCGAATTGTAGTCTGTAAACTTTTCACCATCAAAGTAACATTATACCTGCGCCAATCCTCTACAGACGAAAACGACTTGCCATATGTAGCATACTCCTCGTCATCGTTCATACTCTCGCCGCTCGTGAGCGAAGGATAAAAGTAATCGTCCATATGAATGCCGTCAACATCATATTTTACAATGAGGTCCTTAACGATTGAGTCAAGCCTCGCGCGAGTTTCGGGCAATGCCGGATTATATACTCTTATAGTCTTGTAGTCCTTGGTCAGTTCTTTTGGAATCTTGCTGTCGAGAGTGGAAAACGACGCGCTTTCGCTTTTCTTCTCAATGCGGTAAGGATTAATCCAGGCATGGAAACTAATGCAACGCTTATGGGCTTCGTCAATCATAAACTTGAGCACATCATAAGCCGGCTTCTTTCCCGCCGTTCCCGTTATGTACTTACTCCACGGCTCATAGGGCGAATCGTAAAAAGCATCGGCCATGGGGCGCACCTGAAAGAACACCGCGTTGATATTAAGGCTCACCAAAGAATCGAGATACTTGGTATACAATTTCTTTTGCGAATATGAACTGTAATATCCATTGGGCCAGTCGATGCCATATACCGTGGCAATCCAAACCGCACGCATCTGTTTCTTGGGAAGTACCGGAACTTCCTGCGCTTCATCGGTTGTAACATCTCCGCCACGGATATTCTTGGACTCTTCGGGCAGATAATCCCCCTTGTCCCCGCACGCCGCAAACATGCAAAGCGTTGCAGCAAGCAAAACAATTCTACTTAGACTTTTTATTCTCATTATAGGCTGAATTTGTAAAGTTTCTTTGGCAAAAGTAAAAAGAATTACGTGGGCAATAAAATATTTTTTACTTATAATACAGCAGGTATTAAAAATTCGTACTTTTGTAGTTCAAACAAAGCCGGAAACCGTGGCACAGAAACTTGTACAAACTCAAACCCAAAGCCTTGGCCAGACACTCACTCCGCAGCAACTTCTACAGGTACACCTTCTGGAATTGCCGCTACGGGACTTTGAGCAAAGGGTAAAGGACGAAATTCTCGACAACAGCGCTCTTGAGGAGGGCAATGACGAGGATCAGCGCGACAATGACGCTCCCGAGGGCGAGGACATGGGCGACGAGGATAACAACGAGAGCGAAAATGCACACGACGACGCTTTGGCTGATTATCTCACGGCCGACGATACGCCCGACTACCTTTTGAATACCGCCAACGGCGAAGAAGAAAAAAATTCCGCCCTGCCTTTCGGACAACAACAATCCTTGTACGAAGAACTCACGGCACAGATTTCCGAACACAACCTCACCGACGAACAAAAACGTGTGATGGTGTATCTCATAGGTTCGCTCGACAGCGACGGATTCCTAAGAAAGGATTCACAGCGACTGAGCGACGAAATGGCAATCTACCACAACATCGAAGTTACGCCCGAGGAAATCGATTCGCTAATCGCTACAATGCAAACTTTCGAGCCACACGGTATCGGCGCGCGCGGTCTTCAGGAATGCCTGATGCTTCAAGTTTCTGCCGAAGACTATTCTTCCCCCTACAAGGAGCTGGAAAAACAGGTGCTCGGCAAATGTTATGAAGATTTCATACGCAAGCGTTGGGACAAGATAGCATCGCGCCTGCACATTGACCGACAGACTATGGAGCATGTGCTTGCTGAAATACGCAGGCTCAATCCGCGTCCGGGCAGCGCGCTCAATGAGGCGAATGCGGCGGGCTCTCAGGAAATCACTCCCGACTTTCGGGTGGAAAACGACGGCAACGGAAATCTCATTGTCTCGCTCAACGAGGGCGAAGTGCCTTCTTTGAGAATCAGCAACTCTTTTCGCGCCACCATTGCCGAATATTCTAAAAACCGCAGCAAACTTACGCGCCAGCAGAAGGACACTTATACTTACACCAAGCAGAAAGTGGAATCGGCAAAGGTATTTATTGATGCCGTGAACCGACGCCGCCGTAACATGCTCGCCACAATGGAAGCAATAACCGAGATACAGAAGCCTTTTTTTATGGAAGGCGACGAAACGATGTTGCGTCCCATGATTCTGCGCGACGTTGCCCAACGCACGGGGCTTGACATCTCCACGGTTTCGCGCGTGAGCAACAGCAAATATGTGGAGACCGAATTCGGCGTGTTTCCTTTGAAATATTTCTTCAACGACAAATTTGTAACCACAAGCGGAGACGTACATTCCACAATGGCTATCCGCAAAGCGCTGTCGGACATTATTGGCAGCGAAGACAAGAATAATCCCTACCCCGACGAAGTTTTGGCGGAAATGCTCAAACAAAAAGGTTTCCCCGTGGCTCGTCGCACGGTGGCAAAATACCGCATGCAACTCGGCCTGCCTGTTGCGCGTCTCAGAAAATGATGGACAAATACATTATACAGGTTTCCAAAATTATTTCGGTGCTTTTCAAGCCGTTTTATTTCCCTGTGATAGCATTCATAGTGCTTTTGCTTTTCAGCTACATGAGTTTGCTTCCCACGAGTGTCAAGCTCACGGTGCTTGTAATAGTCTACGTGTTCACAGTGGTGCTTCCGCTGCTTTCGATATACCTTTACCGCAAAATCAACGGCTGGACTCGTCATCAGGCGAGCCACCGCACACGCCGCCTTGTGCCTTATCTTTTGAGCATGACCTGTTATGGTTGTTGCCTATATGTGATGACGTTGATGCGAATGCCACATTTCATGAGCGGCATACTCGTGGGCGCGCTTGCCATACAGCTTGTGTGCACGATAATAAACAACTGGTTTAAAATCAGCACCCATTCAGCAGCGGCGGGAGGCGTTATCGGCGCACTGCTTGCCTTTTCGCTGCAATTTTCGTTCGACCCCACATGGTGGCTATGCCTCACAATCGTCATTGCAGGCGCTGTGGGCTCGAGCCGCATAGTTTTGCGCCAGCACACCTTGCCCCAAGTGGGCGTGGGAACGCTTGTAGGCTTCATTTGCGGGTTTGTCAGCATTTTATACGTATAAACAATTAATATATGAAACCATTAGTGAGTATTATAATGGGCAGCACGAGCGACCTCCCCGTAATGGAGAAGGCTGCTGCCGAACTTGATGCAATGGAGATACCTTTTGAGATGAACGCCCTGTCGGCCCATCGCACTCCCAAGGAAGTGAGCGATTTTGCCAAGGGAGCCGAGGCACGCGGCATCAAGGTTATTATTGCCGGCGCGGGAATGGCTGCCGCTTTGCCGGGAGTGATTGCTGCCGAAACCACATTGCCGGTAATCGGGGTGCCAATCAAGGGAATGCTCGACGGACTTGACGCGCTGCTTTCCATAGTTCAGATGCCGCCTGCCATACCTGTGGCTACCGTGGGCGTAAACGGGGCGAAAAATGCCGCAGTGCTGGCAGAAGAGATGCTCGCCCTTGCCGATGAAACCATTGCTGCAAAACTTAAGGAGGCCAAGAGCAAACTCGGCGAGAAGATTGTGAAAGCCAATGCCGAACTTGCAAAAGTGGAATACAAGTTCAAGACAAACTGAAACGCAACCGGCGCAAACAAAGCGCCGGTTTTTTTGAACACTTACCGACGGAGAAAAAGCATTATGGGATATCGCAAAAACAATGTCTGATATTATTTAAATAATGTCTGACATCGTTTGAATAAAGTCAGACATCAGAGAAACCATTTGCCCACTGCTTTTTTGCACACCTTATTTATATGACATCACCAACCGCAGCTGAAGTATTCTCCCGCGAGCCAAAAACCATGTTGTGCATGGCAAAAATCCTGCGGCGCATGGCGGAAAAACAAGTCGGCATCTTTTAAAAACTCCGGGCCATGAAATTTAAATTCCGCCGCATCTAATTTAAATTAGATGCGGCGGAGTTTTTGCTAGATTCCGTGTA
>CAVFYC010000042.1:0-18639 GCA_963626585.1 Christensenellaceae bacterium Phil1 | reverse complement strand
AGACATAATTTAAATTCCGCCGCATCTAATTTAAATTAGATGCGGCGGAGTTTTCACGAGATGCGATGTGGTTTTTTGCGATATTAAACCTTGTTTTTACTATAGCGTGGAAATTTAGTATTTTTAATATCACAATAAGGAAAAAAACTGGTAGCGAAACAAAATTATTACTATTTTTGCTCCAAAGAAGTGGAACATTTAAGACAATTTGGTTATGAAAAAGTCTGTATTCCTTATCAGTGCCCTCCTTTTCTTATCAGCGGGAGCTTACGCACAAGATGACGACATGTATTTCACTCCGTCGAAAACGTCAAAGGTAAATAAAACTGACAAACAGCCTCTTAAAATTCAGGACGGTTCGTATGACGAAGACGACGATGCCGTTTATGATGCCGATTACAGCAACGGCAAAAAATATTCCGATGCCGAAATCGACGCCTACAACCGCCGGGGCTACAACGTGAGCAAAGACACATTGTTTATAGGCGACGGCGACAAAGAAGCCAATGACTATGCCGACAGGTATGCCGATGAATATGATAGCAACGACTATTATTATTCGGGCAGGCTTGCACGTTTTCATGAGCCGGCAGTAAACATCTATTTCGGCTACGGCGTACCCTATTGGGGCTGGAGCTACGGATATTACGACTGGGCATGGGGCTATGATCCCTATTGGAGTTGGAACTACGGCTGGGGCTGGAACTGGTATCCCCGCTATTACGGCTGGTATGGCGGCTGGGGCTGGTCTTATCCCTGGCATTATCATTACGGCTGGAACGATTGGGGTTGGCATCGTCCCTCGGGCGGCGGACGTCCTTGGAGAAACAATTCATGGAATGGCGGCAGATACATCGCAGGTCAGACCAACTATCACCGTGTAGGCTCGGCAGGCGGTACTATCTGGGGCGGTGGCAGAAACTATCGCAGTGCAATCGAACGCAATGGCACTACCACAAGTTATTCCGCAAACAGCCGCGGATTTGGAACCAACCGCACTTACAACACCGGGCGTGTAAACGGAAACGTAACCACACGTTCTTTTGGCAGCACCCGTTCCTATAATTCCAACAACACTTCCACTCGTTCCGTGGGCGGCAATGTGAGCACATCAAGTAGCTCCTCGCGCTCATTCGGAAGCGGAAGCAGCAGCCCATCTGTGAGCACGCGTTCGTTTGGAGGCGGCGGTGGCGGACGATCCTTCGGCGGAGGCGGAGGAGGCGGGCGCTCGTTTGGCGGAGGCCGCCGCTGATTTGCATTGAACGCAATATAGAAAAAACGAAAGCTACATAGATTAAAACGAAAGGTACATAGGTTACCCTATAAGCAAATACACGAATCATGAAACTGAAATTAGCTATCATAGCTGCGTGCGCGGCGTTAGTTTCTGCCAATGCGCAGGACATTTATACAATGGAAAAAATGACAAGCGAGGACCTCAACGGAACTGCGCGCTTTGTCGGAATGGGCGGAGCTATGAGTGCTTTGGGCGCTGACATATCTACGATGGGCACCAACCCTGCCGGTATCGGTTTGTACCGTCGCGCCGACATCGCAACCTCACTTAGTGTGAACGCCCTCGCAAATGGTGAAAAATTCGACAGCCACGGAAAATCGCGTGTCTCGTATGATCAAATCGGTATCGTTTATCCGTTCAAAATGAGCGCAGGCGCGATGCGCTATTTCAATGTAGGTTTCAACTATCACAAGCGCAAGAATTTCCATTCCCTATTAGGCGCGGATCAGGTGCTGAATGGTGCTTCACAAACTTGGGAAATGGCCGACGTGTCTTCGTTCTGGGGCGGAGCAGATAAGGGAACGCCTTTGGCTATAGCAGGCTACCAAACGATGTTGTATGAGCCAACAAATACTCAAGACGCTGACGGATACGATCAATACGCTGTATTTAATGCTACAAACAATACGTATCGAAAATGGACTACTGGAGGAATTCAGCAGTACGATTTCAATATGAGTACAAACATTTCCGATCGTTATTATTTCGGTTTGACGATTGGCGTGTACAATATAAATCTCGACAGTTACAGCGAATATTGGGAAAATCTCGTTGCCGGAGAAAATTCAACGGCTGCAGGTTCTTATCTTCTGCAAAACAATCGTTCTTTGAACGGCAATGGTGTAGACTTTAAGTTCGGAACAATAATTTATCCCATAGAAGGTTCTTCGTTCCGCTTTGGCGTTTCGATTTCTACCCCAGTGTGGTATTCGCTCACTGAGAATTGCACGTCGATTATCAATTCAAATATGAAGGGTGCCTATGATGGTTTGGGATATTACGAAGGTTCTCACAATGGTAAGTATGATTATCGCACCGAGGTTGGGGATCATGACTACAATATCCACACCCCGTGGAAATTCAATATATCAGCAGCGGGAACGATAGGCGATTTCCTTGCTCTTGATGCCGAGTACGAATATTCTGACTACTCTGCCACAAAACTTTCATACGACAACGTTGACGATGATTGGGGTTGGGGTAGCAATGAGACCAAAGACCGTGAGCTCAACCGCGAGGCAAGCAAACATCTTAAAGGCGTGAGCACCGTTCGCTTGGGCGCAGAGGCAAAACTCGACTACGGATTGTCGTTGCGATTGGGCTACAATTATGTTTCATCTCCAATGAAGAGCACCGCTTTTCAGAACCAGTTTATAAACAGTGCGTCGCTTGATTACAGCACATCGACCAATTACGTGAACCTTGGCGACATAAATCGCTGCACAGTGGGTTTGGGATATAAGGCAAAGCATTTCTATGCCGATTTTGCCTATCAATATCAAAAGCAAAGCGGCGATTTTTATGCGTTCTCCACTCAAGCGGGAGATGCTTCCAATAAAAACGAAGCTCCTGCCACAAAACTTAAACTCGACAAGAGTCAATTTTTGTTGACCTTGGGTTATAAATTCTGATTTTCAGTATAATATAAAATAAACAAACCGCCTTGCACATACTGTGTGAGGCGGTTTTGTTTTGGTGTAAATTATCGTTTTTACGAGGTCAGACCTAATTTAAATTCCGACGCATCTAATTTAAATTTGGTGGCCCGGAGTTTTTGCGAGATGCCGTGTTGTAAAAACCATGTGGTCTCCTGATATTTCAGGAGCGCATTTTCTTGCGTCTAATCAGTTCGTCGCGCAAAACGGAAGCCCTTTCGTAGTTCTCGTCTTTTATTGCTTTTTCCAGAGATTGCTTGATTTGTCTTTCCGACATGGTGGAGATCGTTGTTTCTTTTATATGGCTAATGTCATATCCCGCAAGTTCGAAATATAGCACGTAGTCGATAATTATCTTTGCCTTCAAAGCCACGGCAAGCAGCACCCCGTCAATAACATTCGTGGCAAAACATAGTTTTGTTGTCTTGCCAAAAGTTTCTAACGTTACATCGGCATACAGGGAACGCTCGTCATCTTGCTTAATCTCAACGAAAGCCACCTTGGAGTTGAATGTATCTGCCACATCTTTCAACAAGTCTGTCCATAGATTGATCTCGGGCATGTTTTCGCGCTGCGGAAACGCGTGCAAAGCTATCCTTGCCGCGTCATGTTCGTCCGCAAAAATATGGAAATTGCCGTAGATTTCATTTGACGCCAAAGTGATTTCGCAGCGACCCATTTTGCCGCAGCATCGTTTCACTTCCACCACGTGGAGCACAGTGTATTCAGTGTAGTTTGGCATGTGGTTATAGTTTTTGCCGCTGTAGTATTTTGCATGTCGGCGGTGTTTTGTTAGCAAAGATAGCAAAAACGAAGGTATTGCAAATATGCAGTCAAAAAAAACGCGACTCGTTATGGTGATATACTTGTATTTTAGTAAATTTGCTTGTGTGATAGTGGCAATGTGCTTATGCGTTTCGCCGCTGTCGGTAAAGAGTAAAATCAAATATCAAAATATCAAAGATATGACAATCGATAAATGTAATTTCGCAGGCAAGAGAGTCATCGTGCGCGTTGACTTTAATGTGCCTTTGGATGAAAACGGCAATATCACCGATGATACCCGTATTCGTGGCGCTCTGCCCACTCTCAAGAAAGTTCACGCCGACGGCGGAAAACTTATCATAATGTCCCACATGGGACGTCCCAAGAAAAATCCCGACCTCAAGTTCTCCTTGAAGCAGATTCTTCCGCGCGTGAGCGAACTTCTCGGCGCTAAGGTGGATTTCTGTGAAGATTGCCAGAAAGGTAAGGCGCAGGTTGACGCAATGAAGGACGGCGATGTGCTTTTGCTCGAAAACCTTCGCTTCTATGAGGAGGAAACCGGCAAACCCCGTGGTGAATTCGCAAGCGATGAAGAAAAGGCTGCCGCTAAGAAAGCCCTCAAACCGCTTCAGAAACAATTTACCGAGACACTTGCTTCGTATGCCGACTATTATATCAACGATGCATTCGGTACTGCTCACCGCAAGCACGCATCTACTGCTATCATCGCCGATTATTTCGACACCGATCACAAGATGTTTGGCTATTTGATGGAGAAGGAAATCAACGCTATCGACAAGGTGCTTAACAATATACAGCGCCCGTTCGTTGCAATCATGGGCGGCTCGAAAGTTTCAACCAAGATAGAAATTATCGAAAACCTCCTCACTAAAGTTGATACGCTTATCCTTTGCGGCGGTATGACTTATACTTTCATGAAAGCTCAAGGCGGCACAATCGGAACCTCTATCGTGGAAAACGATTACCTTGATCTTGCCAACAATCTCGTGAAAGAGGCTGCTGAGAAAGGCGTGAAGCTCCTCCTTGCTGAAGACTCAGTGCTCGGCGACCAATTCTCCAACGATTCAAATGTGGCAATGTCTCCGTCAAATGCGATTCCCGACGGTTGGGAAGGCTTGGATATAGGTCCTAAGACCCGCGAAAAATTCGCAAACGCAATCAAGGAAGCAAAGACAATCCTCTGGAACGGTCCTGCAGGCGTGTTTGAATTTGAGAAATTCGAGGCAGGTTCTCGTGCTATAGCTGACGCAATTGTAGAAGCTACTGCCAACGGTGCTTACTCCCTTATCGGCGGCGGCGACTCCGTTGCCTGCATCAACAAGTTCGGTATGGCCGACAAAGTTTCCTATGTTTCAACTGGCGGCGGCGCTTTGCTTGAAGCTATCGAGGGAAAAGTGTTGCCCGGTATCGCAGCTATCAACGGCGAGAAGTAATTAAATTCTACCAACATACAAAAAGCAACCGAGCCTGGCTCAATGCAGGGCAAAGTTGCTTTTTTATTTTTTTGCAAGATATGACTTCGAAATTCTTGAAATTGGCGGTAGCGGTGTTTTGTGGGCTGTTGCTCGTGTCGTGCGGGGAAAAAACAAAACAAACCCAGGTCAAGAAACCCGCCAACGACAGTGTGGATTTGACGATAGGGCTTATGCCCGTTACGGATTGCCTGCCTTTTTATGTGGCGGGATATACCCGGCTTTTTCAAAAAAACGGTGTAAGAATAAAAGTCATAACCTACAATTCTTCGCTTAAATGCGGAAAAGCATTAAGCACCGGAAAAATAGACGGAGCGTATCTCACACTCCCGGAAATGCTATACTTAAACGAACAAGGGCTTGGCCTTAAAGCTTTGATGGCAAGCAGCGGCGCAATGACTGTGGTAACAAGCCGCACAAAGCGTATAAAAAAACTTAGCAGCATGAGCGGGCGTACAATAGCCGTAAGCCGAAACAATACATCAGACTTCCTTGTTGACGAAATAGCTGCAATCACAAAGATAAAGCCTTTCGAATTGCTTCGCCCCCAGATAAACGACATTTCCGTGAGATACAAAATGCTGTTGAACAACCAAATCGATGCCGCCGTGCTGCCAGAACCTTATTCGGGAATGGCTATTGAAAACGGGAACGTGAGTGTTTTTTCCACAACCCAAGCAAAAGTGAAATTCGGCAGTATATGTTTCCGCGATGTGGCGATAAAGAAAAAATCCACGAGCATAGAAAAACTTTTCGCCTCTTACACGCAGGCTTCTGAACTGATAAACAAAAACCGACATAAGGCCGACAGCGTACTTTACCGCATCTATAAAATACCTGCGACATATATCGATTCTGTGAAAATCCCTGTATTTACGGCTCCCGAGAAAGTAAATGAAAAAGATTTGAAACGCGCGGCAGAGTGGGGGCTGAAAAGAAAATTCTTAACGAAACAACCGGCAACCGACGATGTTTTGTCGAATAAATTCATAAGCAAATGAACGAACAACAAAGTTTTTGGCAGTTATATAATAAGGCTGTAAAAAAACTCGATGCCAAACAATTGGGCGAGGCTATAAAGATAATTCAAAAGTTGATAGACGTTACTAAGCATTGGCAGCTTCTTGATGATTTGCAAAACGTCAACTCGGCATATTCATTGCTTTTGGAATATATGATTAAGGGGGTAGATGATCCTGAAAGGCAGAGACAATACACGAAATTCATTAGTAATTGTTATGATATTGTAGAAAAGGCGGCGTGTTTGGAGCGCAATAGGGAACAAAACCCTCCGATGACGCGCGATATGGGTGCGATTCTTAAAGATCTCGAGGATTTGGGGTTGAAGAACATAACTGGTTCGCTCAACGATGCAGACTTGCAGAAACACAGCGCGCTTTATTCCGAATTGTTTCAATGTGCCGAAAATTCAACGCAATGGACTTCTGAACAGTTGCAACAAGCAGAAGAAATTATGAATTCTGCTCTTGTTTCCGACAATGACAAAATCGTTATGATTGCAGGGCTTATGCTTAGCAGCCTATATAGTTTTGATTCCGTCAAGGTCAGATTTCTTATAAACAAATACAGCGAGACCGAAAACGTAAGGCTGCGGATTCAATTGCTGCTGGCTTTTGTTTTGCCTTTGCAAAGGTTCAAATCACGTTTGTTTGCTTACCAAAATTTGCGGGACCGATTTGTTCTGTTAAACGATGTGCCTTGTTTTGCAGAGGATATGGCGGTTTTGCAGATTTATATGCTTGAGTGCCTTTCCACACAGGATGTAAACAAGAAACTACATGACGAAATAATTCCTGCGATGTTGAAAGGACGAAAATTCAATCCGTTTGATTTTGGTACGGGGAAGATTGAAGACATTAACGAGCTGAATCCGGAATGGAAGACTTTGGATAAAACGATGGGCGAGCTTGCACAACTCGAAGCGCAGGGAGCAGATGTTTATTATACCACCTTTTCTTCGCTTAAGCGCTTTGATTTTTTCAATGTAAAGGCAAACTGGTTTTATCCATACGACCAAAATCACCCTATGGTGCCTTCGCAGATAAGGACAACGCAGAAAAATGGAATAATGCAGGCTTTGCTGGACGGCGACAACCTTTGCGACAGCGACAAATATTCCTTTTGCATGCTTACAAGTCAGATGAACGAACAACAACTACAGCTCCTAGCTTCACAGATACCGGGGCACGAAAATCTGAAAGCCATAAAGGAGCAGTCGCGGGAGGCAGTTTGTAGAAACGTGCTGCGAAATCTTTACCGCTTTTTCTATCTTTATAACGACGCAAGGCCTTCCAATCCGTTCGAGGACAATCTTTCTTTTATCGATAACCCTTGGCTTTCTCCCGTTATGAGAAATCCGAAAACCATTTCGCGGGTAGGGGCGTTTGCGATAGAGAAAAAAGCATACGATGTGGCGATAAAATATCTTGAATCGTGCGAAGAAAGCAACGCCGATGCAAGCGCGGAGATTTTCCAGAAGTTGGGATTTTGCTACCAAAAGAAAAAAATGTATTCCCAAGCCATATCAGCTTACGAGAAAGCCAATGCGCTTGACGGTAATTCCGTTTGGACTTTGCGGCATTTGGCGCAGACCAACCTATACCTGGGAAATTACAAAGATGCTTTGGGATATTACAGACTCCTCGAAATAAAAGACGGAAACGATGCCGCCGTAGCGTTCCGATGTGGCGAATGTCTTGTAAAATTAGGGCAATATTCCGAGGCTATGAAGGATTTCTTCAAGGCGGAATACCTTGACCCTTCAAATATGTCGGTTGTGCGGGCAATTGCATGGTATTCCGTTTTGACCGATGACGTTAAGCAGGCGCGCAAATACTATCAAAAAGTGATTGATGCCCAACCTCAGACGGAAGATTTCGTATGTGCGGGACACGTGGCTTGGATTGATGGCGACAAAAACGGGGCGATTTCGCTTTATTTGCGTGCGGCAAAGAAAATGAGTGCCGAGGAGTTTTCGCGCAGTTTCTTTGCCGATGCAAATGTGTTGAAGAAGCATGGAATTACAAGCGATGAAGCGCAGTTTATCGTGGACTTTGTGGTGTTGAAAAAGGACTAAAATCGAAAATTCTACAATAAAGTTTCAAAATGCAAGGGAAACGTTCCCGTAACGAACCCGTCTGCCGGTTTTTGTGGGCGGAAAAACGTATCTTTGCATAAACTATAATTAAAATGAGCAGGAAAAATAAGCCGTTACCATTATATACAAACGTAGAAATAACTGCTATCGCAGCCGAAGGGCGTGCCATTGCAAGAGTTGAAGACCTTGTTGTGTTTGTTCCCTTTGTTGTGCCCGGCGATATAGTAGACATTCAGGTTACACGCAAGAAAAACAAATATTGCGAGGGCGTTGCCGTTGCTTTTCACAAGAAGAGTGAGGTGAGAGACGAGCCTTTCTGTAAATATTTCGGCGTATGTGGCGGTTGCCGTTGGCAGAATTTGAAATACGAGGAGCAACTGAAATGGAAACAGCAGACCGTGTGTGATGCGCTTCGTAGGATAGGCAAGGTGGAACTGCCGGAATTCTCGCCGATTATAGGGAGCGACAATACCCGAGAGTTCAGAAACAAATTGGAATTTGGCTTCTCGAACAAACGGTGGCTCACCAAGGAAGAAATTGCACAGGACGTGGTTTACGAAAACATGAATGCCGTGGGTTTTCATGTGCCGGGAGCTTTCGACAAGATTATTGATATTGAGTTTTGCGGGCTTATGGATAATTGGCAAAACGAAGTGCGCAACGAAATAAGGCGATATGCGTTTGAGCATAACCTCTCGTTTTTCAACATTCGCCAACACGAGGGATTGCTGAGGAATTTAATGTTGCGCAAGACCACGACCGGTGAAACCATGATATTGCAGCAGTTCCATTATACAGAGGCTTCGGAAGAAAAGCAGGCCATGGATTTGCTCGAACATTTGGCAGAGAAATTCCCCGACACCACATCGTTGCTCTACGTGAACAACTTGAAGCTAAACGATACCATTGGCGATTTGGATATCCTGACATACAAGGGACGGGATTTCATCTACGAAAAAATGCGCGACTTGAAATTCAAAATAGGTCCCAAGAGTTTTTTTCAGACAAACACATTGCAGGCAATAAAACTGTATGATACCGCCGTGAAGTTCGCGGCGTTGACCGGAAATGAGACCGTTTACGATTTGTATACGGGTACGGGAACGATTGCAAACTATGTGGCTTCTACGGCTAAGAATGTTGTGGGCATAGAATACGTTCCCGAGGCGATAGAAGACGCCAAGGTGAATGCTGAATTGAACGATATAAAAAATACGGAGTTTTTTGCAGGCGACATGCGCGATGTGCTTACTCCCGAATTTGTTGCGGCAAAGGGCACGCCCGATGTGATAATCACCGATCCGCCCCGCGCCGGAATGCACAAGGACGTAATCGACACGATAATAGGTGCAAGCCCCAAGCGCATAGTATATGTGAGTTGCAATCCCGCAACCCAGGCGCGCGACTTGCAGTTGCTCGACGAATATTATAAGGTTACGGCGGTGCAGCCTGTGGATATGTTCCCACAGACACAGCACGTGGAAAACGTGTGTCTGCTTGAAAGAAGATAAGAATGCTTGCAGAAAACCGCAGAAACGTTGTTGAGGAAAGGTTGACTGTTCTTGCGTCTCGGGAAAGCCTTGACGAGTTGGGCAGTTACCTTACGTCGATGACCAATTCGGGTTTTCGTTCCGCAAGCACGTTGCTAGCGGAAAAAGTGTTGCCAAAATTTCGGGGCGAAGACTTTTGGCGCGTTTTTTCATACCTTTCCCTATTGAATCCCAAGGCTTTTCTCGGCACATGCCTCAAGGCTGCGGCTTCGGCATACGTTGCCGGAGGTGTGGTATTCAAGGGCGGAAATCTTGAAAGCTATGCGGCGCATCTGGTGGGGCACGGAATGAAAATAGACCGCGACAAGTTTTTGCGCGTGTCGCTTCCGCTGCTGAAAGAAGAGGCAGAATTTTTGAGCATATGGAAAATGTTTGCCGTTGACTCCCCGCAAAAACGCTTAGAATACCTTGTTTGCTGCAACTCCATCGTTTCGTATCACCAGATATTCCGGGAATGTAAGCACATTCAGGACAATCACGAATTTCTCTGCAAACTTTGTAGCGCGCTTATCAAGAAAGGGGATACTCTTTCCTTTAATCTTGCAAGCATCATACGTTCGTATTTTGATTTAAAAGGAGTCCGCGCGCTTTTTTCGCTTAGTATTGAGCCCTACGAACTGAATTATCTTGACAAGTCGTTCGAGAATTTCAAAAAGGTGATAACAAGCCTTTGAATTGTAGTAAAATACAATCTTTTGACATGGTGGATTTTATTCTCTAAATCTTGTGCAAAAAACGATGTCTGATATAGTAAAATACGAGGTCAGACCTAATTTAAATTCCGCCGCATCTAATTTAAATTAGATGCGGCGGAGTTTTTACGACATGCGGTGTAATTTTTTTGAGATGCTTTTCCGGTTTTAAAACAAGCGGAATAGGGGATAAAATAATGCGGGCAGAACCTAAAAGATTCAGCCCGCAAATTTATATTGCTGATGCAAAAATGACAAATCAATATGCCCTTGCCACAAGTGCGCGCATCTTTGCCGGTTTGCCGCTAACCATGTCGTTGCCAAGGTTTTCCTGGCTGTATCCAAAGGGTATGCAGCGAATGGTAGCCTGTGTCTCTTCTTTGATACGGGCTTCGGTTTCTTCGGTTCCGTCCCACGGACAAAGGAAGAAGCCGCCGTTTTTAATGCGCTCCTTAAACTCGTCGTAGTTGTCGCACGTATAAATATGGTCGTCGCGATATTGCTTGGCTTTCTCAAAGATATCCTTTTGCATGTCTTTCAAAAGTTGCTCCACATTCTCCTCAATACCTTCGAAAGGCATTGTGGTTTTTTCGAGAGTGTCGCGGCGCATAACCTCTACAGTTCCGTTTTCCAAATCGCGGTTGCCCATTACGAGTCTCACGGGAATGCCGCGCAATTCATAGTCGGCAAATTTGAAACCCGGGCGTTTGGTGTCGCTGTTATCGTATTTCACGCTTATTCCGCGCTTTTCCAAACGTTCTTTGAGCGGGTTGAGAATTTTGTCAAACTTCTCTTGCTCGCCGTTCTTGTAGATAGGAACAATCACAACCTGTATAGGCGCGAGTTCGGGCGGGAGCACGAGGCCGTTGTCGTCGGAGTGTGCCATGATGAGCGCACCCATAAGGCGCGTTGACACTCCCCATGATGTTGCCCAGGCATATTGTGGCTTGTTGTCCTTGTCGAGGAACTGCACATTGAAGGCTTTTCCGAAATTCTGACCGAGGAAATGCGAAGTTCCGCTCTGCAAAGCCTTCCCGTCCTGCATCATCGCTTCAATTGTATAGGTGTCGAGTGCGCCGGCAAAGCGTTCCGTTTCGCTCTTCACGCCCTGCACCACCGGCACAGCCATTTTGTTTTCAACGAAATCGGCATACACTTTGAGCATCAACTTTGCACGTTCTTCCGCTTCCTCACGTGTGGCGTGTGCGGTATGACCTTCTTGCCACAAAAACTCACTTGTGCGCAAGAACAAGCGCGTGCGCATTTCCCAGCGCATCACATTGCACCACTGATTTACGAGCAAAGGAAGATCGCGATAGGAGTGAATCCAATTGCGGAACGTGTTCCATATAATTGTTTCCGATGTGGGGCGGATAATAAGCTCTTCTTCGAGTTTTGCGGCAGGATCAACCACCACTCCGTTGTGCTCCTCGTTTGTCTTGAGGCGGTAGTGGGTTACCACGGCGCATTCTTTTGCAAATCCCTCCACATGCTCTGCTTCTTTCGATAGGAAAGATTTGGGTATCAATAGGGGAAAATATGCGTTTTGCACACCAGTTTTCTTGAATTCGTCATCGAGAGAACGCTGTATCTTTTCCCAAATGGCGTAGCCGTAAGGTTTTATTACCATGCAGCCTCTCACGTCGCTCTGCTCGGCAAGGTCGGCTTTTACTACGAGTTCGTTATACCACGCAGAGTAGTTTTCGCTGCGTTTTGTCAGTCCTGATAATTCTTTTGCCATTATATTTCCGTATTTTGTGCAAAAGTAGCGATTTTTCGCCGATTATTTGCTGAATGTCTTTTGTTTTCTCGTATTTGCGAACAGATTGCGATGCTCGGGAAAAGGTCCCGTCGGGCCCTTGAAGCCTAAGATTTTATTTACAATAAAGAACGAATGTGATAAAAATAGCTAAAAAACGCCTGTAAATGCGGTGGTAAGCGTGCGGAATGTCATTATGATTATTATATTTGCGATAAGTTTCAAGCGAAAAGGGTAGCAATACCACAAAGAATATGAGAATAATAAATTTGTTCTGTGTGTTTTCGTTGGCGTTTTCGATGACATCGTGTCTCGAACAATACTCTATAGTGGGCAATACGTCTTTGCCCATGCTTGACGGCAAGACCTTATATCTTAAAAACCGCACGCTGCAAGGAGTAAAGAATATAGACTCCTGCGAAGTGATACACGGACAATTTACCTTTGACGGCAAAATAGATTCCACGTTTATGGCGGAGTTGTATCTTGACAATGTGAGCGTGATGCCGGTTGTGATTGAAAACGGAAAGATAAGCGTGGATATAAACCTGCTTGACCAGAAAGTTTCGGGCAGTTCTTTGAACGACAAACTCTATCGGTTTATTGACGCAAAGTCGCGTCTTGACAGCGAGTTGGGAAACACTTCACTCGAAGAAGCACGGCTGATGATGCGCGGGGTGATGCCTTTTGAAGCAGAACGGATGTGCCGGGAACGCGCAGACAGGCTTTCACAATCGTGCGACAGCTTGATTGTAGATTTTATCCAGACAAATTATAATAATGTGTTGGGGCCGGAAATTTTCAGCCGCTTGTGTAGCCAATATCGTTACCCGGTTATCACGCCGCAGATAAAGAAGATAATTGATGGCGCCCCGAAGAAATTCTTGAATAATCCGTACGTAAAGGAATATATGGCTATCGCACGCAAGAACATGGCGATAATAAACGGTAAGGACTGTGTGGAAAAACATGACTTGCCGAGAATTCAAGACGCACGGATATTGCATGTCAAAAAATGAAAGGAAGTAAACGCTCGGCCTTGTTTTACGGCGCATTGGGAATAGTATTTGTTTTTTCAGTATTGGCCGCGTGCAGCGGCGAAGACCGTAGCGGAGAGATGCCGCGTGTGCCTGTTGTGAACACGGTAAGTGCCAACGTTGCGGGAGACAGTTGCGTTATGACGGGATTTGTAAGCGAAAGTCATAACTCTTCGATGAAAGAATGCGGCTTTGTTTATGGCAATACCGATAGCACCGGCGCTGCAATAAAGCTAAAAACAGACACGATGCGAACTTTTAGTGCCGTTGCCGACAGTCTTGCGAATGGCAACTATTATTGTGTGGCCTATGCCCGGAATGGTATGGGAACTTCGTACGGCGATACAATAAATTTCGCGGTTGAAAATTAACATTCGTTGCTTCTTGAAGAAAAAATAAATATCAAAAGTTCAAAAAGTTCCGGATATTTTGCGATTGTTTCTGTGAAATACTGTAATTTTGCCAATAAATATTATAACTTAAATATGAAAATTGCTAATCTGATAAAAACCATGGCAGCCATCGTTGTGCTATTATGCGTATCGGTGGGCTGTAGCGATTCGGTAGACGAGTCGAATCTTTATGTTTTCAAGGGAGAAATGGTTTCTACGTTTTTGACGAACAACAGCGACCGCTTTTCTGACTATATCGGTCTCGCGAAACGTACGAAGCTTAGTAAGAAAACAAAATCTACTGTGATGGAATTGTTGGCAACGCGCGGAAACTACACTTGCTTCTTGCCGACCAATGAGGCTATTCAGACTTATGTGGACAGTATCATGGATCAGAAGAATTACCCCATAGCGGAAGTCTCTGACTCTATTGCTGAAATGATTGTAAAGAACAGTATTATTGACACCGGCCAAAGCGAAGCTTATGAAGAGGCTGACTTTAATGAAGGCGCTCTTCCTTATCAGAATCTCAACGACCGTTATGTTACCATTAGCTACGATACTATTAATGGCAAGGCTGTTACGGTTGTCAATTCTGAGTCGCGCATTGTGGAGCCGGACAATGAATGTGAGAACGGCTACGTTCATGTGATGGACAAGGTGGTTGCGATGTCAAACGACGAAATCTCGCAGCTTATCAGTCAGGCCGACAATTGCAAGATATTCTCTCGCTTGCTTCAAGAGACTGGTTGGGCGAAAAAACTCAACAAATACCGCGATGAAGAATACGAGGAGAATCACCCCGAATACGGTAACGCAATCGGTTCTACCGGCGGAAACGTTGCGCAATACAAATGTCCCGACCACAGATACTTTGGCTATACTGTGTTGGTAGAGCCCGACAGTGTCTACGAGAAGGAGTGGGGAATCAATATCAAGGTTTCTGAATTCGGCCAGATAGAAAACTGGGACGAGGTGAAAGAGAAGATTCTCGAGAAGTGCAACGGCGTGGATATTTACCGTCAAACAGCAAATGCTGCGGGCAATCCCGAAGACTGGGGCGACGAGGACAATGTAGTGAACCAGTTTGTGGCATATCATCTTTACGAAGACAGAATTCCTTTCGACCTTTTGGTTATCCATATGAACGAATGGGGATATTCGTTCAAGAATACCAACAAGCTTGCAGCCAATGTAACGCGCAACTACGAGAGCATGGGCAAGCAGCACCGTTTGTTCCGCATCACCGAAGGCGAAAGCACCGACGGCAAGCGTTTGAACCGTTGGTCAACCTACGACGATGACACTTACGACGAGGTTACGGTGCACGACAAAGGCGCGCTTATCGTTTCGGGCAATGGCGACAATTCCAACAATGCGTTGAACGGTTTCTACTATCCAATAGATCAGATAATGGTGTACGATTCCCACGTGCGCGATTATGTATTGAACGACCGCCTGCGTTTCGACCTCACCGACTATATGCTTGAGAGTGGAGCCAATGGCTTCGGCAATCCTCATCGCTCGCTCGACTACCAGAATATGCCTAACGGATATCTCAGCAAGGTGGTTAAGATTACCGACGAGTCGTGGCAGATTGACTTCAACGAGGTTAACCCCAACGGTTGGGTTGACATTAACTGCAACGAGATACTTATCCTCGGCCAGTATGACGTAACATTCCAGTTGCCGCCCGTTCCAGTTGACGGTACTTACGAGTTCCGTTGGGGACTTTCAAACGCATCGTGGCGCGGTATGACCCAGATATATTTCGGCGAAGACAAGGACAACCTTCCCGCAATCGGCGTGCCTTTGGATATGCGCGCAGAATACTCTTCGCCTAACATCGGCTGGGTGAAAGACAATCCCGACGACCCGCAGTCGGCAAAGGACAACGACAAGGCTATGCGCAACCACGGCTATATGAAAGGCCCGAAACTTTACGGCTTGCTCAATGCGAGCGGCGTGTCCACCTCGTTCCGCGACGGTAACGGCTCAAACATGTTGTCGATGCGCTACATCGTTTACCGCGGCCCGATGAAAGCCGACAAGGTTTACTATGTACGTTTCAAGAACGTGTTGACCAACCCTTACGGCCAGTTGTTCTGCGACTACTTCGAGCTTGTTCCGCGTTCGATCTACAATGGCGAAAAGGCAGAGAACATTTGGTAAGAGATTTTGAAATTTACTTGAATATAAAACTCCGGCGCAGCAATGTGCCGGAGTTTTTATTTGATATATGGTCAAAAACCTCCGCGTGTAAAAAGATTTATCTCCCACGAAAATGTATTTTCCTCCCAGGAGTTTGTGAGACGCTCCCGGGAGTTAGTGGGACGCTCCCAGGAGTTAGCGGAATGCTCCCAGGAGTTAGCGGAATGCTCCTAGGAGTTAGCGGAATGCTCCTAGGAGTTAGCGGAATGCTCCCAGGAGTTAGCAAGACGCTCCTAGGAGTTAGCAAGACGCTCCTAGGAGTTAGCAAGACGCTCCTAGGAGTTTGTTAAACGCTCCTAGGAGTTTACGATCTTCTCCTAGGAGTTTGCAATATTCTCCCAGGAAAATGTAAAAAGGTCTGATGTAATTGCAATTGTGTCCGATGTTTTCGGGCGGAAAAGGCAGAAATGCCTAACTTTGCCTAAGTAAAGGTTATCCCGATGAGTTTATTCCGTTTTTTGCGTATAGTTATACTTGCGTTTTTTGCGCTTGGGGTGTTGTTTTCCTGCTCCAACGGCAAAAAAGGCTTGGTCAAAAATAGTCAAAAGTCCGATTCTTCTTCCGTGGCGATAGACGGAAAGTTGCAGAAGCGCCTGGCTGAATTTGCGTCAAAGCCAAGGTGTGCGGGGCAGTTCGCTTTTTATGTTTACGACCTCACAGCTGACAAGCCCGTGTATGGTTGCAACGAAAACCAGGCCATGTCTTCGGCGTCGTGTATGAAGTTGCTTTCGGGCGTGGCGGGCTTGCATCTGCTCGGAAACGGCTACCGCTATTCCACGTCCCTTATGATGCGCGGCAGAGTGGCTTCGAATGGAGTGTTGATGGGCGATGCAGCGTTTAAGGCGGGGCTTGATCCGCAGCTCGACAGCCCTGACCTTGCGGCTTTTGCCAAGGCGCTGAAAGGGAAAGGGGTGAAGAAAATCGCCGGAAGACTTATTGTTGACCTTACGATAAAGGCTCCTGTGGAAAGCGAGCCACATTGGTATCCGTGGGACCTTTCGTTCTCGCGCTACGGACTGCTCTACAAGGGTGCGCCGCGCGTTGTGAAATCGTTGAAAGCCGCTATGCGGGGGCAGGGAATAAGCATCGCCGACAGCCAAGTGGTGATGATGCGCACGCCCGCCAATATGCGCTGCATCTACACCCGATATAGTTCGATTGGCGACGTGGTGAAGAGAATGTGGAAGAACAGTTCCAACACCCAGGCCACGGCTATGCTTTACACAATAGGGCACCGCGTTGAACCGCGCAAGTCGCCCGTTGAGGCGGGAGTGGAGTATCTCAGAAAATTCCTGCGTGAAGATCTCGGACAAAAGGACACTGCGCTCGTGATTCACGACGGCTGCGGACTTTGCACGCACAACCATCTCTCGCCAAAGGCTCTCGTGGCAATATTGACGTATGGCTACAAGGACAAACGCCTTTATCCCGTGCTTCGAAACAACCTCTCGATTGCGGGAGTGGACGGAACTCTGGCGCGCGAGATGACAAACGCAAGGACACGCGGCAAGATTCGAGCCAAGACCGGTACGCTTTCCCACCCCTACGGCATCAGTTCGCTTGCAGGCTATTGCGAGGCAGCCAACGGCCATCTTCTCGCCTTTGCCATAATGGATTGTGAAATGTCGGTGCTCGATGCGCGCGTGCTTCAGCGACATCTGGGCGAGGCTATGGTAAAGTGAAACCGCAAAACCCTACATTGATTTATGCTTAAACGTTCCTATCTCATTCTTCTCCTATTTCTGCTTGCGGCAAGCGCGCGGGCGCAGGATATTCCCAAAGGAAACTTCACCGCAATGCGAGGCACTGTGCCCGACAACTACAACTTTTGGATTTATACGCCTGGCGATTATGAAGAAGACAACCATAGCGTGCCGCTCGTCATATTCCTTCACGGCGCAAGCCTTTGCGGGCGCGATCTCAACCGCGTTAGGCGTTACGGCGTGCTCGATGCAATAGAAAAAGGCAAGATAATTCCTGCCGTAGTGCTCGCGCCGCAAAACTCGGGCGGAGCATGGAAGCCCGAAAAGATAAATGCGCTGCTCGAGTGGACCAAAGCAAACTATCGCATCGACTCCACGCGCGTCTATGTAGTGGGAATGAGCCTCGGAGGATACGGCACGCTCGATTTCTGCGCCACATATCCCGAAAAGATAGCCGCAGCAATGGCACTCTGTGGCGGTTGCTCGCTCAGCGATATGTCGGGATTGGGCAAACTGCCGCTGTGGATAATGCATGGTACGGCAGACCGCGCCGTGGGTATCGCGCAGTCGAAACGGGTGGTGGAATATTTGCAGGAAAACGGCGCGGACAAACTGCTGCGCTTCGACTGGCTCGCCAACGGTTCCCACGGAATACTCGCACGGCTGTTTTATCTGCAAAAAACATACGACTGGCTTTTCGCACATTCCACCAAAGACAACCCGCGCACCGTTGACAGAAACTTCGATATAGACAATACAGATATCAAGGAAACCTACAACGAACTCAAATGGTTTAAGGGAATGTTTGACGACGATTAACCCTCCGCCGTTCCTTTTCTGTTTTTCCTCGTAACAGCATGATTTGCATGCTTGTAGGTGTGGCGTAAAAATAAGCCCAAATCCCGCTTTTCCGATGTCAGACATAATTTAAATTCCGACGCATCTAATTTAAATTAGATGCGTCGGA
>CAVFYC010000041.1:0-19133 GCA_963626585.1 Christensenellaceae bacterium Phil1 | reverse complement strand
TTGTAAGTTTGTTCTCCCCGATTACATTTATTATGAGGCTGTCTGTTTCAGAATAAATACTGCGAGAGCCATTGGCATCGATTGTTGCGTTTTCAAGGGTGAGTGTTTTTGTTTCTGGGTCGTATTTCACCGTTCCGCTCACGCCCTCGATTACGCTTAGGTCGTTGCAGTTTCTGTCCGTAACCTCTACGCTGTTAATTTGTAAGTTATAGCATTTCATATAATCTGGAGCGATTATTACTGCAATGTTTATAAGATAGTTATTTAACGTTACAGCATGCTTGGTCTCGTCAAACGTAGCGTCGACAGGCGCGATAATCTTGCAGCCGTCAAGCGTGAGCGAGGCGATGTCGCAGATAGAGCCGCTGCTGCCTGTTGCCATTACGTATGCGTTGCTTATGGTGAGATTTTCGCTTGTTCCGTCTTTTCCTCCGATGCCATTAGCACCATTGATATTCACTGTGCAACTGTCGATTACAAGCGATTTTTCAAAATAAATGCCTGCGCTGTTGCTTTTAATGTTTAGAGTTCCGCCTTCTCCCTTGATTGTAGTTGAAGTATTGGCTGAATATATTGCGGCATGAGAGGTTGTAAGGCTGTTCTCGCCAATAACGTTGATTGTGAGCCCTTCTATTGTGTCGTTGTAAATGCCATAGCTTTCTCCAACGGGCGTAATTGTTGCGTTGTCAAGAGTGAGCGTTTTTGTATTGGGATCGTATTTCACAGTTCCGCTTACGCCTGAAATTTCGCTTAGGTCATTGCAGTTTTTGTCGGTAACATTTATGCCGGCAATACGCAAGCCGTAGTTTACAACCTTTTCAATCGCCGTAGTGTCGTTTGTTATCACCACTCTGTCGGTTACTGTTTCTCCGTTGAGCGCAACAGCATGCAGGGTCTCGTCAAACGCAGCTCCTTCAGGCGTGTAAATCTTGCAGCCGTCAAGCGTGAGCGAAAGGATGTCGCATATAGAGCCGTCGGTGCCCGTTGCCGTTACGGTGGCGTTGCGTATTGTGAGGGTTTCTTCTTCTCCGAAATCTCCAGCAACGCCCCAAATACCTGTGACATTCACTGTGCAACTGTCGATTACAAGCGATTTTAGAAAATAAATGCCTGCGCCGTTGTTTTCAATGTTGAGAATTCCGCCGCCTTTGATTATTGTTGAGTTATAGTTCAGAAGTATTGCGGCATTCTCCGCCGTAACGCGGTTTTCGCCCGTAATGTTGATTATAAGCCCTTCTATTGTGTCGTTGTAAATGCTCCGGAAGTTTCCCTTGGTCGCAATTGTTGCATTTTCGAGGAAGAGTGTTTTTGTTTCGGGAACGTATTTTACGGTTCCGCTCACGCCGTCGATTACGCTTAGGTCGTTGCAGTTTTCGCTTGTAACGTAAACACCGTTAATGTTCAAGCCGTAATAGGCTTGCGCCTTGGCTTGCGTTGCGCCCACGAGCATAAGAACGAGAAGCAATAAAACTCTTCCCCCCTCCCTAATGGAATTCTTTAGTTTATTTTTCATGAATGATAGGTTTTGTTCCCCTTGGTAAATTTTTCCTCGGGGAAAATTGTTAGTAAAATGTTTGATAATATAATCTTGTTGGTTGTTTTTGATTTAAGTCCGCATGGCGTTGGATTAGCCTCGGGTTCTGTTGCAAATATAGCGATAACAATTGATTATGGAATAGAATATTTCTTAAATTTTTGCTCTTTGGGGGCGTTTTTAGGGGGGGGGTAATTGTTAAAAGATGCAAAATAAGAAAGATTGCACGGTTTTTCGTTTCTACGAGATGCGTTGTAGTGAAAAACTCCGCCGCATCTAATTTTTACGAGATGCGTCGGAATTTAAATTTCATGGCCCGGAGTTTTTAACTATATGCCGACAAATTTTTCTGGCTTGCGGAAAGGGGTTTTCTGCATGCGCAGATGTTCCTGCTACATGCAACAAAAAGACCTTTGCGCCGCATTTCTTGGCACAAAGGTCCTTTAATGGATTTGTTATGTTAGGCTTAATTTTCTTCCTCCGCCTTCTCTTCTGTATTGTCTGCCCACACCACAGTGAGTTTTCCGTCTTTGTCTTCATACGAAACGTTTATGGCAGTATGGTTTTCGGCATCTTCCGACATCAGAAGCTCGCAAACCGGATCTTCCACGTAGCTCTGTATGGCACGTTTGAGCGGGCGTGCGCCAAGTTGGGCGTCAAATCCTTTCTCGGCAATATAGTCGCGCGCCGCAGCGTTGATGTTGAGCGTGAAACCAATCCCGAGGGTACGTTTCACAAGTTTCGCGATTTCGGCATCGGCTATCGTTCTGACGGCCTCCTTTGTAAGAGGGTCGAACATGATTATCTCGTCGATTCTGTTGAGGAACTCGGGGGCGAATGTGCGGTTGAGCGATTTTCTTATAATGGAGTCGTTTTGATTTTTGTCGCCTTTCCCCGGCGCGGTAAAGCCTATGCCGTTTCCAAACTCGCGTAGCTGCTTCGTTCCGCTGTTCGACGTCATTATTATCACGGTGTTCTTGAAGTCCACAGTGCGTCCGTTGCTGTCGGTGAGCCTTCCCTCGTCCATTACCTGCAACAACAGGTTGAACACGTCGCCGTTGGCTTTTTCTATCTCGTCGAGCAAAACGATGGAATATGGGTGTCGGCGCACTTTTTCGGTAAGTTGTCCGCCCTCATCGTAACCTACGTATCCCGGCGGCGCACCTATGAGACGCGACACGGAGTATTTTTCCATATATTCGCTCATGTCGATGCGAATCAGAGCGTCCTCGGAGCCAAACATAAAGTCGGCAAGTTTTTTTGCAAGCAATGTCTTTCCCACGCCCGTGGGCCCGAGAAACATGAAAGTGCCTATCGGACGGTTGGGGTCCTTTAAGCCGATGCGGCTGCGCATTATAGCTTTCACGAGCTTCTGCACCGCATTGTCTTGGGCAATGATTTCGCCCGACAATTTCTGATGCATTCCTTTCAATCTCGCATTTTCGGCCTGCACCATCTTTTGCACCGGCACTCCCGACATATATGAAACCACTTCCTCGATTTGTTGTCGTCCCACTTCCTCGCGGTTTTCGCTCAGCGTGGCTTCCCATTGTTTTTGCATGCGGTCGTATTCGCGCGTGAGCGTAATCTCTTTGTCGCGGAGCTCGGCTGCAAGCTCAAAATCCTGCTTCTTGACAGCATTTTCCTTGTTCTGCTTCACCTCGGAAATCATATTCTCGTGCTCTTCAAGCTCCTTGGGAACTTTTAGATTGACAATGTGGGCACGAGAACCCGCTTCGTCGAGAGCATCTATGGCCTTGTCGGGCTGGCAACGGTCGGAAATGTAACGGTCTGTGAGCGAAACGCACGCTTCAAGGGCCTCGTCGGTATAGCGTACGTTGTGGTGGTCCTCATATCTGTCCTTAATATTATGAAGTATCTGAATCGTTTCTTCGTAAGTGGTCGGTTCTACGATTACTTTCTGGAATCGTCGTTCGAGCGCGCCGTCTTTTTCGATTGATTTGCGGTATTCGTCCATCGTGGTCGCACCTATGCATTGTATTTCGCCTCGTGCGAGCGCCGGTTTCAGAATATTTGCCGCGTCCATCGTACCTGGTGCGGAGCCTGCGCCTACTATGGTGTGTATTTCGTCGATAAATAAAATTATGTCGGGATTGTTGCGCAATTCGTCGAGGAGTCCGCGAATGCGTTCCTCAAATTGTCCGCGATATTTCGTACCTGCTACGAGCGAAACCATGTCGAGCGACACAATGCGTTTGTGCAAAAACGTGCGAGGTACCTTGTGCTCTTTAATCCTAAGGGCCAAACCTTCCACGATAGCGCTTTTGCCCACTCCCGGCTCGCCTATCAAAACGGGGTTGTTCTTTTTGCGGCGGTTGAGTATCTGTGCAATGTGTTCTATTTCCTTTTCCCGTCCCACCACAGGGTCGAGTTTTCCTTTGGCAGCGGCGTTTGTAAGGTCGTAGCCGAAGTTGTTTATTACCGGTGTCTCGTTTCCGGGCGATGCCTTGAATTCTGTGGTGCCTGATGTCTGTTTTCCTCCGGCTTCCACGGGTTCGTCTTCTTCGTCGTCGCCGAATTTGAAATCCGCGCTCACGTCGGGTTTCATCTCAAGCATTTTATAGGCTGAATCATAAGTGATATCGTTTTCGCCGAGAACCATGCTCGCGATATTGTCGTTGTCTTTGAGCAAAGCCAAAAGCAGATGTTCGGTATCCACGCAGTTGCTGTGGAGCAGACGTGCCTCGAGCGAGCCTATGCGCAGTATTTTGGCAGAAGCGGGCGAGAGAGTGATTTCGCTGAATATGTCGGTGCGTGTATTGCTTGTGTCTTCGTTCAGTTTTTCTTCTATTCCGCGTTTTATTTCGTCGAGATGCACATGAAATTTGTGCAGCAATTCCATAGCCTTGCCCGAGTTTTCGCGCAGAAGTCCCAGGAGCAAATGTCCGGGGTCTATGATGCGCGAACGCAGACGCTCGGCTTCTTCTTTGCTGTATATGAGTATTTGTGATACTCTCGGTGAAAATTGGTTGTTCATATCTTTAACTCTCCTTCAATGCAAAGGTATTAATTAATTCGGTAATTATATAAATAGCAAAGCCCGTGCCAAAACATAAAACTTCGGGGAACGGGACATTTTTTCGCTTTGCAGAATGTTTTGTGTGGCTCAGAATTGCCTTGTATAGGCATAATGGCGGTTGGGAGTGGAGTAGGGATTGAAAAAAGTGTGTCGGGAAAGGATTTATATATATTGTAGGGCGGAGGGTATGAGGCAACGAAAAACTACATACGCACATTGCAAAAACAAGTCGGCATCTCGTAAAAATTCCGGGCCATGAAATTTAAATTAGATGCGGCGGAATTTAAATTAGATGCGGCGGAGTTTTGGCGAAATGCAACGTGGTTGCAATTCCGTGGTATTGCGTTAGTTGCAACGCGGTTGCAATATAACCTTTCTACCTTTGCACCGAAATTAAAACAGACAACGGAATGGAGACTAAAAAGTTGATTAGAATCATAGCCACGGTGGTTTTGCTCATAGCGGCTGTTGTGGTGGAAAAAACGGCAGACCTTGCGGTTTGGCAGCTACTTCTCGTTTATCTTGTGCCTTATATTTTGATTAGTTACGATGTGATAGGCGAGGCAATCGAATGTTTTTCGGAGGGCGAGGCTTTCAACGAGCATTTCCTCATGTGTGTTGCCACCATAGGGGCATTGTGCATAGGTTTTCTGCCCGATGCCGAGACCCAGTTCCCCGAAGCGGTGTTTGTGATGCTGTTTTTTCAGGTTGGCGAACTGTTTGAGGATTATGCCGAGGGAAAGAGCCGCGCGTCGATATCATCTTTGATGAACATTCGCCCCGACACGGCAAACTTGCTGCGCAACGGCGAAATTTCCGTGGTATCGCCCGAAAATGTCAACGTAGACGATGTGATTGTTGTGAAGCCCGGGGAGAAAATTCCGCTTGACGGAGAAATAATCGAAGGCAAATCGAGCCTAAATACTGTGGCTTTGACGGGCGAAAGTATGCCGCGCGATGTGGGCGAAGGCGACGAAGTGGTGTCGGGGTGCGTGAATATTTCGGGAGTATTGACTGTGAGGGTGAAGAAAACCTTTGGCGAATCAACGGCGTCGAAGATTATCGAGCTTGTGGAGCATGCGAGCGAAAACAAGTCGAAGAGCGAAACGTTTATAGCCAAGTTTGCAAGGATATATACCCCTATCGTGGTGGGCGTAGCCGTTTTGCTGGCGTTTGTGCCGCCTTTGTTTTCGGCGAACTACGTTGCCGGGCTGTCGGTATGGCTTTACCGCGCGCTTACGTTCCTTGTGGTTTCCTGCCCGTGCGCACTTGTGATTTCTGTTCCCCTCTCGTTTTTCGGCGGAATAGGCGGCGCGTCAAAACGCGGCATACTCATAAAGGGCGCAAACTATATTGATGTGCTTGCAAAGGCGGGGATTGTGGTTTTCGACAAGACCGGAACGCTCACCAAGGGACAGTTTGAAGTTAATGCCGTACACCCCGAAAATTTCGACGAGAAACAGTTGCTTCATCTCGCGGCACATGTGGAAAGATTCTCAACTCACCCTATTGCAATCTCGTTGAAAAATGCTTTTCCCAACGAGAAAGACAACTGCACGGTGGAAGATGTGGAAGAAGTGGCCGGTAGGGGAGTAAAGGCGCGGGTCAACGGCGATTTGGTGTGCGTGGGAAATTCCAAGATGATGGACGAGATTGGCGCGAAATGGCATCAGTGCCACAAGGTGGGCACTATTGTTCACGTGGCGGTGAATGGCGTTTACGTGGGGCACATCGTGGTTTCGGATATGCCCAAGGACGATGCCGCAGAAGCCGTTGTGAAACTAAAACAATTGGGCGTGGAGAAAACTGTGATGCTCACCGGCGACAAGAAAGAGGTGGGCGAAGATGTGGCACGCCGTCTCGGATTGGACGAATACCATGCCGAACTTCTGCCGTCGGACAAGGTGGCGCTGATGGAGCATATGCTTTCTGCCAAACCGCACAACAAGAGCCTGGCATTTGTGGGCGACGGAATAAACGACGCTCCCGTGCTGGCGAGAGCCGATGTGGGAATCGCGATGGGCGCACTTGGTTCGGACGCCGCCATAGAAGCGGCCGACGTGGTGCTGATGGACGACAAACCATCTAAGATTTCGGAAGCAATACGTATCTCGCGGCGCACAATATATATAGCTTCGCAAAACGTAGCGTTCGCTATATTCGTGAAATTGCTTGTTCTCGTGCTTGCGGCATTTGGCTTGGCCACGATGTGGATGGCTGTTTTTGCCGATGTGGGCGTTACTGTGATTGCGGTGCTCAATGCCATGCGCACGCTTAGGGTGAAAAAATAGAAACAAAGGCCATGTTTTTGGTCTGCAAACCACAATATACGATTGCAGCCCCGTGTCGCAAAAACGACATGGGGCTGCTGCTTTGTGTAATCAGATGAATTTTAGTTGAAAACGCCTCGGGGAAATTATTGCTCCGATACCGTTTTTCTGATGTCTGATATAATTCAAACAATGTCTGACATCGTTTGAATAATGTCAGACATTGTTTTTGCGATATGCGATATGTTTTTTGCAAGCTCCAATACGGGCTTTTTTTACTTGTATTGTTTCAGCAATTCGTCGGCATGGTCGTCGCCGAGCTCCTTTGCCTTTTGCAGGTTCTGGATAGCCAACTGTTTTTTCTTGGTCTCGCCGTAGGCAATGCCCAACAAACGGTATCCGTCGATGCCTTTGGGGTCGATGCCTATGGCCCGTTTTGCATACACAATGGCATCGTCGAATTGCCCGAGGCGCAACATGAGCGCCGATTTCTCAGCATTGTAAACATAATCGTCGGGGCGCATTGCGAGCGCGCGGTTTATGTCGTCGTCGGCCTGCTTGTACATTTTCCCTTTGAGGGCAATTTGCTCGCGGATATAGTAGAAATTGTCGTTTAGGTTCTGGAAACCCACTATATGCTCGTATTCAATGTAATCGAGAGCGGACTCGCGATATTTTCCAATGTTGTTGTACTGGTTTGCGCGCTCAAGAATGTATGGAGCAACGGCTTTGCTGTAAGGTTTGTTGAAGCGCGAAATTGCAGAGTCGAGCAAGACGGTGATTTGAACGTCAAGACTGTCAACTTTGCCGCGTGTGCGCGCTTCGTAAAAGAATGTCTCGGGCGTGGCAATTGACGAATGGTTCACGGCAGAGTACATGTTTATCGCCTCCTGGTATTTCTTCATTCCGAAATAGCAGTCGCCCAATTGCAACTGGTATATAGGTTGCGGATTGATGCTATATGCTTCCTGCGCCTCGGCAGCTGATTTTTCGAGTGTCCAACCTGCGGCGTCCGCCTTGGCAGCATTGTAAAGCGCATTATGGTAGACGAGACGACTCAAAGTGTAGTGGGGATTGTCTTTGTTGTTGCTGAGCGAAACAGCTTTGGCAATGTCCTCCTCACACTCCTTGAACTTGTTTTCCTGTGCGTTTTGCTTTGCACGCTCCACGTATCCGTCGGCATTGTTGGGGTATTTGGCGATAAAATCGTTCAGTGCCGTTTGAAACACATCGGCATCATGGTTGATTTGCGACAGCATATATATATATGTATATGCCTTGTCTTCGCCCTCCGGGAGCATCTTGGGAATGCCAACCGTGTTGAGCGCGGAATTGGAATAGTCCATTTCGCTCACCGAAAGCTTGGCGCAGAAATTTGAACCGATGGCGTATGTGGTTTGGTCCTTCCCGACGTTGCGCTGAACCACTGCCACCCATTCTCCATTGGCATCAACCACAGGGCAACCTACGTTTTTCTCGTCATAAGGCAAAGAAAACTCATAGTATGTGCCGCCCGAAATGTCTTTCTTGGAGCTGATTTTCGTTTCTACGGCTTCGGCTTTTTTTGAAGCCCCGTTTCGAAGGATATACACGGCATTTCCTTCGGACAAAGCGGCTTTTGATTGCGCCAATGTCTCTTTTGCTTTCCCCTCCAACGAGAACTTGATGATATCATATATGTCGCTGGCACCACAAATGCGCGAGATTTTCATCTTCCCGCCCGCCGAACTTACAAACTCTGCGCTCTTGGCGTTGCGGAATGCCGAATATTCTGAAAAAACTTCGCCGTTGTCGCCAATAGAAAAGGCGGGGGCTGTGGAAATCATCTTGCCGTCGCTGCCATAAGTAACAATGGTGGCGAGAGATTTGCATGCGCTTGAAACTTTCTTGGGAACGGCTGCAAAAACAGTGGTGCATATTCCCAAGAATAGCAGTGAAACAAATATTGTCTTGCGTGTCATTTATATTATAGTCGTTTTAGTTGTTCTTGTTTTTGAGAAGTTCTTTTGCATTGTCCATTGCAGCCGTTGTGATTTCGCTGCCGCTAAGCATCTTTGCGATCTCGTTCAAACGGTTCGCTTCTGTAAGTTCTTCCATACGCGACGAAGTTGCGTCGTCATCGTTTTGTTTGTAGACAAGATAGTGGAAATCGCCCCTCGCAGCAATTTGCGGCAAATGGGTAATGCATATCACCTGAGTTCCGCCGCGGCAAATTCCCTGCATAGCCCTTGCCATTTGCTCGGCAATGCGTCCGGAAACTCCGGTGTCTATTTCGTCGAAAATTATTGTGGGCAAACCTTTCACCTCGGATACGATTGCTTTTAAACAAAGCATGATACGTGCGATTTCTCCACCCGATGCAATCGTTTCTATTTCGCGCAGCGCGGAATTTTTGTTGGCGCTGAACATATATTTTACGTCATCAATTCCCGTAATACTGGCTTCGGGCAACGCGCCGACTGTTACCTGGAATTTTACATCGGGCATACCGAGCGGAATAAGCCGCGCCGTCATTTCTTCGGCGAGTTTCGTGGCTGCTTCCTTGCGTGTGGCTGTAAGCAACGCGGCTTTTTCAAGCATTTCTTTACGGAGCTGTTTACACGCTTTCTCTTTGCCCGCAAGAATTTCTGCGCCGTCGTCGATAACTTCTAACTGCGCGCGCAATTCTTCTTCCTTTTTAAGCAAATCGTCATAGGAGTCAAGATGATATTTGCGCTCCAAATCATAAATCACAGAGAGTCGATCGTCCACTTCCTGCAAACGCGCGGGATTGTAATCGTCGTCTTCTACGTGTTCTTGCAGCTCGCCGTAAATATCCCGCAACTCAATACAAACACTGTCGATGCGGTTGGAAAGAGATTCGGCTTCGGGCAGAAATTTTGCGATGCGTGCGAGATTTTCTGCGCAGCGCGACAAAGAATCAACCACACTGCCTTCTTCGCTGTCCATGGTCTGGCACGTTTCTGCCAAGGCTTCGGTTATTTCTTCTGCGTGGGAAAGTTTTTGCTGCTCGGCTTCAAGTTCTTCTTCCTCGTTCTCTTTTAGATTTGCTGCCTCGAATTGTTGCAAAGAGTAGCGCAGATAATCTTCGTCTTCCTGTTTTTTTGCGATATCTTTGCGAAGTTTTTCAAGTTCGCCTTGAACTTTTTTGAATTCGCAGTACTTTGCAAAATAATCGTTGCGCTCTTGAAAATTTCTTGCTACCGAATCGATTACCCCAATTTGGAAATCAGTTCCAGATATCAGCAGATTTTGATGTTGGGAATGAATGTCAACAAGTTTCTGCCCGAGTTCTTTTAATTGGGAAACCGTGGCGGGTGTGTCGTTTATGAAAGCGCGGCTTTTGCCTGATTTGGAAATTTCGCGGCGTACCACACATTCTTTGCCGTCATAATCAAAATCGTTCTCGGAAAAGAAGGTAGGCGTACCACACATTCTTTGCCGTCATAATCAAAATCGTTCTCGGAAAAGAAGGTCGCAATATCTTCGTTGTTTTCTTCAAAAACAGCTTCTACAAAACATTTCTCGGCTCCGTCTTTTATAAATTTCGCATCAGCTCTCCCGCCGAGGATAAGGTTTATCGCACCGAGCATAATGCTTTTGCCGGCTCCCGTTTCGCCTGTAATTACAGAGAACCCGCGATGGAATTCAATATCCAAGGTATCTATTAAAGCGTATTTGCGTATTTTGAGGTTGCGAAGCATATTTATTTTGAAAGATTACGCCAGTAAGTATTGTAGGAGGCGTTTATATTTGAAAGAATATTGTAGAGCGATTCTTTTTCCTGCGGTTTGCCCTGTCCTTGATATATATTAACAAGTTCGTCGCGCTTGTATTCCGTAAACAACTGCGGCAATTTGCTAAGGCGTTTGTTATTGTGGGCTTCGCCGAGAAGTTTTATCGCTTCTGTAATCTTGTTGCGTCCGTTTTCGGCATTTTCCGCCATAACGTCAAGCCCTTCGCGATGATAAGTGTACTGCATTTTTCTGAAAGGCTCCATACTGCCGTCGAGCATGTCGTTTATAATTGCGTAGCGATTGCGGTCGTTTCCTGTGGTTTTCCATCCTTTTCCGTTTAGACCTTGTGCAGAATTGGCAATATCAAGGGCAGTTTTAAAGAAGTCCGTACCCCCTTCGGGCGACATAGTATCATTATCAATTCCTATTATGAAATAGGCGTAATAGCCGAGCATGGCGGTGAGATCGTTGTTGATTTGATCTACGCGAAAATCGAGTTTGTCGAATTCATGATAGGTGAAATCAAAATTTTCGTCCTTAACGCTGTACTCCACTGTGGTGTAAGACGAATTGTATACGGGGCGTATTACCATCAGAAGCAGTGAAGCCGTGAACGAACCGCGTGCATCGTCATATTTGTTTATTGTTATGTTGAACGAGCAGTTTATCCTTTCGTTTTCGTTGTATTGCTGGCTGGTCCAACGGCGAGTATTCAGAAAATCGCTAATGTTTTTTTCGAGGTCTTCAAATACGCTTGTGTTTGTGCCTGATATTTTGCTGTGGTTAACCGTTACACGCGCGTCAAGCTCCTGTGCAATAGTTTTTGTACAGCACAGAAAAACCACAGCCAACATTAGAATTTTCTTTACAACTTGCATAGTTCGTCTATAATATCGTGTGCTACTTCGCTTTTGGGCTTTAAAGGATATTCCAACACAGATGTTTTTGATATTATGGATATCTTGTTGGTATCAACTGCGAAACCGGCGCCTTTGTCTTTGAGCGAATTCAAAACTATAAAGTCCAAATTTTTCGACTCAAGTTTATGGATTGCATTGCTTCGCTCATTGTCTGTTTCCAATGCGAAGCCGACAAGATGTTGCTCTTTGCGTTTGAGTTTTCCTAGTTCTGCGGCAATATCTTTTGTAGGAGCGAGATGTAAAACCATGTCTCCTTTTTCGCGTTTGATTTTTGAAGAAGCAGAGATTTGCGGTGTAAAATCTGCTACAGCGGCACAAAGTATAGCTGAATGGCAATCAGAAAATTCTGCAACTGCTGCCGAATACATTTGAGAGGCACTTTCCACGCTTACAACGCGTATGGCAGGATTTTTTGCCGTTAACGAAACCGGTCCGCTTACCAAAACTACTTCTGCGCCTCTTTGCGCACATTCTTCTGCAAGCGCATAACCCATTTTCCCGGAGGAATAATTTCCGATAAACCTTACGGGGTCGATTTTCTCGTATGTCGGGCCTGCGGTAATCAGTATCTTTTTCCCAAGCAACTGTTGTGATTTCTTGAAATACCCGTCAAGAAATTCCACAATCCGTTCGGGTTCTTCCATACGCCCTTTCCCCTGCAAACCACTTGCGAGTTCGCCTGTTTCGGGACTGATTATTTTGTTGCCGTATTCCGTGAGCGTTTTAAGGTTGTGCTGTGTAGCCGGGTGGGCAAACATGTCCAAATCCATGGCAGGGGCTACAAACACGGGGGCACGCATTGATAGATAAGTGGTAACGAGCATATTGTCTGCCACGCCGTTTGCAAATTTGGCGATAGTTGAGGCTGTGGCGGGGGCAACAAGCATTGCGTCTGCCCAAAGGCCCAAATCCACATGGCTATGCCATGAACCGTCGCGGCGGTCAAAGAATTCGCTTACCACAGCGTGTTTCGTGAGTGTGGCGAGGGTCAGGGGAGTGATGAATTCCTTTGCAGCCGGAGTCATAACCACTTGTACTTCTGCGCCGGCCTTTATCAAAAGTCGTGCGAGCGTACATGATTTATACGCGGCGATGCTTCCCGTGATGCCGAGAACGATATGTTTTCCTTGCAGACTGTTATTTGCCATTAAATTTGAAACGCAGGCGAGTGAGTACTTGTTTTGTGTTTTGCGGGAAATCTCCTTGAAGAATCCAGCCGTAATATCCTGGGTCTTTTGTCAGCACTTCTTCAACCGGGGTGCCTTTGTATTTTCCGAAGTTGAAGACTGGAACGTTTTGCTCGTTGTAGACGATGCGCCCGGCAAGGTCAACGTTGTTGTTCATCTTGGAAAAATCTGCGAGAAAGTCCACGTCGTTTTTCAGAACTTCGGGATATTTGTCGAGTTGTGCCTTCATCACCTCATAGGTAGCCATCGTATCGTTTTCTGCCGAGTGGGCGCCGTCAAGCTCTTTGTGGCAATAGTATTTATATGCGGCAGAAAGTGTACGGGGTTCCAATTTGTGGTAGATGTTCTGCACATCAATCAGTTTGCTCTTGCTGATGTCGAAATTCACCCCCGCGCGCAGCATTTCTTCCACGAGCATGGGCACGTCGAAATGGTTGGAATTGAAACCGGCAAAGTCGCAGCCTTCAAAGGTTGCCGCCAAATTTGCAGCAATCTGCTTGAAAGTGGGACAATCCTTTACATCGTCGTCGGTGATATGGTGAATGGCCGTAGTTTCTTCGGGAATGTGGCGTTCGGGGTTGATATAAATCGTCTTTGCTTCCTCGTTGCCGTTGGGATATACCTTGATATATCCGAGCATGATGATTCTGTCGTGAATTGAGCTTACTCCCGTGGTTTCCAGATCAAAGAAAACGAGGGGCTTTTTGAGATTCAGTTTCATTTTAATCGGGATTTGTGAAACTTTAGTCGTTTATGATGCTCGGCATGAGCAACATTACGATTTCTTCCTTGTGCAAAGGTTTTCCTTCCTCGTCTTTTTCGTCTTTTGGCTGCGGCGACGGTACGATTATGGCGGCCCGGCTTTGGTCGGCTATTTGGAACTCAACGTTTTCACATGTGAGATTGTTGAGAAAATCTATGAGCGTCGTGCCTTTGAAACCTATGTTCATTGGCATTCCGTCGTATTCGCAAATCATTTTCTCCTCTGCCGATTGCGAGTAGTCGATGTTCTGTACGCTGGTAACAATTTGGTCGGATTCCATATGAAGTTTCACGAGCGAGCTCACGGTGTCGGCAAAAACTAGCACGCGGCGCAGCATGTTGATAAACGACATGCGGTTGACCGTAAGGTGGTTAGGATTGTTGCGCGGCACCACTTTGTCGTATGCAGGGAATCTGCCGTCGATGAGGCGGCATGTCATGCTGAATGATTGCATTTTGATTTCGGCTTTTGTCTCTGCAAACCTTACGCTGATGTCTCCCGTTTCCTTGGCAAGCAATGAGCGGAGGAGTAGGGCGGGTTTGTTTGAAAGCACATACTGTCCTGCCGCGATGTTGTCCTCGTTAGCCCAACGGGTGTACTCCAATTTGCGGCCGTCGCTTGCCACTACGGAGATGCTTCCCTTTGTACCGTTTTCGGCATTGTCCTGAGTAACGTCGAAGAGCAAGCCTGTCATCACGGGGTGGGCACTGTCGGGGGCTGCCGTGGCAAACAATGCGCGGCCCACGGCATCAAGCAGTAGTTTTGCGTCCACTTTGATTTCGGTGCTGTCGGCAGGGAATTCCGTGTATGAGGGATATTCGTCGGCGTTCTCGCTCACGAGTGAGAAATGTCCGTTTTGGTATATTATAGTGGTGTTGAAATTTTCCGGATCTACGTCGAAAGTTACGGGTTGTTCGGGTATTCCCTTCACGGCATCGATTACCGTTTTTGCGTTAATGGCAAACCGATAGTCTCCGCTCGGTTCGTTGATTCCTACATTAGTAACAAGCGTGTTTTCGCCGTCTGAAGCGGTGATTTTTAGTGTACTTCCGGTTACTTCAAAAAGGAAACTGCCGAGTATCGACATTTGGTTTTTGGAGTTGATGACCTTTACTATGGCTTGAAGGTGCTCGGCAAGCTCCGAACTGGAGAGTGAGAATTTCATGACTATATATTATTTTATTTTTATCTTGTGGTGTGTAGACATTATGCTACATTGCAAAGATAGTAATTTCTTTGCAAGCCAAACTTATGGAAAACATATTTTTGGAAGTTGTTGCAGAGTGAAACGTTTGGGCTTTCTTCGTGTTTTCAAGCCGTTGTTGCTTCTTGGCGAGGGGTGGAGTTTTGCCTTGAAAAGTTGCTGAAAAAACGAGTCGGCATGTCGCAAAAACTCCGGGCCACCAAATTTAAATTCCGCCGCATCTAATTTAAATTAGATGCGGCGGAATTTTTTCGAGATGCGATGTTGTATTTTCTTGTTGCCTAAGCCGTATTTCCGGCAAGGCATTTCTATAAAATCATAGCAAACAAAGATGCTCCCACAACGGTCAACACGCCGCTAACAACTATCGACAAACCGCTGGTAGCCCCTTCGATTGTGCCCATTTCCATGGCGCGCGCCGTTCCCACGGCGTGAGAAGCCGAACCGATGGCTATGCCTTTGGCGATAGGCTCTTTGATGTGGATAAGTTTCAGGAAACTTTCGGCAAAGATGTTTCCCAACACGCCGGTAATGATTATTGCCATAACGCTGATGGGAACTATTCCGCCCAATTCCTCCGACACGCCCATTCCGATGGCAGTGGTTATGGATTTGGGCAGGAATGTTACGTAGGAAATATGGTCCCAACCGAACGCAAGGGCAAGCAACAATATGCTCAAAAGGCTTGAAAACACTCCGGCAGCTATTCCCGAAAGAATGGCGCGGTAGTTCTTCTTGAGCATCTCCACTTGCTGATAAAGCGGAACGGCAAGGCAAACTGTGGCAGGCGTCAACAGATAGCTCAGCCACGATGCCCCGGCGTTGTAGTCCTTGTAGCTTACTCCCGTGGCGGTTATGAAAACAATGCAAATCACTATGCTTACAAGCAGAGGGTTCATCAAAGCCCAGCCGGTCTTTTTCTTCAAAAACATTCCTATTGCATAAGAGCCAAGACTTATCAATACTCCGAAATAAACGGAATCCTGCAACATTTCTCTCATTTGGCGGAGTTTTTTCGGCGTATCACAAATTGAGTAACTGCGCCCGCAGCACCCATTACAACAAATGTGCTCACAACGGTAACGACCACATAAGCCACGACATGCTTGCTGATTGCGTCCCAAGTGTCAATCAGTCCCACGGCGGCGGGAATAAACATCACGGGCATTATTGCTATGAGAAAAGTGCTCGTTTCGCGCAGGTGTTTAACCTTTATAAACTTGCACTCAAGGCTTATAAACAAAAGCAGAATGCCGTAGATGCTTGCGGGAATGGGCAGGGGAATAAAATAATGAAGCAGTTCGCCAACGAAAGAGAACCCTATAATTATAATGAATTGTATGATGTATTTCATGTCTGGGAATTATGGTTTTACAGCCTCTATGTATTGCGCGATAAGCTCCACCGATTTTTCTGCGCCCAACCTGATGCTGTCGATACAAAGGTCATAATCTTCGGCATTGCCCCACGTAAGTCCGGTGTAGTATTTGTGGTAGCGCACACGGCTGTCGTCGAGATTTCCAACGTATTCTTCGGCCTCGGCATGCGACATCTTGAGTTCTTCCTCAATTGCCTTTACGCGCTTGTCAAGACTGCCTTTGAGGAAAACTGACACAAGGTCTTCGCGGTGCTTGAAAATATAATTTCCGCAGCGTCCGATTATGATGCAGTCAAGGTTCCCGATGAGTTCCTGCAACAAGCGCAGCGATTTGTGGCTCGGGTCGGCATTGTCGTAGGCGGCAAACGAAGAAATGGCGAAGATTAGTTCGTCCACGGGGCGTTCTTCAAAAAAATCTTCGAGTTCACGCACGCAATCCGTGCGTGAGCGCGCCATCGAGAGCAGGTCTTGACGGGTGTAGAAGGGTATGCCGAAACGCGACGACAGTTGTTTTCCGATTTTCAACGCTCCGCAACCGCATTGTCTGGCTATGGTGATAATCATAGAGGTATCTGTTTTTGCGGAGCAAAGTTACTGACGATTTGTTAGCCCGAGCCGTATGAAAGAAGTAAAAGCCCGTTCTCATTGTTGGCTGTTGCGGTTTTGCAAAATGCGCTTGTCCTTTTGCCAAAATGCACCGACTTTTCGCGGAAATGCGCCGGGCTTTTGCCGATATGCGCCGGTTTTTTGCTGAAACACGCCGGGCTTTTGCCGAAACGCGCTGACTTTTCGCTGATATGCGTCGGTTTTTTGCTGAAACACGCAGGGCTTTTGCCGAAACGCGCAGGCTTTTTGCAGAAATGCGTCGGACTTTCCGCAAAATCGCGTAGGCGTGTTTTTAAAGCCACGCTGTAGCTTTTCAACCCCAGGCCGTAGTTTCGCGAGGCGGTTTGGGAGTCGGTAGAAGCATTAAAAAAGTCCCGAAAGCAGATAACTTTCGGGACTTGATTGTTTGTATCTTTTGTATGTCTTATGCTTCAGCCTTTTCGGTTGCTACAACAACAGATACCACGCTTCTGTCGCGTTTGCCACGGCGGAAATTTACCACGCCGTCAGCGAGAGCGAAGAGAGTATCGTCGCTGCCGATTCCTACGTTCTTTCCAGGATAATGCACTGTGCCACGCTGACGAACGATAATGTTGCCAGCTTTGCATACTTGCCCGCCGAAAATTTTGACGCCTAATCTTTTCGAAGCTGATTCGCGTCCGTTCTTGGAACTACCTACACCTTTTTTATGTGCCATAATCTATTTTCCTCCTAAAATTAAGCTACAACTTCTTTGATTAATATTTCAGTGAATTGTTCGCGGTGGCCGTTCTTTTTACGTTCGTCTTTGCGGCGTTTCATATGGAAAACGATCACCTTGTCGCCCTTAACGAGAGGACGAACTACCTCGCAAACCACTTTTGCACCCTCGATAACGGGAGAGCCTACGGTGATTGTGCCTTCGTTGTTGGCAAGAAGAACTTTGTTGAACTCAACGCTTTTTCCTTCCTCGGCATCTTTTATGTGGTGCACGAAGATTTTCTTTCCTGCCTCGGCCTTGAATTGTTGGCCTTGGATTTCTACAATTGCGTACATTGTTAATTGTTTAATTGTTGTTCCCGGGGGCGCGGACATATTGGTTTGCCCGGCTTTTTATTGCCCTTGAAGGACTTTGCGGGTGCAAAATTAGTGGTTTCTGCCGATATGTCAAAATGTTTTGCTCTGATTTTTATCGCAAAATGTCTGAAATCGTTGGTTTTATGTCTCGTCTTGTTTTTACGGCTTGCTTTTGTTTCAGGCTTTGGGCATACCTAAATGTTCCAGGCATTCGTTTATTGCGTTGCGCGTGCAGGTTCCGCGTTTTAGTTCCTTGCTCCATTCCACTACGTTGCGCTCGAGTTGGGCGTATTGTTGGGGAGTGATTTGTGCGAGTGTCTTGTCGAGTTCGCGGAGTGTGGCTACGCAGATTCCTAATCCTTTGGCTTTTACAAAAGGTGCGATGGCGGCTTCTTGCCATACTATCACGGGCAGGTGGCAGCGTATGCAGAGCGAAGTCTTTATGGGATTGTTTAGTTTGAGATAGCTTCCGTAGGGCCCTTCGCAGGCATCGAGTGAATTTCCGTCCCAAACCAAACCGAAATTGCAGTCGTTGTTTTCGATGAGTTGCGTGTCGTTCACAAATCCGTGGTAGTGCACGCTTTTGCTCTTGATTTGCGAGCCGTCGAAACCTCTTCCGTAGAGTTCGAGGTCGTAGTTCAATTCTTTTTCGGCAAGTGTATAAAGAAATGCGTTCTTTTTTCTCGGCAGCGCCCCGGCATACATTATTTTCAGTCGGCCTCCGTTGAATTCGTGTATCGGAGCTTGTGCGTCGGCAATATAGTCGGTCATGTGATGTATTGCCACAACGCCTTTGTAACGGTGCTCCAAAATCCACTTTTTCATGTTTTCGTTGTGCACAATCAGGGCATCGGAATTGTTGAGACGCTGCATCTCTTTTTTCGGCGTGATTTTCTTGCGCCGGCAGCAGCCCAAATCATGAATCAAAGTGATAACTTTTGCTCCGCGAAGGTGAGCCGCCTTGCAGATAAACGTGTAGTATTTCTTCACCGGGTATTGCAACACAATCACATCGCCTCTGTGTAGTTTGAAAGGTATTGTGCACACTCCTGCAAGCGTTGCAAAAAAACCCAATACCTTGTTGTGGAAATGCGTCTGCGGTAGGGCAACGTTCTTGAATCCCATATCCTGCATGATATGTTCGTTGAAATTCTTGGAGATGTTGCCTGCGTGTGCAAAGTCGCGGTAGTTGTGAGATGCGTAACAATACATTGGCGTTTGCTTCTGTTTTCGGGGGGCAAAGTTACGCAATTCCTTGATAATGCAAAGCATTGGGCGCAGCAAACAGTCAAACGTTGCATAAAAGCCATGGGTCTTGGCAAACGCTATGCGGCGTTCTGAAAAAAGGCGTAAGGGCTTGCAAAAAACTACACGGCATCTCGCAAAAACTCCGCCGCATCTAATTTTTACGAGATGCGTCGGAATTTAAATTTCATGG
>CAVFYC010000040.1:0-19682 GCA_963626585.1 Christensenellaceae bacterium Phil1 | reverse complement strand
GTTTAAATTATGTCTGACATCGTTTTTACGAGATGCCGTTATAGTTTTTTCGTAATGCAGATGCCTGTATTTTTGTAGAGAAATGCAATGCTATTTTGGGAGATTTTTGCTTTAGGGAAGAAAACCGTTGATTTTATAGTTAAATAAACTTCAAAAATAAACCAAATAGTTAAAAAAGAATAAAACAAAGAATAAAGCAAAGAATAAGAAAAATTCCTCTTGTTTCTTTGTTCTTCTTTAATATGTTGAATATCATTAGTTTGTGCTGATTTGTGATGCTTGTGCTTTGCGTAGCAAGGCAGTAAAACGTGCGTTTTCTGTATGTTAACCTCCTGACTCTCTTTGTAAATAGCGGAAATATTTGTAACTTTGCAGCCCGAAAAGGTGTATTATGCGCCGTTGAGAATTATAGAAAATAGAAAGAATATAATATATAAGTAATTAAAAAACAGTAAAATGCCTACAATTCAACAATTGGTAAGAAAAGGCAGAAAGGTTTTGGTGGATAAGAGTAAATCGCCTGCCCTTGACTCATGCCCTCAGAGGCGTGGTGTTTGTGTGCGCGTTTACACAACCACTCCTAAAAAACCTAATTCTGCAATGCGCAAGGTTGCGCGTGTACGTTTGACCAACTCCAAGGAGGTTAACTCCTATATACCCGGAGAAGGTCATAATCTTCAGGAACACAGCATTGTTTTGGTGCGTGGCGGTCGTGTTAAAGACCTTCCGGGTGTTCGTTATCACATCGTTCGCGGTACTCTTGATACTGCCGGTGTTGCTAACCGTACACAGCGTCGCTCTAAATATGGTGCAAAGAGGCCTAAAGCGTCTAAGTAAGTAAAATCATTTGGTTTGCGCGGAAGCAAAATAGGAAAGGTTGAGTAAACGCTCCCGGAGGGGACGTTGAAGACAAAATATTAGCAGCCCCAAATCAATTATCGCTAAAACAAAATGAGAAAAGCAAAACCAAAGAAACGTGTGATCCTTCCGGATCCTGTTTATGGAGACCAGAAAGTTTCCAAGTTTGTTAATCATCTTATGTATGATGGCAAAAAGAATACTTCCTACAAGATATTCTATGCAGCCCTCGAAATCGTAAGTGAGAAAAATAAGGATGCTGAGAAATCGGCACTTGAAGTTTGGAAATCAGCTCTCGACAAGATTACTCCTCTAGTTGAAGTTAAGTCGCGTCGTATCGGTGGTGCAACTTTCCAGGTTCCTACAGAAATTCGTCCCGATCGTAAAGAATCGGTTTCGATGAAAAACATGATCAACTTTGCCCGTAAACGTAGCGGAAAGTCCATGGCAGAAAAACTCGCTGCTGAAATTATGGACGCTTACAACGAGCAGGGTGGTGCTTACAAACGTAAAGAAGACATGCACCGCATGGCAGAAGCTAACCGTGCGTTCGCACATTTCAGATTCTAAAAGAGAGGAATATAACAGATGGCTAAAGTAGATTTAAATCTTACGCGTAACATCGGTATCATGGCTCACATCGATGCCGGTAAAACAACTACTTCTGAACGTATCCTCTTTTATACGGGTAAAACCCATAAAATCGGTGAGGTGCACGAAGGTGCAGCTACGATGGACTGGATGGAAGAAGAGCAGGAGAGAGGTATTACAATTACTTCTGCTGCTACTACTACTTATTGGAACTGGAACGACAAGACTTTCAAAATTAACCTTATCGATACTCCGGGACACGTTGACTTTACCGCAGAGGTAGAACGTTCCTTGCGTGTGCTCGACGGTGCTGTGGCAACATACTGCGCAGTAGGTGGTGTGCAGCCGCAGAGTGAAACTGTTTGGCGTCAGGCTGATAAGTACAATGTTCCTCGTATTGCGTTTGTAAACAAAATGGACCGCTCCGGTGCAGATTTCTTCGAGGTTGTAAGCCAAATGAAGAGCATTCTGCACGCAAATCCTTGCGTTGTGGCAATTCCTATCGGCGCAGAGGAAAATTTCAAGGGTATTGTAGATCTTATCCAAATGAAAGCTATCATTTGGAATGATGAAACCCAGGGCGCTGAGTTTGAGGTTGAAGATATTCCTTCAGAGCTTCAGGCTGAGGCTCAGGAATGGCACGACAAGATGGTTGAACAGGCTGCAGAGTGTGATGATGCTTTGATGGAGAAATTCTTCGAAGATCCTTCTACGATTTCTAACGAAGAAATTATCGCAGCTATCCGCAAGGGAACTATTTCGCAAAAGCTCACTCCTATGACATGTGGTTCTGCATTCAAGAATAAGGGCGTTCAAACGCTGCTTGACTATGTTTGTATGTTCCTTCCGTCTCCGGTTGACACTCCGAATATTGTAGGTACCAATCCGAGCACGGGCGAAGAAGAAGATCGCCGTCCTGCTGAAGACGAACACACATCTGCTCTCGCATTCAAGATAGCAACTGACCCGTATGTAGGTCGTCTTACTTTCTTCCGTGTTTATTCCGGTAAAATTTCCGCAGGTTCCTATGTGTATAATGTTCGTTCGGGCAAGAAAGAGCGTATCTCTCGTCTTTTCCAGATGAATTCAAACAAGCAGAATCCTGTTGATGTTATCGGTGCAGGTGATATTGGCGCAGGCGTTGGTTTCAAAGATATCCGCACAGGTGATACTCTTGCTGATGAAGACGCACCTATCGTACTTGAATCTATGGACTTCCCCGATCCTGTGATCGGTATTGCAGTAGAGCCTAAGACTCAGAAGGATCTTGACAAACTTTCAAATGGTCTTGCAAAACTTGCAGAAGAAGATCCTACATTTACGGTTCATACAGACGAACAGAGCGGTCAGACTATTATTTCTGGTATGGGTGAGCTTCACCTTGATATTATTATCGAACGTCTTCGTCGTGAATTTGGCGTAGAATGTAATCAGGGTAAGCCGCAGGTTAACTATAAGGAGGCTATCACCAAGACTGTTAATCTCCGCGAGGTATACAAGAAGCAGACAGGTGGTCGTGGTAAGTTCGCTGATATTATTGTTAATGTTGGTCCGCTTGATCCCGATTTCAAAGAAGGCAATCTTCAGTTTGTCAACAAAGTTACCGGCGGTAACATTCCTAAGGAATTCATTCCTTCTGTTCAGAAAGGTTTTGAATCTGCAATGAAGAATGGTGTGCTCGGTGGTTATCCTATGGTTGGTCTTAAGGTTGAACTCCTTGATGGTTCTTTCCACCCCGTAGACTCTGATCAGTTGTCGTTTGAGGTTGCTGCTATTAGTGCTTACAAAAATGCTTGTGCAAAAGCTAAGCCCGTACTCATGGAGCCTATTATGCGTCTCGAGGTTGTTTGCCCCGAAGAAAATATGGGTGATGTGATTGGCGACTTGAATAAGAGACGTGGTCAAGTAGAAGGTATGGATACCAACCGTAGCGGTGGACGTATCGTAAAGGCTTTGGTTCCGCTTGCAGAAACATTTGGTTATGTAACGGCTCTTCGTACCATTACTTCTGGTCGTGCAACTTCTTCAATGCAATATGATCATCACGCAGCAGTTTCTACTTCTATAGCAGAGAAAGTGCTCGAGGAAATTAAAGGACATACCGAACTGCTTAAGTAATAAAAAATCCGGAACGGCGGGGGTAATGAATGACTCTTACTCCCGTCCGAACGGTGTAATATAAAAAACAATGAGTCAAAAAATTAGAATCAAACTTAAATCCTACGATTATTCCTTGGTAGAAAAGTCTGCTGAGAAAATCGTGAAAACTGTAAAGGCTACAGGAGCAATTGTGAGTGGTCCGATTCCACTTCCTACTCATAAGCGCATCATTACTGTAAACCGCAGTACTTTTGTTAACAAGAAAGCACGCGAGCAGTTTGAACTTTCGAGTTATAAGCGCCTTATTGACATCTATAGCTCTACTTCGAAAACAGTAGACGCTTTGATGAAACTTGAATTGCCCTGTGGTGTTGAGGTTGAGATTAAGGTATAGTATATAACAATATAATAAATCACTCAAATAAATTACAGAAATGCCAGGATTATTAGGAAAGAAAATCGGAATGACATCCGTTTTCAGTGCTGAGGGCAAAAATGTGCCATGCACTGTTATCGAAGCTGGCCCTTGTGTGGTAACGCAAGTGAAGAGTGTGGAAAAGGACGGCTATGCTGCTGTTCAACTCGGTTTCCAAGAGGCTAAGGAGAAAAATACTACCAAGCCTATGGAAGGACACTTTAAGAAAGCGGGTACCACTCCCAAGCGCCACTTGGCCGAGTTCACTGATTTTGACAAGGAGTTGAATTTAGGCGACATTGTTACCGTTGATGTGTTCTCTACAGTGAACTATGTTAATGTAACTGGTACGTCTAAAGGACATGGCTTCCAAGGTGTAGTTAAAAGACATGGTTTTGGCGGTGTTGGTCAAACTACTCATGGTCAAGATGACCGTTTGAGAAAACCGGGTTCTATCGGTGCGTGCTCTTATCCTGCAAAGGTGTTTAAAGGTATGCGCATGGGTGGCCATATGGGCAACGAGCGTGTAACTACACACAATTTGCAAATACTTAAAGTTATTCCTGAGAGCAACCTCTTGCTGATAAAAGGTTCTGTTCCCGGATGCAAAGGTTCAATCTTAATTCTCAAGAAATAATGGAACTAAGTGTATATAATATAAAAGGAGAAGATACGGGTCGTAAAGTAACACTTAATGACAGTATTTATGGTATCGAACCGAACGACCATGCTATTTATCTAGCTGTGAAGCAGTATATGGCAAATCGTCGTCAAGGTACTGCCAAATCGAAGGAAAGAAGCGAAATCAGCGGTTCTACACGTAAACTTGGACGCCAGAAAGGTGGCGGCGGAGCTCGTCGTGGTGATATTAATTCACCGTTGTTGGTTGGTGGAGCACGTGTGTTCGGTCCCAAACCTCGTGATTACGGCTTTAAGCTTAACAAGAAAGTAAAAGATCTTGCTCGTCGTTCAGCACTTAGCTATAAGGCTAAGGAAAATTCGATAATTGTTGTTGAGGATTTTACTTTTGATGCTCCCAAAACAAAAAGCTATATAGAATTGCTTAACAATCTTAAGGTTGCCGACAAGAGATCGCTTGTTGTCCTTCCTGATATTGATAGAAATGTATATCTTTCGGGACGTAATCTTCAGGATACCAAGGTAACTATTGCGAAAACCTTAAACACATACATCGTGCTTGATGCTGGTGTGTTGCTCATTACAGAGAAGAGCATTAAGGAAATCAATGACGCATTTAACAACAAGGAGGCTTAATCATGAGATTTATAATTCGTCCGCTGGTCACCGAAAAAATGAATCGTCTGACCGACACTGAGAAGAAATACGGCTTCATTGTAAGCCCCCAGGCAAATAAAATGCAAATTAAGGCAGAAATTGAAGACCTATATAACGTAAACGTTATTGGTATTAGTACTATGCGTTACGCAGGTAAAAACAAGAGCCGTTACACACGTTCTGGTTTTACTAAAGGTCGTACCAATGCCTATAAAAAAGCCGTTGTAACATTGAAAGACGGTGATACAATAGATTTTTACAGCAACATTTGATAAGATATGGCAGTACGTAAAATTAAACCTACTACACCAGGTCAGAGACATAAAATTATTGGTACGTTCGAAGAAATTACTGCATCCGTACCAGAAAAATCTCTCGTTTACGGCAAACGCTCTACTGGCGGTCGTAATAATGTAGGCAAAATGACGGTGCGTTATCGTGGCGGTGGCCACAAACGTAAACTCCGTCTTGTTGACTTTCAAAGAGAGAAAGATGGTGTACCCGCAGTGGTAAAGACAATAGAATACGATCCCAATCGTTCGGCTCGTATTGCATTGCTCTTCTATGCTGACGGTGAAAAACGTTATATCATTGCCCCTAATGGACTTAAAGTGGGAGCTACAGTTATGTCTGGCGCACAAGCTGCTCCTGAAGTGGGAAATGCTCTTCCTCTTCAAAATATTCCTGTAGGTACTGTGATTCACAATATAGAACTTCGTCCCGGTCAGGGCGCAAGACTCGTACGTTCTGCAGGTAACTTTGCACAGCTTACTTCTCGCGAAGGTCGCTACTGCGTAATCAAATTACCCTCTGGTGAAACACGTCAGATTCTTAGTGCTTGCAAAGCTACTGTTGGTAGTGTCGGAAATTCCGATCATGCTCTTGAGAGCTCAGGAAAGGCTGGCCGTAGTCGTTGGCTTGGTCGTCGTCCTCATAACCGTGGTGTTGTTATGAACCCTGTAGATCACCCGATGGGTGGTGGTGAAGGTCGTCAGTCGGGAGGTCATCCTCGTTCAAGAAACGGCTTGTATGCTAAGGGTCTTAAGACAAGAGCTCCGAAGAAAGCATCGAACAAATATATCATTGAAAGAGCAAACGCTAAGAAATAACTGTAAAGAGAGTAAATTATGAGTCGTTCATTAAAAAAAGGACCATACATCGCAGTTACTTTGGAAAAGAAAATTCTTGCCATGAATGAAAGCGGCAAGAAAAGCGTTGTAAAAACATGGTCGAGGGCATCAATGATTTCCCCTGATTTTGTGGGACATACCATTGCTGTTCATAATGGTAATAAGTTCATTCCTGTCTACGTTACTGAAAATATGGTGGGTCATAAACTTGGAGAGTTCGCCCCCACACGTAGGTTTGGCGGTCATTCTGGTAACAACAAGAAGTAATCGCAGGAGCAGGTAATAAAGAAAAATAAGAATAATAGATAATGGGAAAAAGAAAAAGATTGGCGGCTAATGCTATTAAAGAAAGCCGCAAGACCCAGTACTTTGCCAAGCTTAACGGCGTTCCCTCTTCACCTCGTAAAATGCGTTATGTTGTGGATATGATTCGTGGTATGGAGGTTAATCGTGCGCTTGGTACGCTTCGCTTTTCTGCAAAAGCAGCTTCTGTGCCGGTAGAGAAACTTTTGCGTTCTGCTATCAGTAATTGGGAAGCGAAAAATGATCGTAAAGCTGAAGTTGGCGAACTCTTCATTACGAAAGTGTTTGTTGACGAAGGCGTTACCCTTAAGCGTATGCGTCCTGCTCCACAGGGACGTGGCTATCGAATTCGCAAACGTTCCAATCATGTAACATTGTTCGTCGGAACAAAAAATGAGAAATAATTAAGATTATGGGACAGAAAGTAAATCCGATTAGTAATAGACTTGGTATTATCCGTGGTTGGGATTCAAATTGGTTCGGTGAACATAACTATCCTGACAATATTGTAGAAGATAGTAAAATCCGTAACTATATCCAGATGCGTCTTGACGAACGTGCTGCAGGTAATGCAGTATCTAAGGTTGTCATTGAACGCACGCTTAAGCTTATCACTGTGACTATTTGTACTTCGCGTCCAGGACTTATCATTGGTAAGGGTGGTCAGGAAGTGGATAAACTCAAAGAGGAGTTGAAGAAACTCACAAGTAAGGATATTCAGGTTAATATCTTCGAAGTAAAGAAACCTGATCTTGACGCACAGATAGTAGGCAAAACAATTGCTCGCCAGATTGAAGGCAAGATGGCTTATCGCCGTGTTATAAAAATGGCTATTCAGAATACGATGCGTGCTGGTGCTGAAGGTATCAAAGTACATATTGCAGGACGTTTGAATGGTGCAGAAATGGCACGTCAGGAAATGTATAAGGAAGGACGTACTCCTCTCCATACTTTCCGTGCAGATATAGACTATTGTCAAACCACAGCTCTTACTAAGGTAGGGCTTTTGGGTATTAAAGTGTGGATATGTCGTGGTGAAGTTTACCATAAGGTAGATCTCGCTCCAAACTATGCACAGCAAAAAGAAAATGGTCGCCAAGGCGGTGAGCGTAGACGCGGCTTCAGCAAAAGAAGAAATAATAACCGCTAATTTTAGAAAAAACAATGTTACAACCAAAAAGAACTAAATACAGAAGACCTCAAAAAGGCCGTTGCAAGGGCAATGCACAAAGAGGAAATCAATTGGCGTTTGGAAGTTTTGGTATTAAAAGCCTTGAAACAGAATGGATAAATCAACGCCAAATAGAGGCTGCTCGTGTTGCTGTGTCTCGTTATATGCAGCGTGAAGGTCAGATTTGGATTCGTATATTTCCGGATAAACCGATTACTAAAAAACCTGCAGATGTACGTATGGGTAAAGGTAAAGGTGATCCTGTGGGATATGTTTTCCCTATCACTCCGGGACGCATAATATTTGAGGTAGAAGGAGTTTCATACGAAGTTGCAAAAGAGGCTTTGCGTCTTGCTGCGCAAAAACTTCCCATTACAACAAAATTCGTTGTACGACGTGATTACGATAAAAACGCTTGATTATGAAGATTGCAGAAATAAAAGAACTTCCTACAAACGAATTGAAAGAGTGCCTTAGTACAGAAGAGGCTAACTATTATCAGTTGAAACTCAATCATTCCATATCGCCTGTAGAGAATCCTTCACGCATTAAGGATGCTCGTCGTACGATAGCACGTATTAAAACTATATTGCGTCAAAGAGAACTTAATAAATAAAAGGCAGGTAACAAATGGAAGAAAGAAATTTAAGAAAGACCCGCCAGGGTGTAGTGGTGAGCAACAAAATGGACAAAACCATTGTTGTTGAAGCCAAATTTAAAGAGATGCATCCTATTTACGGCAAGTTTGTGTCAAAGACCAAATCATATCATGCTCACGATGAAAAAAATGAGTGCAATGTGGGTGATACGGTCTTGATTATGGAAACTCGTCCCTTGAGTAAAACCAAGAGATGGAGATTAGTAGAAATCGTAGAAAAAGCTAAGTAAAAATGATACAGGTAGAAACCAGACTCAATGTGGCCGACAATAGTGGCGCTCGTGAGGCAGTGTGCATTCGTGTACTAGGCGGAACCAAACGCCGCTATGCTACTGTTGGCGATGTTATTGTTGTTGCTGTTCAAAACGTGATACCTTCAAGTGATATGAAGAAAGGAACCGTGTCGCGTGCCTTGATCGTTCGCACTAATAAAGAAGTCCATCGTGCCGATGGTTCTTGCATTCGCTTTGATGATAATGCGTGTGTATTATTGAATAGTGCAGGCGAACTTCGTGGTAGTCGTATCTTTGGTCCTGTGGCTCGAGAACTTCGTGCAGTTAACATGAAAGTAGTGTCGTTGGCACCTGAAGTACTTTAACATTAAAGCAGAGATGAGTAAATTACATATTAAAAAAGACGATGTCGTTTACGTGAATGCGGGCGAAAATCGTGGTCAAAAAGGCAAGGTACTTAAGGTTCTTGTTGCTGAACAGCGTGCAATTGTAGAGGGTGTCAATATGGTGTCGAAATCACAAAAACCTTCTGCAAAAACTCCGCAGGGTGGCATTATCAAAAAAGAGGCTCCAATTCATATTTCGAATTTAAGTCTTATTGACCCTAAAAGCGGCAAGCCTACACGAATTGGGCGCCGTCGTAATGATGAAGGCAAACTCGTGCGTTATTCTAAAAAATCAGGGGAGGAAATTAAGTAATGAGTAACACCGCAAGTCTTAAACAAGTTTACGCCGAGCGTATTGCGCCGGCTCTTATGAAGAAATTCAATTATTCTTCACCTATGCAGATTCCTGTGCTCAAGAAGATCGTTATAAACGAAGGTCTTGGAGCAGCTACTCAGGATAAAAAAATTATAGATAAGGCTATTGAAGAGCTTACAATAATTACTGGACAGAAAGCAGTTGCAACTTTGTCGAAGAAAGATATTGCTCAGTTTAAGGTTCGTAAGAAAATGCCTATTGGCGTTAGAGTAACTTTGCGTCGTGAGCGTATGTATGAATTTCTTGAGGAACTTATTCGTGTGGCTCTCCCGCGTATACGTGATTTTAAGGGAATTGATAGTAAGTTGGATGGTCGTGGAAATTATTCTCTTGGCATCAAAGAGCAGATTATTTTCCCCGAAATCAATATAGATAGCGTTGACCGTCTCAATGGAATGAACATAACCTTTGTAACAACGGCTCAGACAGACGAAGAGGGATATGCTCTTCTCAAAGAATTTGGATTGCCTTTTAAAGACGTAAAAAACAATTAATCAAGATGGCAAAGGAATCAATGAAAGCACGTGAAGTTAAACGTGCCAAGATGGTAGCCAAGTATGCTGAAAAGCGTGCAGCACTAAAAAAAATCATCAACACTACAGACGATCCTGTTGAGGCTTATGAAGCTGCTCGTAAACTTCAGGCAATTCCTCATAATGCATCTCCAATACGTATGCACAATCGTTGTAAACTTACGGGTCGCCCCAAAGGCTATCTTCGTATGTTTGGTTTGTCGCGTATTCAGTTCCGCGAGATGGCATCTAGTGGTTTAATTCCTGGCGTGAAGAAAGCAAGTTGGTAAACCCATATAAGAAAAATTTTTATTTAATATTGTCGAGAAATCTCGATCAATTAAACAAACATATCAATGACAGATCCAATAGCTGATTATTTGACACGGCTTCGTAATGCCATTCGTGCAAATCACAGAGTGGTAGAGATGCCTGCGTCAAATTTGAAAAAGGACATCACTAAGATCCTTTTTGAGAAAGGGTACATCTTGAACTATAAGTTTGTAGATGAAGGCCCACAAGGAGTAATTAAAGTGGCTCTCAAATATAATCCTGCCACAAAAACGAATGCAATCAAGAGTTTGACTCGTGTTTCACGTCCAGGTTTGCGAAAGTATACTGGATACAAGGATATGCCTCGTGTAATTAATGGCCTTGGTATTGCTATAATTTCTACTTCTAAGGGAGTTATGACAGACAAGGAGGCTTCTGTACAGAAGATAGGTGGCGAGGTATTATGCTACATATATTAATTTAGGAGGGATAATAATGTCAAGAATAGGAAAATTGCCAATAAACATTCCTGCAAATGTTACAGTAACATATCAGGATAATGTAGTGACTGTAAAAGGTCCGAAGGGTGAGATGACACAGAAGATAGATCCTTCTATCATTGTGAAAATTGAAAACGGAGAGATAGTATTCACTATCAATGAAGAAAACGATACCGTTGATGTAAAGCAGAAACAATCTTTTCATGGTTTGTATCGCGCGTTAGTTAATTCTATGGTAGTGGGTGTTACAGAGGGGTATAAAAAGGAGATGGAACTCGTTGGCGTAGGCTATCGTGTTTCGAACGAAGGAAATGTTATGGAGTTCTCTTTAGGTTATACCCATCCTATATTTCTTCAACTTCCACCAGAAATAAAGGTAGAAACAAAGTCGGAAAGAAATAAAAATCCGTATATTTGCTTGGAGTCGTGCGATAAACAACTTCTCGGACAAGTTTGCGCAAAAATACGTTCGTTCCGTATGCCTGAGCCATATAAGGGAAAAGGTATCTTATATATTGGCGAACAAATACGTCGTAAGTCTGGTAAGGCTGCCGGAGCTAAGTAATAATTTTCAATGAAATAAAGATTATGAAGACGAAAATAGAAAGACGACAGAAAATCAAATATCGGGTACGCAATAAGATAAGTGGTACTTCTACACGTCCTCGTTTGAGTGTTTTTCGTAGCAACAAACAAATATATGCTCAAGTGATCGATGATGAAGAAGGACGTACATTGGTCGCAGCCTCATCATTGAAGTTAGAGGAAAAGATGACCAAGTCGGAGCAGGCTGTAAAGGTAGGCGAAGCAATCGCAGAGAAAGCAATTGCTGCGGGTATTACAATGGTCGTTTTTGATCGTAATGGCTATCTCTACCATGGACGTGTAAAAGAATTGGCAGATGGTGCCCGTAAGGGAGGACTTAAATTTTAAGGTTATGGCAAACAGAATAAATGTAAAAAGCGAAGAATTAAAAGATAGACTGGTTGCTATCAACCGTGTTACAAAAGTAACTAAAGGTGGGCGTACATTCAGTTTCTCTGCTATTGTCGTTGTTGGTGATGGGCAGGGAGTGATTGGCTATGGTCTTGGTAAGGCAGGCGAAGTAACGGCTGCTATTTCTAAGGGTATAGAATCAGCAAAGAAGAATCTCTACAAGGTTTCTGTGATTCACGGTACAATCCCTCATGCACAGATGGCGCATTTTGGCGGTAGTAAAGTTCTGCTTATGCCTGCTTCTGAAGGTACTGGCGTTGTGGCAGGAGGTGCTATGCGTGCAGTATTGGAGAGTGTTGGTATCACAGATGTGCTTGCTAAGTCGCAAGGTTCTTCGAATGCTCATAATTTGGTGAAAGCAACAATATTGGCTCTTAGCCAGATTCGTGATGCACGCCAAGTTGCTCAGGCTCGTGGCATATCAATGGAAAAAGTTTTCAGAGGTTAATAATCACACAACAATGGCAACAATTAAAATTAAACAAGTAAGAAGTAAAATAGGTGCTCCCAAGGACCAAAAAGCTACTCTTAAGGTACTTGGCTTGCATAAAATTGGTGAGATTGTTGAACGTGAAGATAATGCCGTTACACGCGGTCAGATCAACAAGGTAAACCATTTGGTAACCGTAGTAGAATAACTAAAAAAGTAAGAAAATGAAATTACATACTTTAAAGCCTGCTAAAGGGTCTACACATAGTCGTCGCCGTCTTGGTCGTGGTACAGGTTCAGGACTAGGTGGTACATCTACACGTGGACACAAGGGTGCTATGGCGCGTTCGGGCTATAAGAAAAAAATCGGTTTCGAAGGTGGTCAGATGCCTATGCAACGTCGTCTACCAAAATATGGTTTCAACAATATATTCCGTGTAGAATACAAAGGTATAAACCTTTCTGTTCTACAGCACTTGGCAGAGACAAAGGAACTTGTTAAGATCACACCGAAAGATCTCCATGAGGCTGGGTACGTTTCAAAGAAGCAGCTTGTTAAAATTTTGGGTAAAGGCGAATTGAAAGTTAAACTTGAAATCGAAGCAAATGCATTTTCAAAAACAGCTTTAGCTGCAATAGAGGCTCTAGGTGGTAAGGCCACTAAACTTTGAATAAAATGAATAAAATAGCAGAAACTATAAAGAACATTTGGAGAATAGAAGACTTGAGGATGCGTCTTCTAATCACCATTTTGTTCATAGCCATCTATCGTTTTGGCTCGTTCGTGGTTCTTCCTGGAATTGACTCGGGGAAACTTCAAGCACTCCATGAGCAGACCAGTGGCGGTTTGATGTCGCTATTGAACATGTTCTCGGGTGGTGCTTTTTCCAATGCGTCTATTTTTGCATTGGGAATTATGCCATACATTTCTGCATCGATTGTGATGCAACTGTTAGCAGTGGCAGTACCACAGTTCCAAAAGATGCAACGTGAAGGAGAAAGTGGCAGACGTAAGATCAACCAATATACTCGTTATCTTACTATTGCTATTCTTCTTTTTCAAGGTCCTACATACTTGATTAATCTTAATAATCAAGCTGCGGGTGCTCTTGCTCCTGGATTGAGTTGGACAATGTTTTCTATTTCTTCTACTGTTATTCTAGCAGCAGGAAGTATGTTTATATTGTGGCTTGGCGAGAGAATAACAGATAAAGGTGTAGGTAACGGCGTGTCACTTATAATTATGATAGGTATTATTGCACGTTTCCCGACAGCTTTTGTGCAGGAACTTACATCAACGCTTTCCACTCCAGGTGCAGGCGGTTTAATCAAGTTGTTATTTGAGATAATAGTATTTGTACTGGTTATCGCAGCTGCTATCTTATTGGTAAATGCAACCCGTAAGGTTCCTGTTCAATATGCAAAACGTGTAGTGGGTAGCAAACAGTATGGCGGAGCTCGTCAGTACATTCCTTTGAAGTTGTTTGCTGCAAATGTGATGCCTATCATTTTTGCCCAGGCATTGATGTTCATTCCTATGGCGATTGTCGGATACAATACCGATAGTGCAAGTTGGGCTGCTCGTCAGTTTATGGATCACACGAGTCTCTTGTACAATGTAGTGTTCGTTATATTGATTATTGCGTTCACTTATTTCTATACGGCTATTACGATGAATCCTCAACAGATGGCGGAGGATATGAAACGCAATAACGGCTTTATTCCTGGAGTTAAACCCGGAAAGAGCACAGCCAATTATCTTGACACGGTTATGTCGCGTATCATGTTGCCTGGTTCTTTGTTCATCGCCGTTATCGCCATTATGCCTGCTTTCGCTGGACTTTTTGGAATCAATCAAGAGTTTGCTCAGTTCTTTGGAGGAACTTCTTTGCTGATTCTAGTTGGTGTTGTGCTTGACACCATTCAGCAGATAGAAAGTCATTTGCTCGTGCGTCATTATGACGGTTTGCTTAATTCCGGCCATGTTCGTCATGGTTCAAATTCGGCTATTTAATAGAAAATGATAACGCTCAAAACAGAAGACGAAATAGAGTTGTTGCGTGCGGCCAACCTGCTTGTCGGAAAAACTCTTGCAGAGATAGCAAAGGTTATAGCACCAGGGGTTACCACTAAGCAACTCGATACTCTTGCGGAGACTTTTATCCGTGATAATGGGGCTGTTCCTACATTTAAGGGATTTCCCAATTCTTACGGGTCGGAATTCCCATGTAGTATTTGCACTTCTGTTAATGATACTGTAGTTCACGGAATACCAAATGATATCCCCCTTCAAGAGGGTGATATCGTTTCGGTGGACTGTGGTACACTTCTCAATGGATTCAATGGGGATTCTTGCTATACGTTTACTGTAGGTGAGGTGTCCGACGAAGTTCATAATCTGTTGAAAGTAACAAAGGAAAGTCTATATCTCGGCATAGAGTCTGCAAAGTCCGGTCATCGTCTTGGTGATATTGGTTTTGCAGTCCAGCATCATTGTGAAGAGCAAGGATATGGTGTCGTTCGTGAATTTGTCGGCCATGGTATAGGTCGTGAGATGCATGAAGAGCCTATGGTGCCTAACTATGGGCGTAGAGGAAATGGAATCCTTTTGAAAAACGGTTTGTGTATCGCAATAGAACCTATGATAACTATGGGGTCGAGAGAAATAATGATGATGCCAGATCGTTGGACTATAAAGACTCGTGATGGAAAGCCCGCTGCTCATTTTGAGCATACAATAGCGATACATCATGGTAAGGCTGATATAATGTCTTCGTTTGAGGATGTTGAGAAAATTGAGCAACAAAGGTTGAATTAAGAACGAAAGCAACGTTTTATACATGGCAAAACAATTGGCTATAGAGTTTGACGGAACTATTGCTGAATCTCTCAGTAATGCGATGTTTCGTGTAACTTTGGAGAATGGGCATGATATCACTGCACATATTTCCGGGAAAATGCGTATGCATTATATCAAGATTCTTCCAGGGGATAAAGTGAAGGTGGAAATGAGTCCCTACGATTTATCAAAGGGACGTATAGTATTACGATATAAATAAAAGCAATATATAAATGAAAACAAGAGCATCATTAAAGAAGCGTACGGCTGATTGCAAAATAGTTCGTCGCAAAGGTCGCTTATTTGTGATTAATAAAAAGAACCCTAAGTACAAGATGCGTCAGGGTTAACCACAACGAATAAAGTAAAAATAATATATGGCAATAAGAATTGTTGGTGTTGATTTGCCTCAAGATAAAAGAGGTGAAATCGCTTTGACCTATATATATGGTATAGGTCGCAGTAGCTCGGCAAAGATCCTTGATAAGGCTGGTGTCGACAGAGATATAAAGGTAAAGGATTGGACCGATGACCAAGCTGCCAAGATTCGTCAGATTATTGGTGCCGACTACAAGGTAGAAGGTGATCTGCGTTCCGAAGTGCAGCTAAACATTAAACGTCTGATGGATATCGGATGTTATCGTGGTGTGCGTCATCGTCTCGGTCTTCCTGTACGTGGACAGAGCACAAAAAACAATGCTCGTACACGTAAGGGCAAGAAGAAGACTGTCGCAAACAAGAAAAAAGCTACTAAATAATAAGTAATCAATATGGCAAACAAAGTAGTATCTTCCAAAAAGAAAACAGTCAAGGTTGACGCTATGGGCCAACTCCATATCCATAGTTCGTTCAATAACATAATTATTTCCTTGACCAATTCAGAGGGTCAGGTGATATCTTGGTCTTCTGCAGGTAAGATGGGCTTCCGTGGCTCGAAGAAAAATACTCCTTATGCTGCTCAGACAGCCGCAGAGAGTTGTTCCAAGGTTGCTTTCGATCTCGGATTGCGTAAGGTGAAAGCTTACGTTAAAGGACCGGGTAATGGCCGTGAGGCTGCTATCCGTGCCGTGCATGGTGCAGGCATCGAAGTAAGCGAAATTATCGACGTTACACCGCTTCCTCACAACGGTTGCCGTCCTCCTAAGAGAAGAAGAGTATAACATTATCAAAGAATTAAAGTAGATTATGGCAAGATATACAGGTCCAAAATCCCGAATTGCACGTCGTTTCGGCGAGCCTATTTTCGGTCCCGACAAAGTTCTGTCGAAGAAGAGCTATGCTCCTGGTCAGCACGGAAATTCACGCCGTCGCAAGACTTCTGAGTACGGCACCATGTTGGCAGAAAAACAGAAAGCTAAAAACACCTATGGTGTACTTGAAAAACAGTTCCGCAACTTGTTCGCAAGAGCAGAGCGTACAGAAGGCATCACTGGTGAAGTGCTTCTTCAACTTTTGGAGTCCCGTCTCGACAATGTTGTTTATCGCATGGGTATAGCTCCTACGCGTGCTGCTGCACGCCAACTTGTAAACCATCGCCACATTGTGGTTGACGGTAAAGTTGTAGGCATACCTTCATATTCTGTAAAACCTGGTCAGATAATCGGCGTTCGCGAGCGTTCCAAGTCGCTTGAGGTTATCTCCGATGCTTTGGCTGGCTTCAACCACAGCAAATATCCTTGGTTGGAGTGGGAAGAAAATGCTAAGGCCGGTAAATTCCTTAACCGTCCGGAGCGTACAGAAATCCCCGAGAATATTAAGGAACAATTGATCGTTGAGTTGTACTCCAAATAATAATTGAATTCATGGCGATATTAGCATTTCAAAAACCTGATAAAGTTATAATGCTGGAAGAAAGCCCGACTTTCGGAAAATTTGAATTCCGTCCGCTCGAGCCCGGCTTCGGCATCACCGTGGGTAATGCATTGCGCCGCATACTTCTTTCTTCTCTTGATGGTTTTGCTATCAACACAATTCGCATTGAAGGAGTGGAGCATGAGTTTGCGTCTGTACCCGGTGCGCGCGAAGACGTTACCAACATTATATTGAATTTGAAGCAGGTGCGCTTCAAGAGAGTAGTTAAAGATTTCGAAAGCGAAAAAGTTTCCATCACCATCGAAAACTCTTCGGAGTTCAAGGCTGGAGATATAGGAAACTATCTTACCGGATTTGAAGTGTTAAATCCTGACTTGGTGATTTGCCATTTAGATTCGAAAGCTTCGATAAAAATCGACCTTACTATTAACAAAGGACGCGGATATGTTCCCGCAGAGGAGAACCGTCAGTTCTGCACCGATGTTAATGTCCTGCCGATTGATTCTATTTACACGCCTATCCGTAACGTGAAATACGAGGTTGACAATTATCGTGTGGAACAAAAGACCGACTACGAGAAACTTGTCATCGAAGTAACTACGGATGGTTCCATTCAGCCCAAAGAGGCGCTCAAAGATGCTGCAAAAATCCTTATCCAGCACTTCATGCTTTTCTCCGACGACAAGATTATTCTTGATAACAATGCCGTTGTGGGTGGAGGCGATGAGTTTGATGAAGATGTGCTCCATATGCGCCAGCTGCTCAAGAAGAAACTCGTAGAGATGAACCTTTCGGTTCGCGCTCTCAACTGCCTCAAGGCTGCCAATGTGGAAACGCTTGGCGATCTTGTGCAGTATAATAGAAACGAGCTTCTCAAGTTCCGCAACTTTGGTAAGAAATCGCTCAATGAGCTTGATGATTTGCTCAAGAGTCTGAATCTGTCGTTTGGAACCGATATTACCAAATACAAACTTGATAAAGATTAATCAAAATGAGACATAACAGAAAATTCAACCATCTCAGTCGTACTGCATCTCACCGCCACGCCATGCTTGCCAACATGGCCGTGTCGCTCATCATGCACAAAAGAATCACTACGACTGTGGCAAAGGCTAAGGCGTTGAAGAAATACGTAGAGCCGTTGATTACTCGTTCAAAAGACGATACCACCAACTCGCGCCGCGTAGTTTTCAGCTACTTGCAGAACAAGTTTGCCGTAACCGAACTCTTCCAGAACATTTCCGTAAAGGTTGCCAATCGTCCCGGTGGCTACACTCGCATCATCAAAACCGGCATACGTCAGAACGATGCTGCTGCGATGTGTTTCATCGAGCTCGTAGATTATGACGAGAACATGGCTAAGGAAGTAAAGAAGGCTACACGCACACGCCGTTCGCGCAAGAAGGCTGCGGCTGCCGAAGCTCCTGCTGCCGAGGTTGCAGAAACAACAGCAACTCCCGCAACAGAAACACCTGCCGAGACTCCTGCAGAAGAGAGCAAGGCAGAATAAATCCGACAATATTATTGCTAAAAAGGCTGCGATTCCGCAATGGAACGCAGCCTTTCTTTTTGTTATATTTGTTTTTCCGCATCGAGAATGTCGGGGACGTTTTCTATGCTACATTAAGTTCGAAACCTCAGTCCTGTTTACGCCTTTGTTTCGCTGCTTTTTTCTTTATTTTTCCCACTTGCTTGTTAAACGATTTTTCGTCATTCTTCTCTTCCACTCTTGCTTTCTCTTTCCTTTTGGCATCAGCCTTAGCTCTTGACGCCGAATCCAATGGAACTACATTGTATTTCTCTATGGGCTGGTATTTCTTATATTTGATGCTATATTCTACGGTGCTCTTTGCCTGATCGTCCGGGAAATAATTAACGTTGGCAATATAACATTTCACATATAACTTTTTTGTTTCTGGGTGATTGTACACGCAATACGCCTTCGCTTTATAATGAATCCGTTTGCCGTAATGCTTTATCCGCTTGACGCAAGGTGTATTTCTACGTATCCAACCCTCGTTAGAAGTTTTCACTTTTTGAAAGTCTTCTACCGTGAAATATATTCCTCCGTAACTTTTACCTTCCCGTATCTTGTATTGCGAAACAATGATCTGGGTATGGCATGCCAACGTGTCTTTTGGCGTGGTTACGTATGAGTAGCCGAAATCATACCTTTGTGTAATTGGGTCGTCGCTATTGGCTTTGTTTATGTTTCTGTTGTAGAAATAGCTTTCCTTGTCTTTTGTGATTGCATCATAGTTGTTTTCTTGATGCACTTGTCCTGCTGCCGTCAAAAACGGCAGCAGGAATAATGTGATTGAAAGAATTTTTCTCATGATCTTTGTTTTTTATAGAATCTTTATATAGTGTCTGGCATGCAACCCTCCGTTATAAGGGTGTCAACTGTGCCTGAAAACTCCCCCGGTCTCAGTTTGGGATTATGCGACAAATCAAGATAGCGCAGGTTTCCTGCCTTTTCATGGGTTTCCCATGCGGGCATGAAACATTCCAACCTATTGTGCGAGGCATCAATCCGCTCCATGCTTTCGGGAAAATAAATGGCCCGCAGTTTATTGTGGGACACGTTCAGAACTCTTAGCTTTGGAAAGCGTTTACTCCATTCGCCTCGGAATGAAAGTGTCTGCAATTCCTTGCTGCCGCCCTCCCCAAGTCTGTTGTAGCTCAGATTTAGCGTCTCCAAAGTCTGCGGCAGACGCGCAAGGCTAAAGTTGCGCCCGATTTTGTTGTGCGACAAGTCTAGATGTACGATATTGTACTTTGATAAGTCGGGCATGGTATCGCC
>CAVFYC010000039.1:0-19880 GCA_963626585.1 Christensenellaceae bacterium Phil1 | reverse complement strand
GCAGGACCGCCATTGGGGCTTTCCCATTTGGAAAGGTCTTTCCCGTCGAAGAGCACGATTGCATCGGAAGGAGCAGTGAAACCGCCGCCTTTGATTTCTGTTCCCGGAGTTACTACGGGCGGTTCGGGGGTGTACCATTCTGTCATTTCATGGGTCATTTGGTTTTGTGCTCCAGCAGTTGCTGCCGAGAAAACAAGAAGACTTGCGATTAAAATGTTTTTGTTGTTCATTTTTGTGTTGGATTATTTTTTTCTATAAGTCTTCTTTACAAATGGTGCAGCGTTAAGATAATCTGCGCTTTCCTTTGCTTCTTCCATTACGGGATGGCTGTAGCGTTCGATTTCCACAACTTGATATTCCAATCCTGCAAGAGCTGCGTTCTTGAAGATCACATCGAAGCCCATGCCACCGCTGCCGCCAACTTCATTCTCGTCTTTAACATGGAAAAGTTTGAAACGGCCGGGATATTTTTTGAAGTAGTCGATAGGATAATTGCCCGAACGAACACACCAATAGAGGTCGAGTTGGAAAAACACGTATTTCGGATCAGTGTTTTGCAACATATAATCGTACGCTTTCTGACCTTCTACGTCTACAAACTCATGTTTGTGGTTGTGGTAGCCGAACTTGATGCCCTGGGCCGCACATTTTTTGCCCACGGCATTATAGTAGTCGCAATAAACTTTGAGTTGTTTCAATGTTTGGGGTATTTCCATCCAAGGCATCACGATATACGAAACTCCAGCCTTTTTATGGTCGGAAATAGTCTTGTCCCACCATGCAAGTGATTGGGAGAAATCGCCAGAATTGAGTTCTTCGTTTGAAAGTGCCTTGACAATGTGTGCCGAAAGCGACTCCATACCAGCTTCTTCTACGACTTTTTTGTATTCCTCTGGGGTGAAGCCATAGATTTCACCCTTGCCTTGGTCGTAACTTGCTGCTTCAACGGCTGTATAACCCATGTTGGAAAGATCGTTGAGCAGTTTTTTGAATTCGGCTTTGTCGCCGTGGATAAGTTCGCGCACAGAGTAGAGCTGCAAACCAATCTGTTTTTTGTGTTTACCATTTTGTGCAGCCTGCATTCCCAACGGAAGCAAAAGAAGTGCAGCAAACATGGTTACTATAATCTTTTTCATTTTTACAAGATGCTTTGTTGTTTTTATAAGATTCTGTATTGTTCTTGAGATATTTGTTTTTGTATAAAAAATACCGCCGCCGGCATTGAAACCGTGCGGCGGCATTATAATTAGGCCTGAAATATTATTTCAAAACTTTTACTTTTACGTTGCGATACCAAACATCGTCTCCGTGATCTTGGAATGCAATGTAACCTTCGTGGTTATCACCGCCCATATTGAGGAGAAGTTTGTAAGCAATTGGGAAGTCGCCGTCAGCCTTGAACTTGCTGTTGTCTAGCATCTCTTTCCATTTTGGAGTCCAAAGGTGATATTCTACTACGTTCTTGCCGTTCTGACCATGAACAACTGTTCCTTCGTAAACCATAATCTTACCGGTGTTCCATTCGCCGTAAGGTTTAGCATTTTGGGGCTTAGCAGGAATCATGTCGTAGAGGGACGCCGACTGACGATTGCCGTCAACACCAAGTTGTGCGTCGGGGTGGTTGCCGTTGTCGAGCACCTGATATTCCGAAGCTGACTGCCAAATAGGAAGATACTCTTCCTTGCCATTGTTGTTAGTGGTAACTTCTTGTGCAAGATAGAGCACGCCAGAATTAGCTCCCTTGGAAACTTTGTATTCAAAAGTAAGTTCGAAATTCTTGAACTTGTGGGCAAAAAGAAGGTCGCCACCGTTTACACCGCCGCCTTCGCCATTGCCAGAACCTTTCAAATGGATTGCGCCATCGTCAACGTTCCAGTCCGAACCGGCTTTGTCTTTGCCATAGCAACGCCAACCGTCGAGAGTTTTTCCATCGAATATTGTGATGTAGCCGTCCTTGTCAACAGGGAGTTTGCTGATGTCAATCTGAGGTTTCTCAACAACCGTATAGTCGAGAGCAGCATCAGCAACAGCACTGTCTGTTTGGGCTGCGCAAGTGCAACCAGAGCAACTGCATTTGCAATCACATTTTTTGTTACCGCAGGAAACGAGCAACAGAGCGCACGCAGCTACGGTTAATATTGTCTGTTTCATGATTGTATCGTTTTAATTATTTCAAAATTTTTACTTTGATGTTCTTGAACCACACGTCATCGCCGTGATCCTGGAAACCGATGAAACCTTCATGAAGATCGCCACCGGCATTGTTGAATGCGTGGAAAGCTGCAGGCCAAGCAGTCTCGCTGAACTTACTTGTCTGAAGAAGTTTTGTCCATTCTGGTGTCCAAAGTTTGTATTCCACAACCTTTACACCATTTTGGAAATGGGTAACTGTGCCGTTGTCAACACGGATAACGGTATTATTCCATTCTCCATAAGGTTTTTGGTTTTGGGGATTGGCGGGAATAAGGTCGTAGAGAGAACTTGACTTGCGGTTGCCGTCTTTACCCAATTTTGCATCGGGGTGGTTCTCGTTGTCAAGCACTTGACTTTCAAGACCAGATACAACAATCGATTCAACATCGCCATTGCCGTTGGTGAGCTCCTGTGCAAGGTAGAAGATACCTGAGTTGCCGGCTTTGCAAACCTTCCAATCGATTGAGACTTCAAAATTCTTGAATTTGTGAGCGAAGATAATGTCGCCACCTTCTTTGTCTTTGCGCTTGTCTTCAGGTGTCTGGTTGCCCATGAAATGGATAGCACCATCTTCTACAACCCAACGCGAAGGAATATAGTTCTTGGCATATCCTCTCCAGCCTTTCATTGTCTGGCCGTCAAAGATGCTGATGTATCCTTTGCTGTCAATGGGGAAATTATAGCGGGCCCATTCTTCCGGACCTTGGAAACCCTGAGAACAGCAAATGGTTACTACACCTTTTTGATTGCCTGCTTTAGCTTTGGTCTTAGGGGTGCCTGCGCTTACAGTCATTGCCATAGCCAAGCACAACGCACTAAATAATATCTTTTTCATTATGAAAATTCTTTTATTGCAAAATGATTACAATGTGGGAAGTTCAGGCAAAGTCCAACCTTCACGATAAATAGGCTTGATGAGATGCTGAGCGTATTCGTTGGCATTAACAGGCTCGCTGTACTTGCGGTCGAATGTCGGGTGTCCATCGTGGATTTGGAATTTGTCCTCGATAATACTGCGGATTTGGGCATTTGCAGGAATATTGGTGAACTTCATATTCTTGCCGTCCCACTTGAGCCACTGGTGCAACTCTTGCAAACGAACAGCAACGCAACCAATAACGACCATTTCGTTGAGAGGTCCTGCCTCGCTAAAGTCTGAAGCACTAGGAATACGATTTTCTGCGCTTTCTTTGCAAGCACGAATCCAGTCTTGTTGATGGTTGTCGTTCTTTACGATACGTTGCAACTCGGGAACTTTAGGATTGCGTCCTGAAATCAAGAACGGGTTGCTACCATATGTACCAACAACCATGGTGTCTTTTGTTCCGTAGTAAACAGTTACGCCATTGGGATCAAACTGCTTGCCTTCGGGCATATCGAAAGGAAGTTCCGGAGTAATACCACCGTCGTACCAATTGAGAACAACGGGAGGACATCCCATCTTCTTCATGTTGTCGCGAGCGGGGAAATGATATGTAATCTTTTCTGCGGAGGGGCAGGAATCAGTCATAAGCATTGTGGAGCTACCAATGATCTCATCAGGATAACCAAGGTTCAAACCTTTTGATGCTACCTGAAGAATGTGGTTTGCCATGTCGCCGAGAGCACCGCTTCCGAAGTCCCACCAGCCGCGGAAGTTCCACGGAGTGTAGATTGAGTTGTAGTCGCGATATTTAGCCGGGCCAATGAATACGTCCCAATCCAAAGTGTCGGGAATTGCCATCTTTTCTTTTGGAGTAGCAATACCTTGCGGCCAAATAGGACGGTTTGTGAATGAGTCAACGCGAGTTACTTCGCCGATTTCGCCATTCCACAACCAGTTGATAGCCTGACGAGTTCCTGTACTAGAAGCTCCTTGGTTACCCATCTGTGTGGCTACTTTATATTTCTTTGCAAGCATTGTGAGCAAACGAGACTCATATACATATAGAGTCATAGGTTTCTCAACGTATACGTGCTTGCCTGCCATGATAGCGTTGGCTGCGATAATGGTGTGGGTATGGTCGGCAGTTGCAACCATTACTGCGTCTGCGCTTTTCAGCATTTCGTCATACATCTTGCGCCAATCCTTATAGCGTTTTGCCTTAGGATATTTGTCGAAAATGTGCTTAGCGTAGTTCCAGTCTACATCGGCAAGTCCGATGATGTTTTCTGTTTCCATTTCAGCCAAGTCAGCTGCACCACGACCGCCGACACCAACGCCGAGAATGTTGAGTTTATCACTCGGGGATTTATGCCCATATGTCTTGCCAAGTACAGAACTCGGCACAATGCTGGGGGCAATTATCATGCCCGCCATAGCTGCGCTTCCTTTTTTAAGGAAATCGCGTCTTGAAATTTTAGCCATAACTTTTTAGGTTAGTTTGTTTTTTAGGTTATTTATTATTGTATTGATATTTGGTTTTGCTCAGAATTCTCGCCGATGAAGTAACCCGTAACCGTCTTTTAGGTTTCTGCGGTGCTCATGTATTTCTTCGAGCGTTTCGAGATTACCTATAGAAGGAAGTTCATGTTCCTTGCTGTCTTCAAAGAATTTCCAGGCGTATTCGGAAGCGATAGCTGAATCACGTAGAGTAGGGAGCTGAGGGTCGAGCTTGCCGTCGTCAATACTCTTTGCGAAACGGTTGCACATCACATCTATATTTTTTCCTCCGAAAGGAAGGCGCGTTACAATGGTGTTGTTTATTCCGTGAAGGTCAACTACGGCCGTTTTGAAATCGTGGGTCATGCGTACAATTCCTTTTGTTCCGATAAGATCTACGTAGGACAAATGGGTTTGTTCTTTCGACAACTGACCATATACAAAACCTTGCGTGATGTCGAATACGATGCCATTTTCAAAAGTTCCGTGGCATTGCACCCACCATGGATCTTTGTAGTTCCACATTCTTACACCTTGGGAGTGCCATGTTTTGTATTCCGATTCAGCATACCAGCGTGCGATGTCTACATAGTGCATGCCGCAATCATGAAAGGCGGGACCTTCGTATTCGTGTCCTTCTCCCGGAGCGAGTCCCGGAGTCATGTGGCAAACACGGATTATTGCAAGTTCGCCCAATTCTCCTTCGTTGATATACTGCTTCATTTGGCTATGATACCATGAACTCCGAAGATAGAGGTTTACTGTGGCGAGCTTGTCGGAACTTTCAACGGCTTTTACCGATTCCCATTCTCTTTCCAGAGTATCTCCGATAGGTTTTTCCGAAATTATATGTTTGCCATATTCTACGGCTTTCAGAATTTGATTGTGGCGTAAGTTGGCAAGGGTGCAGAGGGCTACTGTGTCAACACTTTCGTCTTCAAAGATTTCTTGCTCGTCTGCTACGATTTTAGAATTAGGCGACAACTGTTTTGCGTAGTTGCGCGCATTTTCGTCTACATCGCAAATGTAGGCCACATTCCAATCGGGGCACGACTGCAAGTAGTGTAGATATTTTGCACCCATGCGGCCAAAACCGATCAGACCTATTCTTTTTTTTGAATTCATCGTTAGTATCTTTCTTCTGTTCTTTTTGCTTGTTGCCGATACAATATAATCAAGTGTAAAAGTACTTAATTGTTTTTACATACAGCGTGTGGCTGATGCCTTAATTGCATCTTTTCTTTTGATTTTAAAATGTTTTTTGATTTTTGCCGCTTGTAATGATACATAAATCCCGTTTTAGGCGTTGTTTCTAACGAATTGTTTTAATCATCATCGTCGTCTTTCGGCGCGGGCTTCACGAGCAGAGCGCTGAACTCCCATAGAATATAGATTGGTAGGAATACGGCCATGAGTGTGAACGGATCTGAAGACGGGGTTATCACTGCGGCAACAATCAGCAGTACTACAATTGCGTGCCGGCGGTATGTCTTGAAGAATGCGCGGTTGAGTATTCCTATTTTAGAGAGCAGGGCAGAAACGAGCGGAAGTTCAAAAATTATTCCCATCATAAACACGAGCATTAGAAAGTTGCTCATGTAGGAGTCGAGGGACAACTGGTTTGTTATCTCAGGGCTAATTTGATAGGTATAAAGAAAACGGAGCGTAAGCGGGAATACTAGGGCGTATCCCACGAAGCAACCGAGAAAGAACATCACTGTGCCGAAAATGAAAGCCTTTTCCGTGCGCCGTCTCTCGTTTTTGTAAAGTGCCGGGCATACAAATCGCCAAATTTCAAACACGATGTAGGGAAACGCCACGAGCAGCGCGAACCAGAACGACAGCGAAACTTGCAGGAAAAACTGCGAGGGGAGTTTTATGTTTATGATGCTAACGTTGAATTGCTCCGTGAAATTATCGGGCGCGAGCGGAACGATAGAACTCAGTTTGGCAAGATAGCGATAAAGAAAGAAATCGTTGCGACACGGAGCCATTATCACGTGGTCGAAGAGCCATGGAATAAAGGCAAAACCGCCTACCACCAATATGGCAATGGCGATAAACGATCTTACAAGCATCCATCTTAACGCCTCAAGATGATCCCAAAACGTCATTTCCTGAAGTTCTGTGTTTTGCTCCATTTTTCTTTCAGTCTTCTTGGGTTTTGTTGTTTTCGGCGTCGTCTTTCTTTTCGTCGTCGATTTGCACATCTTTCTTTATTTCTTCTTCCACGCCGTTCATGCCGCGTTTAAAGTCGCGTATTCCTTTGCCTACGCCGTGCATGAGCTCGGGGAGTTTTTTTCCGCCGAAGAGGAACAGTATCACGATGGCAATTATTATTACTTCGGGCATTCCTAAGTTCATAGTGGTTTGGATTTGTTTGAGGGGTTGGTAAAAATAATATTGCGTATATCAGAGCGCTTTTTTCCAAAATAAGCGCCCCACCGTTTCTTGAAAGGTGAAGCGCCTATTTGTATGTTTCTTGCGTCGCTGTTACTTGTTGCGGAGCAACCAGGCATCGGGATAAGTTCCGCGCAGTTTGTTGCGTGATGAAACTGCCGAGCTTTGATCGTCATAGGTGGTTGCTATCACGCGATAGAGCTTGCGCTGCGGATTGAGGGCAATCTGTGCGTCATAGCCTTGGTTCTTGAGTTTTTGCTGCAAGCCTTGTGCATTTGCTTTTAGGGAGAAGCTACCGCAAACCACGCTGAAGTTCTTCAATCCTGCGCCGTCGATAAGCGTGAGGCTTTCCGATGTTGCGTTTGCGTTCTCGGTTGAAACTGTCGGTGTGGTGGTTACTGTGGTTGCGGGCTGCGTGGGCTGCACTGCCACTGTGGTTTGCTGCGTGGGCTGCTGTTGCTCTACGGTTTGCTGTTGCTTAGCCTTTTCGTATGCTTTCTTATATGCAGATTCTTGTGATTTGCAAGAGGTGAATGCTACTGCGGTGCACAAACTCAATGCTACGGCTACATACTTTTTCATGATGGGTTAATTGAATGCTTGTTTATTTGTTAGTTAATTAGTTCGTTTGGCGGCAAGATGGCATTGTTTGTTTTGCCAAACTTGCGTTACAAAGTTACAATTTTTATTTGACATACAATTACTTCGGTACTAAAGAATATTAAAAGTGTGGCTAATTGTGGTTTTTTGCAATAATTATGGGCGGCAATGCGGGCGTTTTCGCGAAAAAAGGTTACTTTTGAAATCGAATAGAAACCATTTAGATTTTACAGACATGAAAGGTTTAAGCATTTTGGCAGCATTTTTGGGCGGCGCCGCAGTAGGTGCTGCGTGTGGTATCCTTTTCGCTCCCGAGAAGGGCGAAGATACTCGTGAAAGAATCATCGAAGCGTTGCACAGACGCGGCATTCGTCTCGACCGCAAGCAGATGAACGACCTCGTTGACGACATTGCCGACGAACTCAAGGCGGCCGACAACGATTGATAGGCCTTTACGTTAGAATAGGTTTTTGTAATGTTCTCTACAAATCGCAATCTGAAAACTCTTGAGGAGCTTGCAGCGGAACTGAAACGCTATTTCGAGCTCCAAAAGGAATTTGTGAAATTAGAGTTCGTTTCAAAACTCATCGTATTGCTGTCCGCGCTGATACTGGGAATGATAATGTTTCTGGTAGGCGCGGTGGCGTTTATACTGATAGCCTTTTGCCTTGCCTCTTTCATCGGAGACATTGCGGGCAGTCAGACTGTGGGATACGCGTCGGTGGCTTTGCTGTTTGTATTGCTGGCTGTGGTGGTTTTCCTCAACCGCAGCCGTTGGATTACAGCGCCTATCGTGAAATTTTTAAGCAACCTCTTTTTAAGCGGAAACAATGAGCGGTAAAAAAACTACGGTGTCGCTTGACGACATATTGGCGCAGCGCGACAAGGCCTTGGCTGATGTGCGCAAGAGCGGGCGCAGAATCCGCACGCTTACGGGCAGTCTTTTCGAGCCGCCCAAAGCTGAGGGGCGGCTGGGAGGCATGATAAACAATCTGGACCGTATTATGGCTGTGTACGACGGCATTATGCTCGGCACAAAGATAATACGGCGCGTAAGGGGCTTTGTGCGCAGAAGATGAGAAGGCTGTTTGTTAGAACCATTGCGTGCATGATGCTGGCGCTTGTGCTTGCGTCGTTCACGGCGTGCCGTCAAAATTCTTTTGACGACCAGTGTGAGCAGCAGGCGGCCGACTTCACCGAGAAGCAGTGCCCCCTGAAAGTTTCGGAAGGCGTGGTGCTCGACTCCATGACCTATTCCAGAAATCTCAAGTGCCTCAATTATCATTATACGATGAGCGGAAAAATCGACGATGCCAAACTTGTGCAGGACAATGTCAAGATGATTCGCGACGGATTGTGCAAAACGATTGCCAATTCTGTGGAACTAAAACGCGCGAAAGACGCTGGAGTGAGTTTCCGGTATGTTTACATTTCGGCGTCGAGCCACAAAATTTTGACGACTATCACTCTGCGCAAGAACGATTACGATAAATAAACGCCCTCCCGGGGGTGTGGTCATACCTTTTGCAAGGTTGTTTTTTTAGAATATAGGACTTTGGTTGAACAATGTCCTATGTTTTTTTGCGCCTTTTTGAGGCTTGAAAAACTACATCGCATCTCGTAAAAACGATGTCTGACATAATTTAAATTCCGCCGCATCTAATTTAAATTAGATGCGGCGGAGTTTTTGCCGAAAACGCCCGGAGTCTAAAATTGTAGTATCTTGCGAATTATCAGACATATAGCGTTCGCCCGAAAATTCCCTGAATTTTACCTCCCTCCCTTGCGCCGATTACATTCGCGGCATAGCATTTGACAGTTGTCCTCTGTGGTGCGTCCGCCGTCGCGCCAGGGAGTGATATGGTCGCCTTCCATGAATTCTATGTCAAGCTCCTTGCCGCAGATAGCGCACCGGTGGTTCTGCCTTTCCCATGCGGCAAGTTTGGTTTGGGCATCAAAGGCGCGCAGGTCGAGATAATGTTCGTCGCCCGTGAGCACATACGGAATTATTCCGCCCGGCCGTTGTATTTCGCTGTCTTTCATAAGCGCGGAAATCTGTTTGCCGAGCGCCGAAACATCGAGCGTGTTTTCATGGAAACGGTCATAGAAGTAAGCCCAGTCGAGGCCTTTCATAATCTTCTTGAAATGTTTCATGTCGAAATTCGTGATGGCCCAGTTCAAAACGTTCTGAAAGTAGCTCCAAAGGTTGTTGGCGTTCGGGTCGTGCTGATGTTTCGCCATATATCCCACTATGGTTTGCCCGTGTCCCTCGCGCGTTTCGTGTTGAGCCATCCATTCCAGCGCTTTTTTCAGGAAATCCTGCCGGTTGGGCGTGCCGTTCACCAAATCCTTGCCCAGGCGATACGCGCCGCAGTTGTTTTTCGAAAAATGCCGTTTGGCATCGCTCACAAACGGGCCTGCATATACCGCATTGTTTATCTCCTGTTCGTTTAGAGGCTTTCCCGCTATGTTTATAGTCTTGAACCATTCCAATTTCTCCGATGCCTCGCCCTCGCAGATATACACTGTGAGCGGATACGACAGTATTTGTTTTTGAATGTCGGCGGGCAAGTTGAAAAAGTTTCTGAACTCAAAACTGAATTTCCCCGCCACGTATTCGCAAATCGAGAGGGTGCGCTGCTGTCCGTCCATCACCTCGTAAGGACATTCGGCATCGTCGCTGCGCTTCACCCAATACATCACATTCAGCGGGTAGCCGTGCATCACAGTATTGACAACGGCCTGCTGTTCTTTCTCGTTGTATATAAACTCGCGCTGATAGGGCGGACGAATGTCGAGCTTGCCGTCGTATCCGCGCACTCCCTGCTCGTCGTTGTTGGAGTAGCCGCGAGTGATCTCGCCTACAGTTACTTCAATCTGCTTAATGGTCATCATGATATCAATGTTTTATTTGTTTGTTTCTGTTTTCCCGAATTTTCGGTGAGACGAAGTTTTGTCTAAACGCCGTCGAATTTATTTTTTGCGGCGAATGAGAATGCGCGCATAGGGTTTCTTGGGTATTCCGTCCTGCATATAATAAAGTTGTCCGTCTCTAAGACTTTTGTTTAATGCTTTCAGTTTTCTATCGAATGGTTTTAGTCCAAGTTCTTTACCGGAATCGCCTTCTGCAATACCGATGATTTCAAATTGTTCAGGGCAGTATTTGTCGAGAAAAGTAATAGGCACGCCCATTACTCCGTCGTAATCGCAAGGAATGTCTGCCGTGCGGCTCACTTCTATTGCATCGTAGTTTTCATAATAGATGTATTCTTCTGGAGAGTAAAGGCATACCAAATCAAGAAGCTCTTTCCGTTTGGGAATGTCGAGATTAGTAAACCACATTACTCCCGAAACTCTTACCATTCCTTTGCGGTGGTCTCCTGCTGTTGCTGTGTCTTCGTAAGGAGACATAAAGTGCGCAGCAGTTCCTTTGAAACCGTATCCCAGCCATAATTTGTTGTTTTTGATATATGGGAAAATTTCTTTATAAGTAATGGCGTTTTGATTTCCCACGATGATAAATTTTTTGTCGTATCTCATAAGTTGCGAAACGTATTCGCGGAACAACGAAAACGGAGGGTTTGTTACCACTATATCGGATTCTTTCAAAAGTTCTACGCATTCCGTGCTGCGGAAATCCCCTGTCTGAAGAATGGAAAGCACATTCCGGTCGTTTTGCAACAGATACCGCACGTCCGACAAGTCAACTGCGCCGTCGCCGTTGAGGTCTTTTACTTCCGTAATCTCAACTTTGTAAGCCGTTTTCTTAGGCTCGCTGTCGAATTCCTCAAAATGTATCAACAATTCGTTACCCAATACGGGCGAGCCGTTATAGCAGGTGCAAATCAGCTTCTTCAGTCCGAGCTGATTGAAGTGCAGCGCGAAATATTTGAAGAAATTGCTTTCATACGGGTCGTCGCAGTTACAAAGAATTGTCTTGCCGCGAAAATGATTCCAGTAATGTTGAAGTTCGCGTTCGATGTCGGCGAGTTGTGTGTAGAACTCGTCTTTTTTTGCCGTTTTAGCGGCGCCAAGATGTTTGTTAGCCATAGCAGAATGATAGTTTTAAGTCGCTATCAATCCGCTAAAACGCAAAAAAGGCGTGTGCCTCTTATCGCGTTTAGCACGGGGCGAGCCTCGGAATGGAGCCCCAGACCTATTTATAAGAATGCAGCACGCCTATAGCGTGGCATTGCTTCATCAAATAGGTACAGAGGTTCGAATACGAGCCGCCTGTCACATATTATTTCCGTGCTTGTTATTCCCAAATGAGTTTCCGAGGCTCTTGGCTAAACGCGAAATAATAGCGAATGCTTATGATTTACCAAAAAGTTTGCGGGAAAGATCCGAAGACCATATATATCCGCTATTTGCAAAAGTAATGATTTTCCGAAACACCGTGGACTTTTTGCGGCGGGAAATGTGGGGCGGGGGATATGGGGCGAAGGAAAAATAAAACCAGCCCGACTTTTTTGCGGTCGGGCTGGTTTTTATATTGCGCGGGCTGGATTTTATCGTAGCGCCGCTTTAATGTCTGCAACAAGCGTCGCCACGTCTTCTTCCGTGGTGTCAAACGAGGTTACAAACCTTATTTCCTTTATGTTCTCGTCCCAATAAAAAAACTTGTGCTTCATTTCCAGTTCTTCAGCCGCTTTCTGTGGCATTGTAAGGAACAACTGGTTGCTCTCGGTGGGTTGCAAGAAATTTATCTCGGGTATTTTTTCGAGCGCGTCGCGCAGAATTTCCGCCATATGGTTTGCGTGGCGCGCGTTGCGCAACCAAAGTTCATCTTTCATGTACGCCGTGAATTGGCAGGCGAGGAATCGTTGTTTCGAAGCCAGTTGGGCGCTTTGCTTGCGTATGAATACGGAGTGTTTTTTAAGGTCGTCGTTCAAAACTACTACGCATTCGCCAATCATCAGACCGTTTTTCGTTCCGCCGAAACTCACCACGTCAATTCCGCAGTCGCGTGTAATTTCTTTCAGGCCCGTCCCGAGCGCTGCGGCAGCGTTTGCCAATCGTGCGCCGTCCATGTGTACATACATTCCGTGGCTATGGGCGAGGGCGGTAATGGCTTTAAGTTCTTCGGGCCGGTAAACCGTTCCCAATTCACTGCACTGCGAAATATATATTGCCGTTGGCTGCGAATGGTGCTGCTCTCCAATTCCAATGATATGCGGCTTGATTAGCTCAGCACTGAGTTTGCCGTCGGGCGTAGGGATTGTCTTTATCGCGGCGCCCGTCATCTTTCCCGGCGCGCCGCATTCGTCTACAACTATATGGGCTGTCTCAGCGCAGAGAATAAGCCCCCACGATTGTGTACACAATTCCAGCGCGAGGCAATTGCTTCCCGTGCCGTTGAAAGTGAACAAAACTTGTGTGCCACCGCCGAAAGCGTTGTCGATAGCCTTTTCTGCTTCTTCCGACCATTGATCTTCGCCGTATCCCACGGCATGATCTTTATTCGCTTCTACGATGGCGTCGATAACTTCAGGGCTTACCCCGGAGTTGTTGTCGCTCGCAAAACTTCTCATAATTTCTCTCTACTTAATTATTGCCGGAAACATTGGGCTTAGATCCCTTGCATTGCTTCCTATCTGCAAATTTAGGAATTTATAATGGGGCATAAGGCGCAGAAGGTTTGTTTTTGCGCTTATAACAGATATTTTTTTTACGAAATGCCTTGTCGTTGTATTTTTTATTACCTTTGTAATATAAAGATAAAGAAATATGAAGACAACATTAAACAATCGTTTCGCAATTATTGCGGCTTCCTTTCTAATGGCGTTGAGCTTTTTTTCGTGTTCGGAGAATTCTGATACAAATGTAAAGGTTCCGCAGTTTTCCGGGATCACATTTAATAAAGAAACTCTCGTTGCGGGTGAAGAAGTATATGCCACGGCGGTACAATATAAAAAGGGAAAATATCTCGACCGTACCACATATGTTTGGGCATTCGAAGGAGCGCAGCAAATAGGTGGGGGAACGACGGGCGTGTTTTACGACAGCGACAAACGAGATCCCTCTTGCAGCGTGATTCTTCCCGAAACTCCCGGAACTTATACCATTACCCTGACTGCTACATACAACACGAGCGGAAAATCGAGCAATTCCAGCAAAGAAGTAGAGATTAAAGGTGGAACTGTAGTGTATACCACTTCGCCGTTGACTTGCACCGCAAAGATTACGCAGAAGGTAAGAGTGGTAGCAGCAAACTAAAAATATATTGTCATGACTTTAATTAAAAGTATTTCGGGTTTCCGCGGAACGATAGGCGGAACTCCCGGCGACACACTTAATCCCCTTGATATTGTAAAGTCTGTGTCGGCTTACGCAACGCTTCGGCGCAGGAGTTTGAAGGACGGAACAAATAAAATAGTAGTTGGCCGCGACGCAAGAATATCCGGCGCAATGGTTTCAAAGGTTGTATGCGGCACGTTGATGGGTATGGGCTACGATGTGGTGAATATCGGGCTTGCCACAACGCCTACTACTGAAATTGCAGTGAAGATGGAAAATGCCGACGGCGGTATAATTCTCACGGCGAGCCACAACCCGCGCCAATGGAACGCTCTTAAACTGCTCAACGAGGACGGAGAATTCCTTAATAAGGAGGAAGCCGCCGAAGTGGTGAGGATTGCCGACGAGGGAAACTTTTGTTATGCAGATGTTGACCATTTGGGAAATTACCGCGAGGACAATTCGTATAACCAGAAGCACATAGATATGGTTAAAGCCCTCGAACTTGTTGACGTGGAGGCCATAAAGAATGCTAAGTTCCGCGTGGCTCTTGATACGGTGAACAGTGTGGGCGGAATTATACTTCCCGAATTGCTCAAGCAGCTTGGTGTGGAAACGGTGAACGGGCTTTATCTTGAACCTACGGGAGACTTCAAGCACAATCCCGAGCCTCTGTCAAAAAATCTTGGGGATATCATGTCGCTCATAGCCAAGGGCGGATACGACATAGGCTTTGTGGTTGACCCTGATGTGGACCGCCTTGCATTGATAGACGAGACCGGAAAAATGTATGGCGAGGAATACACGTTGGTAACGGTTGCCGACTATGTTTTGCAGCATACTCCGGGAAATACGGTGTCGAATCTTTCGTCTACTCGCGCTTTGCGTGATGTAACAGAGAAATATGGTTGCAAATATTCCCCTGCTGCGGTGGGCGAAGTGAATGTTGTAACAAAAATGAAGGAAGTTGGCGCAGTGATTGGCGGAGAAGGAAACGGCGGCGTGATATATCCGGCGGCTCATTACGGCAGAGATGCACTCGTAGGTATCGCATTAATCCTTACATATTTCGCGAAATTGGGTAAGAAAACGTCGGAAATACGCAAGACATTCCCCAATTACGAAATGGCAAAGAACCGCATCGATTTGAAACCCGGAACAAATCCCGACGAGGTGCTTGCAAAAGTGTTGGAGAAGTACAACGGCGACAATGTAACCACTATCGACGGAGTGAAGATTGATTTCCCCGACAAATGGGTGCATCTGCGCAAAAGCAATACCGAACCTATTATCCGCGTTTACAGCGAAGCGCCTACGGCAGCCGAAGCCCAGGAGATAGGAGAGAAGTTTATGAAAGAAATAGAGGCTCTCGTTTAAAGAGTCTTTGAAGCAATAAAAACGTGTTGGAAGATTTGTTCTTTCAACACGTTTGTTTTTAGTCTTTTACGTCGAAATTTTGAGATGTCGCGGCATATGTTTTTCGCGATGCCGCATCTCGCAAAAATTCCGCCGCATCTAATTTGAATTAGATGCGGCGGAATTTAAATTTGGTGGCCCGGAGTTTTTACGACAAGCCATGTAGTTTTTTGCATCTAAAAAAGCCTTGTAAAACTATCGGCGTTCCGACCAATAAACTCCCGATACAATCAAAATCATTCCAACTATCATTACCCAGGTGATAGGCTCGTTGAGAACCACAGCCGATGCCGATGCGGCGATGAGCGGTTGCAGGTAAATATAGTTTGACGACGCCACCGAGCCAAGCTTTCCTATCACCACGTTCCACGCAAGGTAGCATGTGCACGAGGCTATGATTCCGAGAAACAAAAGGTTGGTTATCACTGTCGGGCGTGCAAGAATTTCCCACGACACTTCGGGAGGGTACACCAGGAAGTATGCCGCAATCGAAATCAAGCCGTAGCCAAACACTTTGCGCGTGATAAACGTTGCAGAATAGTGGGCGTAGGCATGTTTTACGAGCAATTGATAAAAAGCCCACATCAGCGCGGCGAGCAAAGCCAGCATGTCGCCGGCAAATTTGAGCTGCACGTGCGTCCAGTCGTTTATCACCACGAGGGCAACGCCTATGAAAGCCATGAAAGAGCCTGCCACAAGATGTTTGGTGAGTTTCTCGTTTTTGCCGAGCCATAGCGACAGCAGAGCAATGAGCAGGGGAGTGGACGAAACAAGCAGACAAACGTTGCCAGCCGATGTGAATTTCAGCGCAGTGTTTTCAAAAAGAAAATAAGCCGAGCCGCCCGTAACGCCGAGCACAACCATCAGCAGTTCGTGCTTGATGCTTTTGCACCACAGCCTTCTTCTTGCAAACGGCAGCAAGCCTAAATACGCCAAAAGAAAGCGGAGAAAAAATATTTCGGCCGGCGAAAGCCCGTTGGCCAATAAAATTTTTGAAGAAACAAACGTAACAGCCCACACAATCACTGTGAGCAACGCCATGATATGATATAATGCTTTTGATTTAGCCATGATTTTTATGCCCGAGGCATCTGTTTTAAACCTTTTCCGAGGTAATTCGCGTGCAAAATTACACATAATCGCCAAAAAACGACTTTTTTGCGACAACGACGAAAAAAATATGCTTTTTCACACAATAAATTTTGTTGGAATGAAAAACAATATATATCTTTGTAGCAAATAACGAAAACAATGAAGCTGAACCGTTTTATATATATATTGTGTCTGGCAGTATCTTTGGGTATCGCCCCAAAGACAGCGCACGCTTTTGAAGCGAATGCTGCTGCAGGCATCGAAGAAGCGGTGGCAGAAACGAAGATCACCGTAAACAACAATTCCGACAACCAAGAAGTGCGCGTGCAAGATGCCGAGGGGCAGAAACTCGAAGTATACAACGTGCTCGGAGTAAGGGTGGCAGTTTTTCGCATAGACAGCGCCGACAAAACTTTTACGCTCGGACTTCAGAAAGGCTGCTATATATTAAAGGTGGGAAAGGTTGTGCGCAAGACCTTTATCCGTTAAACAGATTTTACAGGAGATGAAATTTTTAGGAGGAATACTTTTCTTTTTCCTCTTGGTGCTTTTTGTCGGTTGTAAAAAGCACGAAACGATTTATCCGTACCAAAATCTGGAATACAGCTACTATGACACTTTGCGCAACAGCAATTATGCTATAAACGCCAAGCGTGTGAAATGGTACATCGACTCGTTGCGTATTGCCGCCCACGACACCACGCTTGTCGATTTGTACACCGACAAATATTATGCTGCCGACAAACCTTATATTTGGATTGACATAAAAGGCACGGACTGCCGGCTCGACACGCTGAAAAACCTTCTTGCTACAATCGACAGCGATGCCGTGAACATTAAAACCGTGTTCCAACCCATAATAAGCCGGGCGCTGCAAAGAGTGAGGGACTTTGATTTTACAAAAGAGCACAACATCAATCTTTGCCTTGCTGAAATAGAATATTTTTCAACCAAAGGATTGCTGAGAATGGCTTCCGGTTTAAGATACGGCTTTATAAATCCTTACAAGTTGATGAACAGACTGGATTTGGTAGACAAAGACGATACGCTTTGCACTACATTTCGCACGCTGTACGACACGCCGACCGAGACACCCAATAAAAAATATCTTTCAAGCGTTGTGGAATCGGCAATAAACGGCAAATTTCCGCAGAAAGTCGATGCTGCAAAAAATACAAGCAAGAACTATCGCAGGCTGCGCCGGGAATTTGCCCGCAAAGACCTTGGCGTGGTGAAGAAACGCATGCTTGCCGTTAATTTGGAGCGTTATCGTTGGCGCACAAATAGGGAGGCGGAAAAATTCGTCTGGATAAATCTTCCCGAGTTCACCTTGCGTGCAATCGATGAGGGCACCGGCGAAAATCTTGAAATGAAAGTGTGCGAAGGAAGTCTCACCCACAAAACCCCATTAATGACAAGCGCGATAGAACGTCTGGAACTGAACCCCGTCTGGACCGTTCCGCAAAGTATAATAAGCCGTGAAATCGCGCCGAAACACGCTGAAGATGCCGAATATTTTGAGCGAAACAAAATGAAAGTCATTGACAAATCTTCTGGAGACGAGGTAGATCCCGAGACAGTCAGTGCAGAAATGCTGAAAAGCGGCAACTTTAATGTGATACAGAACAAAGGAGAGGGGAACTCGCTCGGAAGAATGATTTTCCGGTTCAAAAACAATTTTGCAATCTTTTTGCACGATACTCCAAACCGCGACGCGTTCAACAAATCGTTCCGCGCTTTGAGCCATGGCTGTGTGAGATTGGAAAACCCGTTTGCCCTCGCGGTTTTCTTGCTCGACGAAAAAGATCCGCTTGTTATCGACAAAATGAGAATTGCTATCGACATGCCGCCAGAGACTGACGAGGGAAAGAAACTGGCTGCAAAAGAAGACTACAAGCCGATTGGTTTGAAAACCTTCAAACCTTCTGTGCCGCTCTACATAACTTATTTCACCGCTTACCCGAATGCGGAGGACAATATCGTTTATACGGCGGATCCTTACGGGTATGATGAAAAAATAATCTCGCTTCTGCGCAGTTATTAAGCTAAACGACAACACAATGAAAGGCGAAATTTTCGACGAAAGCGTTCTAATATCGCAGCTTGCCGACCCTGTGCAGCAGCGAAGGGCTTTCGGTGTGCTGGTAAAGCGTTTTTCTCCACAGATATACTGGCAAATTCGCCGCTTGGTGTTTTCACACGAAGATGCAAACGATGTGATGCAAAACACATTCCTTAAAGCGTGGTCGAATATCGATTCTTTTCGTGGCGAGTCGAAGATTTCTACGTGGATATTCCGTATTGCTACCAACGAAGCCTTGAATTTTTTGCAGCGCAAGCGTGAGAATATTTCGCTTGACGCTCCCGAAGCTTCCGCTGTCTCACAGATTACGGCCGATGAGTATTTCGACGGCGACGAGGCGCAATTAAAATTCCAGAAGGTGATATCTACGTTGCCCGACAAGCAACGCCTTGTGTTTAACATGAGGTATTTCGACAATATGAAGTACGAAGAAATGAGCGAAATACTCGGAACTTCGGTTGGCGCGCTGAAAGCGTCATACCATATTGCCGTTGAAAAAATTGTGACAAAATTAAAGGAAGAAGAATAAACTTTCGGCAATAAAAACAGTCAAATGAATACAAGCAAATAAGCCATCATGAATTCAGAAGACAAACTAAAAAAAATATTTGGACAGCAAAATCCTTTTAGCGTGCCCGAGAACTATTTCGACAGGTTTGCCGAAAACATGTTGGAAAGCCTGCCTGAGAAAGACAAAAGCCCCAATGTTGCTGAGGAAACCGATGTCGTGGAGATTCATAGCCATGCGCGTCGCACGATATTTGTCAAACTTAAACCGTACTTGTATCTTGCTGCGATGTTCTGCGGACTTTATTTTGGAATACAGGTTGTAAAGCACCGCCACGACATAGCTCGCACTTCCCAAACGGAACAAACGGCAAAGGCCGACGCTTATGATAACGAAGACGAGTATATAGACAAAGTTTGCAGATACGCCGGAATCGGAAAAGACGACATATATTCGTATGCCACCGGTCAGGATTATGCTTATTGACAAACAAAAAAAATCGAAGATTGGATATGAGAAATTTCTTAATTGTCATAATTGCAATGGTGTCGCTTTCGGTGAATTGCTTTGCCGATGAACAGCAAGACCGTCGCAGATTTTCTCCGCAGGAATTCATACAAAAACGCAACGAGTTCATAGCAAACAAGGCTGGGCTTACCGCGAAAGAAGCATCATCTCTGTTCCCGATTTATCAGGAAATCGAGAAAAAGAAATTTGAATACGACAGAAAAATCGGAAAGTTGATGCACGACGGAAAGAATCCCAATATCAGCGAAAAAGATGCGCAGAGAATTCTTTCGGAAATCGATAAATTGCAACTCGAAAAGGTGAAACTCGATAATACGTTCCATCAAAAAGGGCGCAAAGTGGTTTCGGCGCAAAAGATACTTCGTGTGATGCAGGCCGATTGGGAATTCAGCCGACATATATTGCGGCAAATGTCGAAGAACAAGCACGAAGGGCCGCAGCCGCCGCAGAAATAAAAT
>CAVFYC010000038.1:0-20149 GCA_963626585.1 Christensenellaceae bacterium Phil1 | reverse complement strand
CTTCTATAGGTGTTCCAAAGTTTTCTCTTAACTCTTTAGCTATTTGTCTACCTACTTCTTTTAAAACTTCTCTAGCTATTGATGATTTTTCAATTGGACGCAGATTTTGTACAGTCTTATTTATAATAGGAACTCTTTTACTATAATCCCCTTCTATGCCAAAATGAGATTTTACTATCATTCTTTGCATTTCAGGGTCTCCCTGCATTATAAAAGCAATAGCATAACCTACACCTTCCGTAATATCAGAAGGATTCTTTGCATTGATTACTCTATTAAGGGCATCAAATAATGGTAGTTCCCCATCATAATTATTAAGAGTGTGAACAGTAATTCCAAACTCATTAAGGAAATTTGAAATTATTTGTTCTCTTAATAAGGTGCTGACTGTCTTCTGCTCTTTATTAAGCCTGGAATTAGAATTGCCAAACCGAGTATTAGACTTATTGGAAATAATATCACCCAAATAAGTTTTTCCATCCAATGCATGATATTCTTTACTATTTTCTTTATCATTTTCTTTAAGCTCTTTTATTTTAGACAACGTAGATTTATGATAATCTATTGCATGATACCTATTATTTATTGCTCTGTCAGCCCTATTTACTCTTTCTTCAGTTTGTTCTGCTGTAGAATTATATACAATAACATCTGCATCAGAAAGCAAAGATTCATTAGCAGTAACCACAGTATAACCATCAGCTACTTTTTGTTTAATAGCTTCTCTATACTGTTTGCCTATTTCTTTTCTTTGTTCTGCACTAAGCCTACCAAAGAAAAAACCTGCTGTTTCTGTAGATACTCCAAGTAATTGACCTAAAATATAATCAGAATCAAAGACTGTGATGTTATCTGCAATAGTAGATTTGCCAGTACCAGCTTGGGCATAAATGAGTTTACCTTTATATTCTGGTTTGATACCCTCCGTAATATCATAAGCAGCTTGAATATCATCATCTGTTAATGAGAAGTTGCCATTGTTATTTGTTGCTGATTTTACTTGGTTAGGATTAAATACTATTACTTCTGTTCTTGTTTTAGCAAGATGCAACTTCTGTAGGATACCATTATCAAATTTGTCATTTATAATGCCATCATGCTTAGCTGTAACAGCTTCTTCCTGTTCTTTATTTATTATGCCTGTCCAATTTCCTTCCGTAGCTAAAGGGTTCTTTATGTTCAAAAACACTTCATATAAGGTTCCTTTATTGTAAGTTTTTGCATACTTTTTATCTTTCGTAAAATATGCCCCATACATATCACCTACTTCAGAATCTTGGTGATAAGTAATAAAGGACGAAATGTTATTTTCACCACCATGATAAACCACCAAAGGCTCTCCATTCTCATCAACTACCTTACTAGCTTCTGAAGGATTGTTTTCCCAATCTCCAAACCAATTCTTGAAGTTTGTGGTTCTTACTTGAAGCCACTGCCTTTCATTTAGCTTTGTAGGTTTACCATTAGGAGCTTTCATGAATGTACCATCAGCAATAGCTTTCTGCTTGATGGTGTCCATTTCTTTTTGTTCTGCTATAGCTTGCTGCAAATCTTGTAGGTTATGCTCCTTCAAGAACTTCTCCATAGCCTCTCTGCCTAAGACATTAAAGCCAAGGTTTTGCAGATGGGCTGTTAGTTGCTTTGATAGAGATTCTTTCCTATAACATTAGAAAGAGTAGTTCTAGGCACGCCTATTGAACATATTCTAACCATATATATTGTATTAACTCGGGAAAAGCCCTTAAACATAGCGGCGCAAGTCTCTGATAAAATCCAGTAAAAAACAACCCGCACGCTCCCGAAAACAAATCCCCAGGCTTTGCAACTTCACGCTTTTCTACCTAGGAGAAACGTTTTTGATACGGCGCGCTTTCACGCCTAAGAAATTTATAGTAACTTTGCATTCAAACGTATAAAGAATACAGCCATGGTAAAGAAAACAGGTAAAGACTTGGTTACCATCGAGACTCTGCCTAAAAAAAGCATTGAACGGCTTTTGGAAATGACGGAGGAATTTGAAGCACACCCCAACCGCAACATTCTGAACGGCAAGGTGGTTGCCACATTATTCTTTGAACCGTCGACACGCACGCGCCTCAGTTTTGAAACAGCCGCAGTGAGACTCGGAGCAAAGGTTGTAGGATTCAACGACCCCAAGGTAACTTCCACCTCAAAGGGCGAAACGCTTAACGATACCATTCAAATTGTTTCGAACTATGCCGATGTGATTGTGATGCGCCACTATCTTGAAGGCGCAGCCACATATGCAGCCGAGGTTTCCCGCCGCCCGATAATAAATGCCGGAGACGGAGCAAACCAACACCCCTCGCAAACCATGCTCGACCTTTATTCAATAAAGAAAACCCAGGGCAAACTCGACGGGCTCAACATCTATCTCGTTGGCGACTTGAAATACGGCCGCACAGTGCACTCGCTGCTAATGGCCATGGGACATTTCAATTCCAAATTCCATTTCATAGCGCCCAAAGTGCTCGAAATGCCCGAAGAATACAAGGTATTCTGTCGCGAGAACAATATAGAATACTGCGAAACCTCGGAATTCAACGAAGACATCATAGCCGATGCCGACATTCTCTATATGACGCGCGTGCAACGCGAACGTTTTACCGACCTCATGGAATATGAGCGCGTGAAAAACGTATATATTTTGCGCCGCGAGATGTTGCGCCACTGCAAGAAGACGATGAAAATCCTCCACCCCCTGCCAAGAGTGAACGAGATAGCACCTGATGTGGACGATGACCCACATGCATACTATTTTCAACAGGCACAAAACGGACTATATACGCGCGAAGCGTTGATATGTAACTCCCTCGGATTTTCTCTCGAAGACATACGCAACGACAAAACCATTTTAGAGTAAACCAAAAGCAACCTAAACTCATGGGAAAGAAAGCCAACAAACAGGAAATCATGGTTCCCGCATTGAGAAACGGAACCGTAATCGACCATATACCTTCCGATAAATTGTTTCAGGTAGTGTCGCTGTTGCATCTCGACACTCTGAAAAGCGAAATGATATTCGGTTACAACGTGGGCAGTCTGAAAATGAAAGGCGGCAAAAGCATTATAAAAGTAAGCGACCGCTATTTTTCCGATCAGGAACTCAATCAACTTTCCGTCATAGTTCCCAACGTTACTCTCAATGTAATTAAAGAATATGAAGTATGTGAGAAACGCCAGGTGGTGATGCCAGACGAACTGCACGGCATAGTGAGCTGCGCAAATCCCAAGTGCATCACAAACCACGAGCCTATGACCACACGCTTCAAGGTGATCGATAAGGAAAACGGCACTATAAAATGCCACTACTGCGAGAAAGAACAAACTATCGACCCTACTAAACTGATAAAATAGGACAGCAAAAAACATTTAATTAACCATATCCAAAAGAAATGAACAGAGATCCGGAGATTTTCAAGCTTATTGAAGCTGAACACCAACGCCAACTCGAAGGAATGGAACTTATCGCCTCCGAGAATTTTGTAAGCCCCGAAGTAATGGAAGCTATGGGGTCGTATCTCACAAACAAATACGCCGAGGGTTATCCCGGACACCGTTATTACGGAGGTTGCCAAGTGGTTGACCAAGTTGAGACACTTGCCATCGAAAGAGTGAAGAAACTCTTCGGAGCAGAATACGCCAATGTACAACCCCATTCGGGCGCGCAGGCTAATGCAGCAGTTTTGCTCGCAGTGCTTAAACCCGGCGACACGTTCATGGGACTTAATCTCGACCAAGGCGGCCACTTGTCGCACGGTTCAAAAGTCAACACCTCGGGTGTGCTCTACAATCCCGTAGGTTACAACATCAGCAAAGAGACCGGACGCGTGGATTACGACGACATGGAAAAGAAAGCCCATGAGTGTAAACCAAAACTGATTATCGGCGGCGGTTCTGCCTACTCTCGCGATTGGGACTACAAGCGCATGCGCGAAATTGCCGACTCTGTTGGCGCTTTGTTGATGATTGATATGGCGCACCCCGCCGGCCTTATCGCGGCGCACCTTCTCAACAATCCTTTGGAGTACGCCCACATCGTAACATCAACCACCCACAAAACTCTTCGCGGCCCGCGCGGCGGTATAATACTTCTTGGTAAAGATTTCGAGAACCCCTGGGGACTCACTACCAAGAAAGGCGAAGTAAAGATGATGAGTACGCTTTTCAACAGTGCCGTTTTCCCTGGAATTCAAGGCGGTCCGCTTGAACATGTAATTGCTGCAAAAGCTGTGGCATTCAACGAAAACTTGCAGCCGGAGTTTACCGAATACGCTAAGCAGGTTAAGAAAAACGCCGCACGCCTTGCCGATCAGCTCATACAGAAAGGTTTCAACATTGTAAGCGGCGGAACCGACAACCACTCCATGCTCGTTGACCTTCGCTCCAAATATCCCGAACTTACGGGCAAGGTGGCAGAAAACGCGCTTGTTGCCGCAAACATCACGGTGAACAAAAACATGGTGCCATACGACACTCGCAGCGCTTTCCAGACTTCCGGAATTCGCCTCGGCACTCCCGCCATCACCACACGCGGTGCCAAGGAAGACTTGATGGATTTGATTGCCGACTTGATTGAAGAAGTGCTCAACGCTCCCGAAGACGAAAAAGTAATCTCAAGCGTAAAAGCAAAGGTAATCGATACGATGAAGAACTATCCCCTCTTCGCATATTGATCAACCGCAATATAAAGGTCCCGCATCGGAATTCCGGTGCGGGATTTTTGTTTTAAAACAGTTAGCACGGCAACTCGTACTTTTCGATCGACATAAAAGCCAATCACACAGATATATAAAGCAAAGCATATACCTCGAAAAGCATTAGCCAAACGCAAGTTTTAAAACATGCTCAAATAGCGTTTTTACTCCGCCGCATCTAATTTAAATTAGATGCGGCGGAATTTAAATTAGGTCTGACCTCGTTTCAACCGAAACCGCATCTCGTAAAAACCATATCCCGCACACCGAAAAAAGCAACCCATTGTGCCGCACAACCCCACATTCCTATCCACTGAACACCACTTCTAATATTTTTTGAGACCAGACTACAATAAAATCTTAGGCATAAAAGCAATTTTTCACAAAACAACAGCAAAACAAAGAAAAATATTCATTTTTCTTTGCCAAATATCAATGCTTTACGAGAAGAAATTAGTAATTTTGTGCGATTTTATAGGTTTAAGCATTTTAGACGAAAGAAGAAAACAATAAAAGAAATTTTAGATGAATGTTATCACGAAAACTGTTTCGCTTCCCGACGGTAGGGAAATAAGCATCGAAACAGGCAAATTGGCAAAGCAAGCCGATGGAGCAGTAATGCTAAAAATGGGTGGAACCATGCTCCTCGCAACGGTTTGCGCCGCACAAGACGCAGTGCCCGGCACAGATTTCATGCCCCTGCAATGCGATTACAGAGAACGCTTTTCTGCCGCAGGACGATTCCCCGGTGGATTTACCAAAAGAGAGGGACGCCCTTCGGATTACGAAATATTGACGAGCAGACTCGTTGACCGTGCGCTCCGTCCTTTGTTTCCTTCAAACTATCACGCCGAAGTTTACGTAAACATCATGCTCTTTTCTGCCGACGGCACGGATATTCCCGACGCTCTGGCAGGTTTTGCAGCATCTGCAGCCCTTGCATGTTCCGACATTCCCTTTGAAGCACCAATTTCAGAGGTTCGCGTGGCTCGCATAAACGGCGAATACGTGATAGATCCCACTTACGAGCAAATGAAAAACGCTGACATGGACATCATGGTGGGAGCTACCGAAGAAAACATCATGATGGTGGAAGGCGAAATGGACGAAGTTTCCGAGCAAGACCTTATCGGAGCACTCAAGGCCGCACACGAGGCAATCAAGCCCATGTGTCGTTTGCAAAAGGAGCTTTCAAAGGAACTCGGCACCGACATCAAGCGCGAATATTGCCACGAGACAAACGACGAGGAACTGCGCGAAGAAGTACGCAAAGCATGCTACGACAAAGCATATCAGATAACGCTCGAAGGAAACCGCGACAAACACGCAAGAGAAGACGCTTTCTCGCAAATTCGCGAAGACTTCAAGGAAACGTTTGCCGCAGCTCATTCAGAACTATCCGAAGATGAACTCGAAGAGAAGAACGCTCTTATCGACCGCTACTATTATGACGTGGAGCGCGACGCAATGCGCCGTTGCGTTCTCGACGAAAAGCGCCGTCTCGACGGTCGTGGCTACGCCGACATACGTCCTATCTGGTGCGAAGTGAGTCCTCTTCCCGCTCCCCACGGCTCTGCAATTTTCACCCGCGGAGAAACTCAAGCCCTTGCCACATGTACGCTCGGCACAAAGCTTGACGAGAAAATCATCGACGAAGTTCTTGACCAAAGCACCCAACGTTTCTTGCTCCACTACAACTTCCCGCCATATTCCACGGGAGAAGCAAAAGCACAGAGAGGAACAGGTCGCCGCGAAATCGGTCATGGTCATCTCGCATGGCGTGGTCTGAAAGGCCAGATACCTGCAGATTTCCCCTACACCGTACGCGTGGTGAGCGATATACTGGAATCAAACGGCTCATCTTCGATGGCAACAGTATGCGCAGGCTGTTTGGCATTAATGGATGCAGGTGTGCCTTTGAAGAATCCCGTTTCGGGAATTTCGATGGGCCTTATCAAAAATCCGGGAGAGGAGAAATACGCTGTGCTTAGCGACATTCTCGGAGACGAAGACCACCTTGGCGATATGGACTTCAAGACTACGGGCACGCCCAACGGTCTTACCGCAACCCAGATGGACATCAAATGCGACGGTCTCTCATATGAAATTCTCGAGAAGGCACTCATGCAGGCCAAGCAGGCTCGCGAGCACGTTTTGGGCGAGATGCTGAAAGTACTTGATGCGCCTCGCGCCGATTTCAAACCGCAAGTTCCGCGCATCGAAGCGTTCGATATTCCCAAGGAATACATCGGCGCCGTGATAGGTCCGGGCGGAAAAATCATTCAGGGCATGCAGGAAGAAACTGGCGCAACTATCACCATCGAGGAAACCGACGGTGTTGGAAAAGTGCAGGTTTCAGCGCCCAACAAAGAGAGCATCGAAGCTGCTGTGGCAAAGATACGCGCTATTGTAGCCATTCCCGAAGTGGGCGAAACCTACGAAGCAAAAGTTGTAAGCATCATGCCCTACGGCTGCTTTGTGGAATTCATGCCGGGAAAGGAAGGATTGCTCCACATAAGCGAACTCGATTGGAAACGCCTCAACTCTGTTGAAGAAGCAGGCATACACGAGGGCGACAAGATAAGCGTAAAACTTCTCGACATCGATGCCAAGACAGGCAAGTTCCGTCTTTCCCACCGCGCGCTCCTTGAAAAACCCGAAGGTTACGAAGAACGTGCAGCACAGCGCCGTCCGCGTCGCGAGCCGAGAGGCGATCGTCGCGAAGGAGGCGAACGCCGTGAACGCCGCAACGATTTCCATAACGGCCAGCGCCATGACCACGGAGAACGTTTCGAGCACAAGAACAACGAAGGCGCAGAACCTATGAACAACGAGACTCAGGAATAATTTCCCAACCATAAACAGCAAAACCGCCGCCCATCAAGGACGGCGGTTTTTGTTTGCCGGCAATTTTACCAGCCCCAAATTCCGCACAAACCAAGGCTTAAAATACCGTTGGCAGCACACGGAAAAACATACACGAGACATAGGAAAAACGATGTCTGACATTGTTTGAATAATGTCAGACATTATTTAAACAATATGGCTTATCGTTTTCACGATATGCTATATCATAAAATCGCGATGCTATTCGGGGAAAATGTCTACCTTTGCAAAAACCAATTTATGCGCTTTAATATGAAATATCTCGTTTCGATTATTGCCGTTATCGCAATGCTCAACTGCAATGCCGCACCTGCTACCGACAGTATAGGCACCAATTCAACCGCCATCACAGTTGTGAGCGACACGGTCATAGATGATACGGCCGACTACGTGATTTCCACTTCCGTTCCCAAAGGAATTTTCAAAACCATGCAGTCGGTTGCCGACAAAATGGGAAACGATTCTAACGACGACAAAGACATTAGTTCCTGGTTCCCGTTCAGTATTCTCGAATCTCTGTTGGGATTCGTAGGCGCATGGATTATATTCATTATTATATCGTCTCTCCTTATTCCGATAGCCCTTATAGTTTTGGTAGTATGGCTACTGATTCGCTACCGCAACAAGGCAAGGAAAGAAGACATGCGACAAAACACGCCCGGCAACCAACCTGATTACAACGGCAAACAAGAAGAAACCGCCGACACCGCGGCACAGTCCGACAACACGGGACATAAGCAAAACGACAACTATACCCACCGCCGAGACAATGCGATAAGAAACCTATTTATAGGCGTTGGAATTTTGGCTTTGTCGGCTTTGCTCGATATTACAATAGGCATGGTTATCGGCATAATCGTACTCTGCGTGGGCGCAACCGATTATTTTATCTGTCGCAACCATCGGAATGACAACAATTAGGCATACTATTAAAAATGAAACAATATCTCGAACTTCTCGACAGGATACTAAACGAAGGAGTACGCAAGGACGACCGCACAGGTACGGGAACAATCAGCGTATTCGGCAACCAGATGCGATTTAACCTGAAAGACGGATTCCCGTTGCTCACCACAAAAAAACTGCACCTCAAATCGATAATCTACGAACTGCTATGGTTTTTGCGCGGCGACACCAACGTGGAATATCTGCACCAGCACAAAGTTTCGATATGGGACGAATGGGCAAGTCCCGACGGAGATCTTGGACATATCTACGGATATCAGTGGCGCAAATGGCACAACTATAATGGCGGCGTCATAGATCAGATTTCCCAGGCCGTAGATATGATAAAACATACGCCCGATTCGCGCCGCATAATAGTAAGTGCGTGGAACGTTGCCGACCTTGACAAAATGAATCTGCCGCCTTGCCACATTCTTTTCCAATATTATGTGGCCAACGGGCGTTTGAGTCTGCAACTTTACCAACGCAGCGCCGACACCTTCCTTGGAGTTCCGTTCAACATCGCCTCCTATGCTCTTCTTCTCATGATGACGGCGCAAGTTACGGGACTTGAAGCGGGCGACTTCGTATATACCACCGGCGACACCCATCTTTATCTCAACCATATAGAACAGGCAAAACTCCAGCTCTCACGTGAGCCGCGCGCTTTGCCCACAATGAAAATAAATCCTGAGGTAAAAAATATATTCGACTTCAAATACGAGGATTTCCAACTCGAGAACTATAACCCGTGGCCGCATATCAGCGCAGCGGTATCGGTTTAAATTCAAAACACAAGACAATGCCACAAATCACCATCATAGCTGCGGTGGCCGAAAACCGCGCAATCGGATACAACAACCGTTTGATTTATCGCCTCGCGGCAGATATGAAACATTTCCGCCTACTTACTACGGGCCATACGGTACTTATGGGGCGCAAGACCTTTGAATCTTTGCCCAAGGGCGCACTTCCCAACCGCCGCAACATAGTTGTGAGCCGCAGCAAGGCTTCTTTTGAGGGCTGCGACGCTTACAGTTCGATTGAAGAAGCACTTGAAAATTGCGCCGACGGAGAACAGGTGTTCGTCATTGGAGGCGCGTCGGTTTACAGCGCATGTTATCCGCTCGCCGGGCGTTTGGAGTTGACCCATGTGCACGCCACGCCAAACGAAGCCGATGTTTTTTTCCCCGAAATCAATTTTGGAGAATGGGAGGAGGTTTCACGCGAGAAACACGAGGCTGACGAGAAAAACGAGAAGCCTTTTGATTTCGTGAGTTACAGAAGAAAAAGCTGCTAAAAGCCCATTTGTAAATTCTGAAAGCCGTCTTGAAGTTTAAAAAACTGTTTTGATTTTCCGGCTACCAGTCAAAGGAGCACCGTAACCAGGTATCGGGCCTACGGCAATCGGCTCCGGGAAGACAATCTTGGATAAAATTCTCGCCGTCGCGGTTGTTGAGTTGAAAACAAACTGCAACGGCTTTTTTCTTGGGCATTCCGCCGATACTGTTCCAGGGTATCGCCACGCTTATGCGGTATTTGTCGCGGGCGATACGCGTTGCGGTGCATTCCACAGGCGTTTTCGTTTGCTGCCAATTTGATTTCGTGCCGCTGAAAAACGTTGCCTTTGAATCCACGCCCGCGATAATCTTATACATTCCGCCTACAATCCGTTTGCTGCCGCGCATTTTCGTGTCGATATAAATTTCCACGCCGTCGCCGTCCGATATGTTTGCTCCCGAAGGCTTCGAAGTAATCACGCTGTCGGTTACTGTGAAATCAAAAACAAGTTTGTCGTCTGTGAAATGCGATGTCGTTTCTACAAAAGCCTGCGATTTCGAGCCTATATACAATGGTGCGGAAACGGGGGCAGATATGGCGAAACTGCGGTGGGATTTCATCGGGCGCACCACCTTTCCCATTGCTGTCCAAATACCGCTTTTTTCAGCCATTCCCGATATTGTCGACACGGCAACCACTGTATTTTCGTCCACTTGGCACAAGGCATTCCACAGTTCGTTTATATTCGGGACGTTCTGGTTTGCAAAAGGAGTGGTTCGCAATGCAAAATTCCGGGCATGCTGATTTCCCACATACACCTGCATTATCGCGTGGTCGAGAACGTCAGGAGTTTCCCTCCCCTCGCCCGACTGTATCGACAGCAACGTTTCTCCGCTGCTCAATTGTATGAGATAGGGCGCGCCGCCATAGACATTTTTTTCAAGAGCTTCGTTTTTGCAAAGCGCGCTCCAGCGTCTTTTGCTTTTTCCTCCCACTGTTTTTCCGCGCCAGTCCTCGCCGGCGGGCGAGAACACAATTGCCGGCTTGAATGTGCCGTTCATACCGTTGTCTTCAATGGCCATTGCCGTGCCGCTGCCGTTTTTCAGCCAAACGGGAACGGGCATTCCGTCGCGCGAGATGTTTCTGAAACTCACCACATGCGGCCCATTCCATGTGAGTCCGCAGTCGGAGGAGCGCATCACCGATATGTTCTGCCGGTTATCTGTTACATTATATTCGTCGGAGTAGAACAGCAAAGTTTCGCCGCCCGGAATTTGCATCACCACGGGTTCCCAGCAACCTTCGTCGAATGTAGTTCCAGCCGTGTATATATCCTGTTCGTTCTCCCACGTCTTTCCGCCGTCGTCCGACGTTTTCAGCATTATCTTGTATGGTTTTCCCGTGTCTTTCAGCGGCCGCGCATTCCACGAATACACCAGCCGTCCGTTTTCCAACTGAGTCAGTTCGGCATTGGTATAGTCATATTTTTTCTCCTTGTCCTCGGCCACGAGCTGTTTCTCGCCCCAGGTTTTCTGCAACGGGTTGTATTTTTTCAGATACACTTTCCGCGCCGTGCCATAAGCCAGCACAAGCGAACCGTCGTGCAACATTTTAGCCCGGGCATAGGCTCCGCGGCAAACAAATTGGCGTTCGCGCCATTGCCAGGCCATTCGGGTGGCATCGTAAAGGTTGCGCACGCCCCATGCCGGCATTGCTGCAAAAAATGCCATTGTAACCATTGCCGCAACGCAGACTTTTTTTCTTAATCCATGCATCATCGCAGCTCTATAATTTGATATTCTAAACACCATATTCTACCTAAAAATTACGACACGGCATCTCGGAAAAACTACATGGCCCGGAATTTAAATTAGGTCAGACCTAATTTAAATTAGATGCCTTGGAATTTTCCGCTATTCAGCGATACCATTTTCCAACAGCAAAGATAGCACATTTTCAGCATCTTGCCACATCTGCAAAGTGCAATATATTTTGCCCGTTTCCCGAAAACTTTCGCCCCCATATTTTATATGCCAAAAACTACAAAGCATCTTGCAAAAACGATATCAGACATTATTCAAACCATGTCAGACATTATTCAAACGATATCAGACATTGTTTTTACGCTTTGCGCATATCGTTTTTACGGCATTTGAGGGACACCTCGCAGCATGCCGTTCCTATTGTGCAAAAAGCCGGCTACACTCCCCTATCTCAACAGCAATGCCCAAGAACTCGGATAAATGTAAAATAATTAGTACCTTTGCAAAGCATAAAATGAATGATATCATGTTGTTTAGCAAAAGCACTTATGTTGAGCGCCGCAACGAGTTGAAAAAGCTCGTGGGCGAAGGTTTGATAGTCTTGTTCGGCAATAACGACAGCCCGGCAAACTATCCCTCGAACGCATACAAATATCGCCAGGACAGTTCGTTTCTCTACTACTTCGGTTTGCACCGCGACGGACTCGTGGGCGTGATTGACATCGACAACGACCGCGAATATCTTGTGGGCGATGAAATCGACATCGAGGACATCGTGTGGTACGGCTCGGTAACGAGTGTAGCCGAAATGGCTGAGCAAACCGGCGTGGCCCGCGTTGCCGCAATGCGCGAACTGCCTGCAATAATAGCCTCGGCACAAGCGCAGGGCGAGAAGGTGCATTTCCTTCCTCCCTACCGCTACGACACGAAAATTCAGATAATGGATTTGCTCGGCATACACCCCTCGCAGCAAAAAGAAGCAGCTTCGCTCAAACTTATTGCCGCCGTGGTGAAAATGCGTACCTCGAAAACCGAAGAGGAAATAGCCGAACTTGAACGCGCAGCCGAGATAGGCTACCTGATGCACACCACCGCAATGCGCCTGTGCCGTCCCGGAGTTACCGAGCAGTATATCGGCGGAACAATCGACGGCATTGCAAACGCTTACGGCTGCATGGTTTCTTTCCAGACCATAGCTACACAACACGGCGAGGTTATGCACGGAAATCCCTCGCCCGCTCCGCTTGAAGAAGGCAGACTAATGCTCGTTGATGCCGGCGCGGAAACCAACGAGAACTATTGCTCCGACAACACCCGCACCACTCCTGTGAGCGGCATCTATACCCAAAAGCAAAAGGACGTTTACAATATCGTTGTTGAGTGTCATGACCACGTGCTCAACGTAGCAAAACCGGGCGTGAAATGGTGGGACGTACATTTCGACGTATGCCGCATAATCACCAAGCGCTTCCAGGAAATGGGGCTCATGAAAGGAGACGTAGAAGAATCGTTGCAAGCCGGCGCACATGCCTTGTTCCTTCCCCACGGTTTGGGACATTCCATGGGAATGGACGTGCACGACATGGAAGGTCTGGGACAAATCTACGTAGGTTTCGACGACGAAGTGCGACCCTCCACACAATTCGGCACAAATGCCCTGCGTTTTGGCCGCAGACTTGAGAAAGGATTTGTGGTAACTGACGAACCGGGAATTTATTTCATACCTGCGCTGATTGACGACTGGAAGAAAAACGGCACCAACGCACAGTTCCTGAATTTCGACAAGATAGAGGAATATCGCGACTTTGGCGGAATACGCATCGAGGACGATGTTTTGATTACCGACAACGGCTGCCGCTTCATAGGCAAGAAACGCATTCCCTACCACGTGGACGAAGTGGAAGAGTTCATGCGCAACCGCGAAAATTAAGCACACAAGAAAAATAAAAACAATAACAACACATTCAATGAAGAAGATATTTCTTGCTTTCATGGCTGTAGCCTTGATGGCATCCTCGGTTTATGCCGACGTAAAGAAAGACACTGTAAAATTCACGGTAGTAAAAGAAAACCCCATCACCTCGATTAAAGACCAGAACCAATCTGGAACATGCTGGTGCTATTCTACACTAAGTTTCCTCGAAGCAGAACTTTTGCGCAAAGGCAAAGGCACATTCGATCTGTGCGAATCATTCGTAGTTCACCACACAATGACCGACCGCGCTGAGGCAGCAGTTAGAACCCACGGCGACGTGTCGTTTGCAGAAGGCGGAAGTTTCTACGACGTTATATACTGCATGAAAAACTACGGGCTTGTTCCGCAAGACGCAATGCCCGCCCCTGGCTCTTTGCAGGGCGACAGCCTTTTCAACTTCTCGGAACTTTCAACCGTAGCCGGAGCTGTGGTAAACGCAATCGCAAAATGGAAACCCGAACCCGGAGCACGCAAACGCCAAATCACACTCAGCCCGATTTGGAAGAAGAACGTGGAAGCTATCTACGACAACTATCTTGGCAAATTGCCCGAAACTTTCAAATACAACGGCAAAACCTACACTCCGAAGTCGTTTGTGGAATATCTCGGGCTTAATGCCGACGACTACGTCTCGATTACTTCTTACACCCACCATCCTTTCTACGAGCCTTTCGTAGTTGAAGTGCAAGACAACTGGCGTTGGGGACAAAGCTACAACCTTCCGCTCAACGAGATGATGGAAGTTATCGACAACGCCATAAATACCGGCTACACCATCGCATGGGGTGCAGACGTAAGCGAGAAAGGTTTTGGCGCCGTTACACGTGTGCCGCTCAACGACAAAGAAAAAGACCTCAGCCATAGCGACGCTGCACGCTGGACCGGAACTGACGGAAAAGCAGACAAGAACGTGGTAACCGCCAACGGCGAAAAAACAATCACTCAGGAGATGCGTCAAAAAGCCTACGACAATTGGGAAACTACCGACGACCATGGTATGGTTATCTACGGAATAGCAAAAGACAGCACCGGAGCAGAATATTATATGGTGAAGAACTCTTGGGGCGAATACGGTCCTTACAAGGGCATCTTCTATGCTTCGAAACCCTATGTGGCTTACAAAACCATGAACTTCGTGGTTAACAAAAACGCTCTGCCCAAGGAAATCGCAAAGAAACTAGGCATAAAGTTATAATATTAGTTCCGTTATGAGTATTGACGGATTGCAAACACAAGCAGCAAGGTCGCAACGCGCGATTTTGTTGCTTGCTTTGTTGTGTTTTGCGGCGTTTTTCGTAAACAACGGCTCATTGCGCCCCGACATAATGGAGACGCGAAATCTTGAAACCGCGCGAGAAATGGTGGAAAGCGGCAACTGGCTTGTTCCAACAATGAACGGCGAATTCAGATTGGAGAAACCGCCGCTTCCGACGTGGATTGCAGCTGTGGCACAGCTTATAGCCCCCGACAACCTTAATGTGCAACGCACGATGAGCGGTTTGGCCGGCTGTATGCTTGTTGTGTTTTTCTACCTATTCGGTTTACGCGTAACCCGCAGGCACACCTATGCATTCCTGTCCACCATAATGCTCATAACATGCTACCAAATAATTCTGCAAGCCCGCACCGCCACTTGGGATATCTATTGCCACGCGTTTATGATGGGCGGAATTTATTTCCTATGGCGCGGATTATACACAAAGCCAAATGTGTGGCGAAACATGTTGCTTGCAGGCGTGATGATAGGGCTTTCGTTTATGAGCAAAGGCCCTGTGTCGCTTTACGCATTGCTTTTGCCGTGGATAATAACGGCTATAGTAATGAAACGGCCGCAGATGAAAGGGCGCAAACTGCCTTTGGTCGTAATGATAGTGCTTGCCGTAGTGATAAGTTCCTGGTGGTATTTAACTATTATCGCAACTCAACCCGAAGCTGCCCAATATGTAATTAACAAAGAAACGGGGGCGTGGAAAAATCACAACGTCAGACCGTGGTTTTATTACTGGCGTTTTTTTACAGAAACCGGCATATGGACACCTTTAATGCTTGTCGCGCTGATTTTCCCCGTTTGGCGCAAGCGCTTGAACGTTATGCGCAATCCTTATACCGCTGCTCTGCTGTGGACAATCCTTCAACTCGTACTTTTGTCGCTTATGCCCGAAAAGAAAATGCGTTACCTTTTGCCAATGATGATGCCGTGTTGTTATACAATGGGATTCATCGTGATGCATTGGTATGACGGACGGCACAAACGCCTTGTAGGAAAAACGATATTGGGTATTGCTGCAATCTTTGCCGCTGTAGAAATATTTGCAATGCCGATAATTGCCAAAACATTCTCAAATCCGGCATACAAGAGCATTTCTGCTATAAAAGACAAGGCAGAACTTAAAGATGTTCCCTTTTACAGCAACAGCAACGAGCAACTTCGTATAGAAATAGTCTATGCTGCGGGGCGCATAATCCGACCTATTGACTTTTCTTCAAAACATCTTAACGAAGAACTCCGACATCGTTTGCCCTGTGTGCTTATTTCTCACAAAAATCTCGCAGAAGAAATTGGCGAAGAGGCTTTGCAAGGCATTGACACCGTATTTTACGGAAAATATAACGACAGCAATCGCAACCGCTTCTCAAAACATGGCAGCGACAACAACTTTATTTACAACGTTACACTCTTAAAGCCTAAAAATAATGGCATCAAATAAAACCGGCAACTATATTCTCACAATTATTGTACCTATCTACAACGAAGAAGACAATATGCCATCGCTCGAAGAAGCCTTGGGCGGATTTTTGAAAAAGGCATCGGTGAAAACTTGTGTCCTCTTTGTCAACGATGGTTCGAGAGATTCCAGCCTCGAAAGGATACGCGAAATTTGTTCCCGCAATGCGGATTTCTATTTTATATCCTCTGCCGAAAACCATGGGCTCAGCACAGCAATGAAAGCCGGTTTCGACAACACGGAAAGCAAATTGGTGGGATATATCGACGGCGATTTACAAACAAATCCGGAAGATTTCAATTTATTACTGCCATTCACCGAAGAATATGAGATGGTAACAGGAATACGTGCCAACCGCAAAGATTCCTGGGGCAAGAGAATACAATCGAAAATAGCCAACGGATTTCGCCGCAAGATGACCGGCGACACGGCAACCGATACAGGCTGTCCGTTAAAGATTCTACATTCGGATATTGCCAAGCGAATTCCTTTTTTCAACGGCATGCACCGTTTTCTGGCGGCTCTCATTACGCTTGAAGGCGGCAAGATGAAAGAACTTCCCGTTCGCCATTATCCAAGAACCAAGGGCGTTTCAAAATATCACCTCCGCAACCGTCTGGTAAAGCCGTTCGAAGATTGCTTTGCCTTTAGATGGATGCGCAACCGGTATATAAAATATGGTATAAACGAGAACAATATTGTCTGATAGGCTGCAATCATGGCTAAATACCTCATTTTTGCCGTCGGCTTCGTTGCCCAAGGATTTTTCTCTGCCCGAATGCTGATACAATGGATACTTTCGGAGAAACAGAAGCGTATTGTTTCGCCGGTAGTCTATTGGCTTTGCAGTTTGGCCGGCAGCATTTTGCTTTTTGTCTACGGATGTTTGCGCAATGATTTCGCTATAGTTCTCGGGCAACTGGTGTCGTATTATATATATGTGTGGAATCTCGACATCAAAGGGGCATGGGCAAAAATTCCTTTGGCATTGCGTGTAGTATTGTTCGCATTGCCGGTTGCAGCCGTGGCGTATTTGCTCGGAGATGCCGAGTATTTCATGCAGTCGTTCTTCCACAACGAAAGAATACCTTTCGTGTTGCTTCTTTACGGCTCGGCAGGGCAAATTATATTCACATTGCGCTTTATATATCAGTGGTATTATTCCTACCGTCGGCATCGTTCTGTATTGCCTATAGGTTTCTGGATAATCAGCCTTGTCGGATCAGGAATGATAGTGAGTTACGCCATTTTTCGCCACGACCCCGTGCTTATTCTCGGGCAGTCGGTGGGATTTATCACCTATTCGAGAAACATTATGATTGGTGCCAAGAGCAAGGCATCGGATAAGGAGGACAACAAATGAGGATCTTGATTACCGGGTGTGCCGGATTTATCGGACACCAACTGTCGGTTTCACTCGCAAAACGCGGGGAAGAGGTTGTGGGAATTGACAATCTCAACAACTACTACAATCCTGCGCTAAAATTGGCGCGTCTTGCCGATATGGGCGTTGACATCGCAGACGGCAAAAGCAATATGTTTCCGTATTTCCGCTTTATAAATTCCGACATAGCCGACAACGATACGCTCAACTCCATTTTTGCGCGCGAGAAGTTTGATGTAGTTTGCAATCTCGCCGCACAAGCCGGTGTGAGATACTCCATAGATCACCCCCGAAGCTATATAGAAAGCAACGTAGTTGGGTTCTTTAATATCCTTGAGTGCTGCCGTTACAACGGAGTAGGCACATTAGTTTACGCGAGCTCAAGCAGCGTTTATGGCGGGAATACAAAAACGCCGTTTTGCGAGGAAGATCGTGTGGACAATCCCAAGAGTCTTTATGCCGCCACCAAGAAGAGTGATGAACTCATGGCCCGTGTTTACTCCTCGCTCTACGGAATAAAAACCACGGGGCTGAGATATTTCACGGTATATGGCCCGTGGGGGCGTCCGGATATGTCTCCGGTGCTTTTCGCAAACGCCATCACGCAACGCAAACCTATCCGACTTTTCAACGGAGGCGACATGGTGCGCGATTTCACATATATAGATGATATCATAAACGGCACTCTTTTGGCTATCGACAGTCCTGCAACGGGCGATGTGCCTGCAACGGTTTACAACATCGGTTGTTCGCGCCCCGTAAAACTGATGGATTTCATTTCGGCTCTTGAAAAAGCGTTGAACATGAACGCTGAATTCGAAATCCTGCCCATGCAGCCGGGCGATGTATACGTTACAGCAGCCGACACAACAAAGATTTCGCAGGAATTGGGCTATAATCCTACGATAAACATAGAGGAAGGCACGCGCCGGTTTGTGGAATGGTATTGGAAATACCGCGAAATTCTGCTGTAATCCCACGCCGCATTTTCCGTATCCCTCAACGGAGAGACAGAGTTACTTTCCGTTGTAGATTTTGTTCATTGCTTTCACCGTGGCAGCAAGTTTTTCGCGCAGCCATTGCGGTTCCATCACTTCAAGTGCGTCCATGCTTGCAAGAATCTCTTGTATAAAATCGAATTCCGGCTTCAAGTGATATTCAAACACGCACATGTTGCCGTCTTTCTCCAATTCTTTTTGCGATGCATGAAGCGGCAAACCGCGCAGATAGCGTGCATTTCTTTCGGTAGTCCTCACCACCACCCTTTCCACAGGCACTGTTTGAGTGTTTAGTATTCCGAAACAATCCTTGAAGTAATCTTGCGGTTCAAAATTGCTTGGCATTTTGAAAACCTTCTGTAGGATTTCAATTTTCTTCATTCTGTCGAGCGCGTAGACCCTCATATCGTCGGTTAGCGGGCTATATGCTATCACATACCAGCGTCTTTTGAAAACCTTCACGAAATATGGGTGAATTTCAAAGTCGAATACTTCGTTTTGCGTATAGCTGAAATACGAAATATTGAGCACTCTGTTGTCCCGCATGGCTTTTATCACCGTTTCAAGATAGTTCTGCCCCGACGGAAGTTCCTCCAAAACCACTCGAGAGCGCAGTTTTTTGCTGTCGCCCACCATTGCGTTCACCGAAAACGCGTTCAAGAGCCAACTGCGCGAAGTGCCGCGGTTGAAAATACTGTCGTCTTCTATGTAGTAACGGTTAAGGCAGTCGTGGGATATTACAATGTCGAAAAGTTCTTCTATAGCATTGATATTGTTTATGAAGGTGCGGCGCGAAATGTCCACGCCCTCGCTCAGTTCACACTCCAACCACTTTTCATTTATCTCTTTGCGAGTAATTCGTCCCGCCCTGTAAATCGTCTCTACCAGCCAAACGTATTTATTCAAAAGTCCTATCGAACCTGTTGACATATTTTATGTTTGTTAGTTTTTGCACGCACAAAGATAACCGCCCCACGTGTAAAACAACTGCACATCATACAACAAAAAACAGATTTTTTTGCAATCCTAACGTTTTTTGTTTAGAAAAGTCCGCTTTGTAGAGCAATGTATCCCGTTGTGCTTTTAGCAACATTGGGCACGAAAAAAATCAGGTCGGATATCGTAAAAACTCCGCCGCATCTAATTTAAATTAGATGCGGCGGAATTTAAATTTCATGGCCCGGAGTTTTTCACGAGATGCGGTGTCGTTTTTCCGCCATGTGCAGCATGGTTTTTGCCCTGCGCAGCATGGTTTTTGGCTCGCGGGAAAACACTTTCATTTTGGCTCACGGAGGCATATATATAAGGTATGCCAAAAAGCGTGCGGCATATCGTTTTTCTGATGTCTGACATTATTCAAACGATGTCAGACTTTATTTAAATAATATCAGACATTGTTTTTGCGATATGCCGTTACGATTTCACCACAGCATTTCTATGGCTTTCAATCCACGATGCCACCGCGTCTGCACA
>CAVFYC010000037.1:0-20899 GCA_963626585.1 Christensenellaceae bacterium Phil1 | reverse complement strand
TAATTTAAATTAGATGCGGCGGAATTTAAATTAGGTCTGACCTCGTAAAAACGATATTGCTCAAAGAAAAACTGCATCAGAAATTGCACTTGCAATGTCCGATGCAGTTTTGAGAACAAGAGGTATCAAGATACCTTATTTGGCTCTGATTTTATTTGCCGCCTTACTGCTGCGTTTCATTCTCCTTGTCGAATGTAATGTATTCGGTTGCAGTTTCGCTCTCAGCCGATGCTGCTGCTTCTTCAGCCTGCGCCGCAGCTTTTTCGGCCTTCTTTATTCTGCATACAGCCATGTAGCCTTGTATCGAAAGCACAGCTTCCATTACTCCGTACACCAAAAATGAAGTTCCGAGCACTATCACCGGCAACGCAGCCGACTCTATCGGGTTGACAAAGATAAAGATTCCCGCGAGCATCACTATTGCCGAAACCACATAGAAGGCCGTGGGAGTTTTGACCGTCTTGGAACACAGACGGAAGTTTACTATCTGAAAAGCACCGGCAAGCACAAGAAATGCACCGAGTATAAACATTGACACCTTGATGAACGCAGCCGGCATAAGCGCCAAAACCAAACCGAAAAGTATGCAGCCCACACTTGTGAGCGGATACTGAGTGCTGATAGCCTGCCCCGTTGCGCTCACACTCCTCACGGCTTTAACGTTGTACACCACTGAAACTATGCCAATAAGCAAGAACAGCACTCCGATAAGTATTACAATGATTTTGGTTGCCTCTTCGGGATTGAAAGCAAGCAAAAATCCGATGACAAGGGCTATCAATGCCCGTAAAATTGCAAAGATTGGTTTACTCATGCTTGTTGATGTTTAATTTTCAGCGAAGTTACTCACTTATTTTGTTTCCACACTCCTGGCATTCGCTATTTTTGCACCTAAAACCAACCATAACGACATTTTTATGCTTACAATATATCTTGTGCGCCATGGCGAAACCGAGGAAAACCGCAACAACATTCTGCAAGGGCAAACACCCGGACACCTCACGGACCTTGGACGCGAACAAGCAAGACTGCTTGGCGCAAAACTCAATGGAATAAATTTTGACGCCATTATATCAAGTCCGTTGCAGCGGGCCGTTGATACCACACGCATTATCGTAGGCCCCGACAACGCCGACAGAATAGAAACTTGTCCGTTGTTGATGGAACGGGATTGGGGGGCGCTCACCCTGCATACCTATGCCGAAGCACGAAAACTCGACCATTTTCCCGCAGATGTGGAAACGCTTGAAGCAGGAATGGAGCGCGCAAGAAAATTCGTGAACCTAATGTTCAAGAAATACGACGGAAAAACCATTCTTTGCGTGGGGCACGGATTTATTGACCGCTGCATTCTGTCGATAATCTTCAATACCGACAAAAACAACGTTCCACGCATGGAAAATGCGGAATGTAGAGTGGTTGAAGTAAAGGAGACAATAAAACGGCAAGCCATCTGCGACTCACCCGACGAGGCTTCGGCAAACTGATACCGGCTATTCCGCCGACAACATCTCGTCGAGCACTTTTATCGCGGCTTCGGGGGTGGGAATATTGGCTACCTGCATCTTGCGCTTGCCTTTGGTTTCCTCCAATTTGCACCGGTGTATGTGCTGCATGGCATAGTTTATCACATTTCCGAAGGTTGCGCTTTTGTAGAACGCACTCGATGTGTCGGAAACGAAGAACAGCGTCATTCCCTTGCCTTTCATAAACACCTTTTCCACGCCAAGCGCACGCGCCTTGCGACGCAAAGCCGGCAACAACATCAATGCTTCGGCCTGGCGCGGGGGATTGCCGAAACGATCTATGAGATGCGCACGATAGCGGGCCAGGGCGTCGTCATCAGTTATGGCATCGAGTTCGCGGTAGAGCATTATCCTCTCGCTTGAACCCGGTACATATGTTTCGGGATAAAACATCGGCATGTCGCTTTCCACTATGCAATCGTCAACAAAGAAACTCCCCTCGCCGTCTTTCGACTGCGTGATTTCTTCCTGGTAGAGAGTGGAAAACTCCTGGGTTTTCAGTTCGTTTACAGCCTCGTTAAGCACTTTTTGGTAGGTTTCATATCCCAAATCAGCTATAAATCCACTTTGCTCCGCGCCGAGAAGATTACCCGCCCCACGTATATCGAGGTCCTGAAGTGCTATACTGAACCCGCTGCCAAGGTCGGAAAATCCCTCTATCGCCTCAAGGCGACGACGAGAATCGTCGGGGAGAGAAGACAACGGGGGCGTAAGCAAATAACAATAGGCTTTTTTGTTGGAACGTCCCACCCGGCCGCGCATCTGGTGCAAATCGCTCAAACCAAAATTGTGCGCGCCCTCAATTATAATGGTATTGGCGTTTGGAATATCCACTCCATTTTCGACGATAGTTGTTGAAACAAGCACGTCATAGTCGAAATTCATGAATTCCATGATTACCTTTTCCATTTCCTCGGGCGGCATCTGCCCATGACCTATTGCCACACGCGCTTCGGGTACAAGTCGTTTTATCAAGTTCTTGATTTCGGGCAAACGAGATACCCTGTTGCTCACAAAAAACACCTGACCGCCACGCGAAAGTTCGCGATTGATAGCCTCGGAAATGGTTTCTTCGTTAAATGTAACGACTTCCGTATCGATAGGATAGCGATTGGGCGGCGCAGTACGTATCACCGAAAGATCTCGCGCGCCCATCAGAGAAAATTGCAAGGTTCTCGGAATTGGCGTAGCGGTCAGAGTTAGTGTGTCAATCTCTGTCTTTATCTGCCGGAGCTTTTCTTTTACAGCTACACCGAACTTCTGCTCTTCGTCAATAATCAACAAACCGAGATCATGGAACTTCACGCTTTTTCCAGTGAGTTTATGGGTTCCGATAACGATATTGATTTTTCCGTCGGCAAGCTCTTTCAAAACTTCCTTGGTTTGTTTTGCCGTTCTTGCCCTTGAAAGATAATCCACCTTCACAGGAAAATCTTTCAATCTCTCACTAAAAGTTTTGTAATGCTGAAAAGCGAGCACCGTTGTAGGCACAAGCACCGCCACTTGTTTGTCGTCGCACGCGGCCTTAAAGGCGGCGCGTATCGCAACTTCGGTCTTGCCAAAACCAACATCGCCACAAACAAGACGATCCATGGGGCGCGATTTTTCCATATCCTCCTTAACCGCCTGACTTGCCTTGGATTGATCCGGAGTGTCCTCGTAAACAAAAGAAGCTTCAAGCTCGTGCTGCATATAATTGTCGCCGCTAAAAGCAAATCCCTTCTTCGAGCGCCGTTCTGCGTAGAGGTGAATCAAATCACGGGCTATATCTTTTATTTTCTTCTTTGCCCGTTCTTTTATTCGCTGCCATGCGCCTGTTCCAAGATGACTTATTTTGGGCGGCGTGCCTTCTTTTCCACGATATTTACTGAGCTTGTGAAGAGAATTTATGGATACCATCACGATATCCCCGCCTGCGTAAACAAGTTTGATGGATTCCTGGCGCGAATTGCCCTCTCCAGTATGAACAAGACCCATGAATTGCCCTACGCCGTGGTCTATATGCACAACATAATCCCCTACCTGCAATTCGTTAATCTCTCTCAAAGTTAGGGCATTCTTTCCAGTTCGCGCGCCGTCTTCTTTCAGATTATATCTATGGAACCTGTCAAAAATTTCATGGTCTGTAAAAAGGCAGAGATGCGTATCTTCCGAATAAAAGCCCGAATGTATTGTGCCCAACAACGGGACAAAGGAATTCTTTGCTCCGAGCCCTTCGAGCGCATTCTCTATCCGCTCAAGTTGTTTAGCGCTGTCGGCTGCAATATATATGGTATAGCCTTTTTCGGAATACTCTTTCAGGGAATTCTTTACCAGTTCGAAATCCTTATGAAACAACGGCTGACGAAATGTCCGGAACGTTATCGGTTCGCAAGCGTATCTGGTATTTTCTTCTTTGGTTATTCCCGTTTCTATCATGGTGTACTTTGCAGGAATTCCCAATACCGCATCGCTGCAAACATACTCGGATTCGTCTATATCGCCAAGAGTGTTTTTATAGTCTGATATCTTTTGAACAATAACGCTTATGTTTTCAACAAGAAAGGTTGTTGTTTCAGGCAAAAGCGATGTTAGCGAAACAAGATTCTGCACGCCCGAAGCCTGCGGGGATATTATCACTTTTTCTTGCCGCTCCACGCTCAACTGTGTGGCCACATCAAACGTACGAATACTGTCTACATCGTCCCCAAATAGGTCTATACGTATAGGATAAGGGCAGGAATAAGAAAATATGTCAATTATGCTGCCGCGAACAGCAAATTCTCCCGGAGCATAAACGTAGTCCACAGGTTTGAAACCCCATGCCAGAAGTTTTTTCTCGGTTTCAGTAATATCGAGTGTGGAGTTTTCTTGTATCGAAAACGAACGTTCGGAAACCTCCGATGCGCTCGGCACTTTTTTTGCTACGGCTTCGGGATAGGTGATAATTGTCATCGGAAAATCTTTGTGGGCAAGTCGTCCCAAGACCTCCGTTCGCATAATCATATTGTCATCGTCCGAAACGTATTTGTTGCCTTTGCGTTTCGTTTCTGCCGGGAAAAAAGCCACCCTGTTTGCCAATGCCGTTTTTTCGGAAAGCTTTGTAAAATCCTGGTAGAAGTATGCCGCATCATCATAACAGTCGAGAATTGCCACGAAACACCTTTGCGAATCTTCGGCAACAAGTTTGGTATAAAGGCAATGGGCTGCTATGGCGCTGGCAGAGCCTTGCAATCCCTCGAGACGTATTGTTCCGCTTTTGCCGCGCAGTTTTTTTGCAGCTTCGTACAGATTTATTATTTCTTCGCTTTGGGCAAAGGATTTTTCAAAGGCGTTCAGATTCATTACGGGCGCAAAAATAGCGAAAAAATCACATTGCCGAATCTATTTTCAGGCTTGGCGCTTCTTGTGCAGCCGTTTTTTTGCGTTCAATCTGCTGTGTCCAAAAATCCAGATACGCTTGTGCCACTTTCACAGAGTCATGATATTTGCGTATATACTCCACACTTTGCCGCGACAACAGAGGAATTCGTTCGCTATGCAGGGTAATGTCTTTCAAAGCCTGATAAACGCTTTCTTCATTAGGCAGCACGTTGACAATAGGGCGCAGTTCCTTTTCACCAAGTATCTCATAGTTTTCCTCTTCTCCGCCTCCAACCACAATTATACCCTTTGCCATTGCAAGCAGAGCGTTCATTGCCGGAGTGTAAGAGTAAAGCTGGTCGAGTATAAGGTCGCTCGAATTCATTAGGTTCTGATATTTGCTAAACGGCACCGATTCTACTTTAACCATCTCGGCTTTGTCGGGAAATTCTCTCACCACCCGTTCCAACGCGCGCAGCATAATGTCTGTACCTTTATACTCGTTGCGCGTTTTCTGTATGCCAATGAAAAAACGAACTTTGTCATGTTTTTCCGTAGTCTTGGGTGTAATAGTTCCAAGGTCTATCGGAAAAGGAATGAACTTCAGTTTTTCTCCGAAATAGGGCTGATATGAGGCATAATATTCGTAGAGTCCGGCAATTATTCCGTCGCAGTTTTGCGCTATGGTGCAGTTGAGCCGTCCCTTTGCTCCGGTTCCCCATTCCTTTATCCATATATCGTTTTCGCCATCGTGCCTAACGGTATCGCCAAGGTTGAAATCGCTGTAACGGAATGTGGTGCAGTTGCAACCGGCGTGCACCCAGAAATGATCCATACCGAAAGCGCCGAGAAACATTGACTTGTTGCGCGAGCGAAGCAGGTTGTAAATCGGCGCAATACGTTCGGCTTTCATTGGGAGGAAGACGGGATTTATAATTTGCACCACATCATAGCCCTTGAGTTTGGGAAGGATTTTCACAAGCCGCCCCACAAACGACGTAGTGCCGAGCACGCCGAGGTCGTAACGCCTCACGTCGATGTCGCGTTCGTAGTTTTTCCAGTTGTCTCCGTCGGAAACCACCGTTACCTCGTGTCCCAATTGGCGCAATCCGCAAGCGAGTGCCCAATGAACGTTGCTGAATTCTCCGAGTAGCAGGATTTTCATTTCGTATAGCTATTATTTCTGCACATTCCCCGTATCGCCAATATATCGCCGCAGGGTGTACTGTCCCTTTCTTAACGTTTGCGAACCGAAATTTATTGCGTGGCGCGGACATGCGTGATAACATGCCAGACACCCCGTGCAGTTTCCGTTCCATGCGGGGCGGTTGTTTTTGAAACCGACATTGCCCACGGGACAAACCTTTACGCACGCGCCACAAGCATTGCAATTTTCATCTGCACGGAACTTGCTGTCGGTAATAAGGAACTTGGCGAAAAATTTCCCGAGCAAATATGTCTTTGTACGCGGCAATGCGCCCTCGTGAACGTCTGAAATTCGGAGCCGGAGGCTTATGTTTTCGGCAATATGCCCTATGCGCTCGCCGCAATCCTGCAATTTTCTTTTTCTAAGGCTGTCGCCATCAACGTCAAAGCCCGGCAGACAAACATAGGTGTTTGGCATCGTAACGGTAAACACGCTTTGGGGGCAGAAACCGGTGGTGCGCAAAACGTCTGCCGCTTTTCCGGCATCGTCGCCGCATGTCATCACCGCATAGCGGTATTCGCTTTCCCGGGGAGCGGGAATTTTGCGGGCGAAATCCATTATAACTTCGGGCGGAGCCCAACCATAAACGGGGAAAACCAATCCCACGACATCGTCGTCCACACCTGCTTCGCCAAAGATGCTTACGGCTACATCATCGGTGAGTTTTGCAAGTTGCTCTGCCACATACCGGCTGTTTCCTGTGCCCGAAAAATAATATATCATCTCGCGAGTTCTTTCTCAAAAGTGAAACAATCGCCAAACACATTTGTCGCTTCGGGCACGGGGCGGTCAAAAAGGGCAAATACTGCGCTTCCGCTTCCGCTCATCGAGGCATAAATTGCCCCCATGTCATAGAGCGTTTGTTTTATGGCGGCTATGCGCGGGTGGGCAGCAAACACAGAGGGTTCGAAATCGTTTTTCAGAAGTTTGCGCCACGTTTCCACACCGCCTTTAAGCGTTTCGCGAATATCGTGCTCCGGTATGCGCGGCGTGAGATGCGCATATGCTTCGCGCGTGTTCACACTCTCGGCAGGTTTCACCAACACAAGATGAAAACCTTTAAGGCTAACGTTGGTTTCCTCGAACACATCGCCCACTCCCGTTGCATAAACGGGACGCCGACGAACGAAGAAAGCGCAATCAGCCCCATAGCGCGAAATTCTGCGCTCCATTTCGTCTTCAGCAAGTGAGAGCCCGAAAAGTTCGTTAATGGTTTTCATTGTTTCGGCAGCATCGCTGCTTCCGCCGCCAAGCCCTGCACCGGTGGGTATTTTCTTATATAGATAGAGCGACATGGGCGGCAGGTCAAACTCTTGGCGCATATCGTGATACACCTTGTAGACAAGATTGTTTTTGTAGTCTTCTCCGGCAGGCATGCCAAGGAACTGGATATCCTCAACCTTGTTATGGTTCAATGGTTTTACCTCCAAAACGTCGGCAAGCGGTATGGCGTAAAACACAGTTTCGATATCGTGGTAACCATCGGCGCGTTTTCTCACAACATTAAGCCCGAGATTGATTTTTGCACAAGGAAATGTTAGCATTGCAAAGCATTGTTTTTGTGCTGCAAAGGTAGTCAATATTTTCCTCCCGCATGCCGGAAAAACGAGGTCGCATCTCGCAAAAACTCCGGGCCACCAAATTTAAATTCCGCCGCATCTAATTCAAATTAGATGCGGCGGAGTTTTTGCGAGATACGTCGACATATTTTTTGTATGGTAAACAGGCCATTTTCCACCCATACCAAACAACACAAAACCGCCCGGCAACCAATGATTGTCGGGCGGTTTTTATATTTTAACCAATATGGATTTACTTGTCTTCGCTCTGCAAAGGAATCTTGGCCACACGGCGTTCATGGCGTCCACCCTCGAAAGCCGTGGCAAAGAACTCGTTCATAATCTCCTTGGATTCTTCTTCAGTAATATAGCGCCCAGGCATCACAAGCACGTTGGCATTGTTGTGCAAGCGCGCCATGTGGGCAATTTCGGGCGTCCAGCAAAGCGCAGCCCTTACTCCCGCATGCTTGTTGAGCGATATGGCCATGCCTTGTCCCGTTCCGCAAATTGCGATACCGGTTGCATATTCTCCGCCATCGATTGCGCTGCCAAGTTTGTGGGCAAAGTCGGGATAATCGCACGATTCCTCGTTGAAGCAGCCCAAATCTTCGCTCCCGTATCCGCGTTCTGCAAGATACTCCTTCACGTATTGTTTCAACTGATAGCCCGCATGGTCGGACGCGAGTGCTATAATTTTGCCGTTGCTCATTTTCTTGAAATATATTTTTTGATATCCTCTGCCACATATTCGGGAGTAAAACCGAATTTCTGGTCAAGCACTTTATAAGGTGCGCTCTGTCCAAAACTGTCAAGCCCATGAACATACCCTTTCAGGCCTACAAGACTTTCGAAAGTTACAGGCAGACCTGCCGTGAGGCCATATATTTTAACGCCGGACGGCAGTATTTTTTCGCGATATTCCTCGGGCTGCGTTCTGAAAAGGCCCTCGCTCGGACAACTCACGATATTGATGTTTATTCCTTCTTTCTCAAGTATTTCGGAAGCCTCAACAAGCGTAGAAACCTCAGAGCCCGACGCAACAGCATAGCATGCCGGATTTTCTACAGCCTTCACTGTATACGCTCCCTTGGTTGCCTGGGAATAATCGGTGGACTCGGGAAGATTTGCAACAGCTTGGCGCGAGAATATAAGCGCGGTAGGCGTTGCGGTGTTCTCCATCGCCATTCTCCAACACACTGTGGTTTCGTTCACATCGCTCGGGCGAAGCACGAGAAGAGAATTCTTTCCGCTGTGGTTCTTCAACTTTTCGAGCAGACGGATTTGCGCTTCCTGCTCAACAGGTTGATGCGTCGGTCCGTCCTCTCCCACGCGGAATGCATCGTGGCTCCAGATAAACTTAACGGGAAGTTCCATGAGCGCAGCCATTCTAATTGCGGGTTTCATGTAGTCGGAGAAAACGAAGAACGTTCCCATAGCCGTGATAACGCCGCCGTGGAGCGTCATACCCATTAGCGTACACGCCATAGTAAGTTCACTTACGCCGGCTTGCAGGAAGTTTCCGCTGAAATCGCCGTGATGTATTTCGTGGGTCTTTTTCAAGAATCCGTCGGTCTTATCTGAATTGCACAGGTCGGCAGATGAGCACACCATGTTCTCAACCTTTTCTGCCAAACGCTCGAGCACAATTTGCGAGCCCACGCGTGTGGCCTTTCCAGGCTTCTGCTCGATTGTTTCCCAATTGATTTCGGGCAAACGGTTAGCGAACCAGTCTTCAAGTTTCTTGGCTTTATCGGGATTTGCAGCCGCCCATTCCTGTTCTTCTCCGTTGCGTTTTGCTACGATAGCCGCAAGTTCTTTCTTACGTTCGTCATAAAGCGCCTCGGTCTCCTTCCAAACCACAAAAGGATTCTCGGGATCGCCACCAAGATGCTTCACGGTATTTTCGTAAGCACCACTGCCGAGAGCGCAACCGTGGGTGCCGCAATCGTTCTCGTATGAAGAACCATCGGCACGCAGACAGCCTTTGCCCATCACGCATTTTCCTATTATCAATGTCGGACGGTTTCGTTCCTCATGTGCCGCGAGCAACGCGCCGCGAATGGCTTCGCAATCATTTCCGTCTATCTCGAGCACGTTCCAGTTCCATGCGCGATATTTCATAGCAGTATCCTCGGCACTTACGTCCCCGCAAGTTGTAGACAACTGGATTCCATTTGAATCGTAGAACATTATAAGATTGTCGAGACCCAAATATCCGGCTAATCTACCGGCACCTTGGGAAATCTCTTCCTGTATGCCGCCATCGGATATATATGTATATATTTTTTCTTTCTCAAAAGATTTGTTGCCCGTATGGGCTGCCAAAAACTTGGCCGCAATTGCCGCGCCCACGGCAAAGGTATGTCCCTGGCCGAGCGGACCTGAAGTATTTTCTATGCCGCGCATTTGGTTTACCTCGGGGTGTCCGGGAGTTGGAGACTGCCATTGACGGAATTGTTTCAGTTCTTCAATGGTAAAACGTCCCGTAAGCATAAGCGTGGAATAAAGCAATGCACTTTCATGACCGGGATCAAGGAAAAATCTGTCGCGACATTTCCATAACGGATTGCTTGGATCGTAAACCAAGAACTCAGAAAAGAGCACATTGATAAAATCTGCTCCGCCCATAGCCCCACCCGGGTGTCCCGAATTGGCACGTTCAACCATTGCCGCAGTGAGAATTCTTATATTATCTGCAGCTTTGTCTAATGTTTCTTTTGAATGGAGGGAAGTATATGCCCTCAAACTATCAGTGTTGTTCATCACAAGTCGATAAATTCAGCTACAAAGTTAACATTATCGTAGCAATTGCAGACGTTTGTAAACAAAAAATCACATCGAGGCATTATCCTTACATATCAGAATGTAATTGCAGATAGCTTTACGCTTATTAAAGCATCGCAGTGGCGTATCGTTTTTCTATGTTACATAGTTGGAATTATGCCATAGGACTATATTATAAAACAGAGCCTTAACACGCACACAACGTCTATCACCAAAAGACTGATAAACAATAGATTTAATTTCTTTCAAAACTTCGCAAAAACGATGTCTGATATTGTTAAAACGATATCAGACATCGTTTAAACGAAATGGCTTGTCGTTTTTACGGTGTCAAATACAGGAAAAATGCCAACAGAACTTACATGCAAAACAGTTGACATAAAACAAAAAAACTCCCGCAAATCTCTGTGGATTTGCGGGAGCGTTATTTCGTTAAAGAATGTTCTTAGAAATACAAGTAACGACGGTCTTTCACCTTAGCCTTTGAATAAAGATCGTTGGTGAATTGGCCAACATTGCGCAAGTAGCTTTCAGCCACACTCTGCTCATACATCTTTTCGTTGAACTTCTCGCCCGATTTTGTGCGGTTTACAACTTGGAACAAATACACACCGTTGTTACCTTTCACCGGACCATAGCTCTTGTTCACCTTGCCATAGCAAATGCCACCCGAAAGAATCGACTCGTTACCGCCGGTAGACGCAATGAATGCGGGAGCGGCAAAAGTAATATCGTTAAGAGTATCCTTTGATGCGGCGGGAAGCGAAAGAGCCTGCTCTATATTCTTGCCATTAAGTTGCGCAAGAAGTTTTTCAGCCTTCTTGTCGCGAAGAGCAAGCTGCGTGAGCGCCTTCTTAACCTCGGGATCTGTTACAGGACGATAGCCGGTTTTGTGCTTACCCGTTACATAAATAATAAGCATGTTGTCGTTGTCGCCACATTCGTAAAGTTGTGAAAGATCGCCTTCCTTGGCTTCAAACAACCAACGAAGAGCATCTTTAGTTCCGGGAATGTTGGCTACATAATGCTCGTTGCAGAATTGATCTTTGCGTTCCTGCACATTATAACCGTTCTTCGCAGCATTAGCTTCCATTTTGTCGAAAGTTGAATTCGAAGCGATGAAATGGCTAAACTTATTGTATTCCTTAGAATAAGTTTCCTTGCTAAAATCAACGGTACGCTTGATAACAGCCAAGTCGTATTTTTTCTTCATGGCCTGACGTTTGAGCACTTGAACGACTATAACATTCTGCGCAAGTTCAATCTTTTGGATAGAATTAACCGCACCGGTCGTAATAGTTCTTATGAAATTAGCATTGTCAGCATCTATATTTTGTCCTTCATACTGATTGGCTACAAGCCAAGCACTCTGCGCATTCTGATTGTACTTCTTTGCCACGTCCTCAAACTTAGCGCCGCCGGCAATAGCCTTTATCACACTGTCGGCAGTTGCTTTTGCAGCATCAACCGAAGCATTAGCGCAATTAATAGCGCGGTATTCAACAGAATCCGGAAGTTCTGAAACGCCATTGAGTTTGATAATATTCTGAGTGTTGTCGTACGCATTATAATAAGGTCCTTTTACAACGCCAACGCTAACGGAATCAATTTGACTCTGAATATCGCGGGGGAAAGCCTCCTTGGATATCGCCAAACCGGAATAAGGAACCGAAGAACTGCTCTGGTTTATTATTGCAGAGATATTCTCGCCGCTTGCAAGCTCTTTGGCATATCCGTTCATCTCTTTCTCAAGAGCGGCTTTGTCTGCTGCGGAAGCTTTTACCTGAACACTTATATATTTTATATCACGGCTCTCGTTGAACTGGCGGAACATTTCTTTGTATTGCGCATACAACTTATCGAGATCTTCGTCCGAAACCTTAACATCATTGTCAGGAACAGAAGTGTAAGGAATGGAGGCAATAACAGCACTGCTCTTGGATGCAACACCTTCGTAAGCAAGTTTCGCAGAAACCGGATTGGAAAGAATACCACGACCAACGAGTGCTTGATATTTCTCATTGAGAATCGAAGAGCGCAAAGTCTTTTCTATGAATCCCCAATACTTATAAAGACGCTGGTAATACTCCATATATTCCTGCGGTACCTGATCCGGTTTGGTCTGCATCTGATCATATTGCTCAAGGAACTGTTTGAGTTGTGTCGCATCAAAGCGTCCGGTTTGCTTATTAACGAAAGGAGTTTGCATTAGCATTGAATTCGAACCCGCACTAATTACGTTGTTCAGTTCGGCGTCTGTTACAGTGAGTCCGAGTTTGTCTGCCTCGTGTTTGATAAGCTCATTGTTCACAAAAGTCTGCCACACCTGGTCTTTCAGCTGGTTTTGTTCTGCATCACTAAGCGAACTTTCTCCACGTGTAAATTTGATAGCCTCCGTGTATTCATCTATAAGAGACTGATAATCGTTGATAGCAAGTTTTTCGCTGTAAACTTGGCCTACATGACGTTTGTCTGCACCAAAGAGAGTGTCGAAAACGCGAAAGAAGTCCTCCGCAATAAATGCGAAAAGACCGAGACCTATTACTACCAACAGGGCTACGCCCCATTTTCTAATAGTTTGTATTGCTGCCATTATATAATATTTTTATTTCAAAGGTTGATTTGAAAGGACTTAGCGGTTGGTTTTGCGCCGTGTCGCTTTTTGCAGAAACGCTCTGCTTTTTATTAAATACGTGCAAAGATAGAAAAATCAACTTAAACAACGTAGTTTTTATCTTATAATTTATTGTCGCGCTATTGTTTATTTTGTTTGTTATACATTACTTTTTATTTAGGCGGGAGTATTTTGTTTTTATGTGCGTCATTATTTTTTTGCGAAGCCTTATCGTCCGTAGCAGTATTGGTATCTTCTATTTTAGAGCCGGTATTCTGTGTTGCCGTGGCGTTAGGAACATCTGGCTCTCTTTTTACGGAATCTTCCTGTTTCTTTTCTTCCGGCACAGGGAACGAACCGGCAGAATTAGACACCTCGTAGTTTGTTAGTTCTTCGTCGGAACGGAAACCAACGCCACGCAAATCCTGCTGCGGAGTTACAATATGCACAAACTTACTGGAATACACAATATGTTTGCCCATGTCCCAAAAAAGTTCGTTGGTATTGAAAACCGTGCCGTTTTCTTTGCGAATTTCCACACGGCCGCGCAATTCCCAAAGGTTCTGATCATACCAATATGCCGTGTCGGCAGTAAGAAACATCGACACCTTGAAACGTTCGTCAAACTTTTCCATAAAAATGCCGTTCATGAAAGTTTGTCTTTGCGGCTTTGTGCGATCATAAACGTCCCATGTCTCTGCAATTATCTTATATCTGATAACTCCCGAGTCAGATATGAGTTTCGACACTCCGCTTGTAGACATAATCGGCAGGCTATCCCTGTTTTGCAATGCAGGAGTTGTGGCTTTTTCTTCGCGACTGCAAGCTACAGAGAGGGCGAGTGCAAATACAGTAAGGAAGATATTTCTTATTCCACTCTCCACTTTTGGAACCATTTTTCGTTGAATGTGATTCCTATGCACAAGCGCAGATAATTTTCGGTAATTGTGCCGGCGCCCTTGGGCTTTATGTTTTCCCATTGTGCCGATATGCTCAGCACGGAACGGTTGTTTATTATATTTGCGATAGGAAGTCCCACGCCGAGTGATACCAAAAGATCTTTCGCGCCGCTTTGTCCGTTAGCCTTTACATAAGATGTTCCGTACGACACGCCTGCACGGTAACGTATATGGTCGCGATATTTCACGCCGAGGCTGTTGGGCAAATATTCTCCACCGAGCGAAATTTTCTGACGGTTATCAAAAGCACCCGTTGAGGAAGTGTATTTTGTTTCTCCGTTCTGCGTGGAAAGTTGAGGGAACTTGGCGTTTTTCCAAAGTTCGATAGAATAGTCAAGCCCTACCTTCCATTTGTCGTTGTGGTTCCACATCAAACCGGCAGCCACGGAGTGAGGAAGTTCGAAAGCGTTTCTCACTTTTACCGTATCGCCCGAAGAGGTAGACCCGCTTTGGTTTGCTACTTGCGAGATGAATTTTGCCGCAGAATTCACCTTATGTCCCAAACTGTATGACGCACCTACGGTGAGCATGTCCTTTTTTGAGAGAAGTTTGCTGTATTGTGCGCCAAAATCTATCTTATATGTTGCGATATCCGCCGAATATACGCGGCGATACTGGTTAACATTGTTATCGCTGAATGCGGCCTGTATGCTATGACTATAGTCGCCCCAAACAAATCCAGCGTTGGCACCGACAGAAAAGTTCTTTACAACTTCCCAACCTGCGCCGAGATAAATTTCATGTAGTCCGCCGTCGCCGCTATAAGTGGTTGTTTCGGTTTTTTCACCGCCGCCGTCAATATCAGCCATGGTTTGTTTGTTTTTGAAACTGTATCCCACAGAACTTATAGGCAGCAATCCTACCGACATTCCCACATTTCGCCACGCGCGGAACTGAGCGTTTACGTAGTCGACGGCCGTGTTTTTCGCATTTGCTTTGAGATTGCCCTGTTTGAAGTTGGTATTTTGCAGCGACACGCCTATATCAAACAGAAGTGTGAGCGAGTCGACTGCGGAATATGAGGCGGGGTTTTGGAAATTCACTATCGTAGCGTCGCGAAAACCCTGCGAAACTCCAGCCATACCTTTATTGAAACTTTGGGAGCGGTCGTTGAGTGTGCCGAAACCATATCGCGAATAAGGAGAATTGGTTCCGTTTTGGGCATTGCCCGCGAGCGGCGACACGATAAGTGCCATTGCGATTACGCTTCCGAGTATTCCTGTTTTCTTGTCCATTTCTATTGGTAGTCTCTTTTGTTATTTTTGGTCGTTAACGGTTCTGCTTACGAGTATTTCGCGCAGTCCTTCAAAAACGAGGTACTTGTCGTAGATTATTTCGGCTCCCCTCACCGATATATCGGTTTCGGCTCCGCCTGTAATTATTGTTATGAGGTCGGGATAGCTTGCCAGCGTGTGCCTGATGTATCCTTCCACTTCATGGTTCACTCCGTTTACAGCTCCGGAGCGCATTGCGGTATAGGTGTCGTATCCAATTTCGGGCAGAGGGCCTTCGGTATCTACAAGAGGCAGCAGCGATGTCCAGGTGTGCATTGCCTGCAAGCGCATATATATTCCCGGCGAGATATTGCCGCCGAGATATTTGCCCGTGGCCGAGATAAACTCGTAGGTAATGCAACTGCCGTTGTCGATAACCAGGATATTGCGCGAGGGAAACTTTGTCATCGCGCCCACAATGGCTCCAAGCCGGTCGCTTCCCATTGTAGAAGGCAAGCCGTAGCATTTGTTGTATTCCGAAGTGGTTGCATCGTTTAGCAGAATGGTCGGCAATCCAGCGGCACGCAACTGCGGCCCCACCTTACCTTTCAGTCCGGCAACGGTAGAAACTATGCTGCTGTCGATGGCGTAGTTTTTCAGAATATCGTCAAGCGGTTTAAGAAAATCGTTGCGGCACGTATCTTGGAAAACTATTTTCTCGCCTTTGAAAATCGCTATTTTCGCTGAGGAGTTGCCTATATCGACTATCAGTTCCATTCCTTTCGTTTCTGTTTCCGTGCAAATATTCGGGCGATGCCTATTCTTTCATCAGTTTGTCGAGGAAATCGTCGAGATCCTCGTCTATTTTTCTGATCATCTCGTCGTCGAGCACCACAGTATCGTCTTCCACCGTGTAGAGGTCGGCCACCGTTTCGCCGTCATCGTCAAGCAGAAGAATGCTGTAGGGTTTCATTATTGCGGCATTGAGCAAAGTTTCGCGCTGCTCGTTTATGCAACGTCGCAAAACGGGCTGTATGTCGCCGTAGAAGTTTTCGCCGGAATAATTGCTCCATTCGGCAATATTCATGCGGCACAGTTCGTTGTTGTCGTCATCGCTCACAACGAATTCTCCCGAGTCCTGGGAAGCCTGTACCAAGATATCAGTCATCGGCAAAGCCTCCACGTCGGCGGGAAACGCTGTAACGGCCGTAGTTATCGCGTCTTTAATCTGCTGCAAAGCCTGTTCGCTCACTCTCATCGCTGTCCGGATTTTCGCATTATTCGCCAAAAGTACTAATTTTTTCTCTTTTGCTTTGCACACCAATATATAAAAGATGTAACAAGCCCTGTAAACACCACTTTATAGGGGCGTTTTTCGTCTCCAAACACATACCTGAAAAACAAGGCGTTGCATATGGTGAAAATTCCAAGGCTTTTCGTAAAAACAATGTCAGACATTATTTGAATAATATCAGACATCGTTTAAAAGATATCAGACATCGTTTTTTCGAGGTCGGACATAGGAAAATACGAGGTCTGACCTAATTTAAATTAGATGCGTCGGAATTTAAATTTGGTGGCCCGGAGTTTTTACGAGATGCGACATAATTTTTTTGACACAAAACACGGCGTTTTCCACCTGCCGCTTATTTTAGCAAACACGACTTTATTTGCCGTTATTTTGCGTCCTGCGCCTTGCTAAAACTGCAACTTATAATTAACTTTGCAGACAATTTTCACAATTTCTCATTTATTGTTCCACCAACACTGATACATATTATATATAGATAGATGAAAAAATTATTGACCTTGGTGATGCTTTTCATAGGCATCGCAACCGCAAGCGCGCAGACCGACTATGATCCCGTAGCCGACTCTGCGGCAGTAATCAAATCGGGCAATATGCGTTTCACAGTGCTCACACCGCAAATGATACGCATTCAATACAGTCCGCAAAAGAAGTTTGAAGACCGCGCAACGTTCGGCGTAGTAAACAGAAAGCTTCCCGTACCGGAATTTACCACGAAAACCGAAAACGGATACCTTTACATTATCACCGAAGCGCTCACACTGAAATACAAAGTGGGCTCAATTCCCTATGCAGCGCTCAAAAACTCCACGCGACTGAGCATCACATTCAAGATGAACGGAGAAAATGTGCTGTGGTATCCCGGAAAAGACGACGCGCTCAACCTTAAAGGAACTTCGCGCACACTCGACAACTGCATAGGCGACTCCAAACGCGAAGAACTCGAAAACGGTTTGATTTCGCGCGCAGGCTGGGCTATCATCGACGAATCTCCTGCTACCAAACGTGGGGACGGAAGCACCTCCTTCGCCTTCGACAACAACGTCAACGGCGTGCCATGGGTAGCAGATCAGGTGGACCCCAAAGCATACGACTGGTATTTCTTGGGATACGGCCACGACTATAAAAAAGCCATAAGCGACTACATCACCAAAATAGGCGGAAGAATTCCGATGCCCCCACTCTATATTCTGGGATACTGGTACAGTAAATATCAAAGGTATTCTCAGCAAGATTTCATAAACCTTGCAAGAGAAATCGAGAGCAACAAAATTCCTATCGACGTGATGATTTTCGATATGGACTGGCATCTCGACGGCTGGACCGGCTGGACTTGGAACAAAGAACTCATACCCGATCCCGAAGGTCTCATAAAATATATGCACAACCACAAGTTGAAAGTTTCTCTTAACCTCCACCCCGCCGACGGCGTGGCATCATACGAAGAACCTTTCAGCGGAATGTGCAAAGACCTCGGACTAAACGATTCCACAACCACATCAATTCCCTGGGCTCTCGACGATTCTGCATTCTACAAGTCATTTTCCAACCGTTTCATGAGAGTTCGCGAAAACCAAGGCGTGGATTTTTGGTGGATTGACTGGCAACAAACGCTCACAAAGCAACTCGGCAACGGCTACCTGGGACATACTTTCTGGCTCAACCATGTATTCTACAACGACATGAAGGCAAAATACTCCAACAAGCGTCCTGTGATTTTCCATCGCTGGGGAGGTTTGGGCAGCCACCGCTATCCGATAGGTTTCTCGGGAGATACCCACCCCACCTTCGGCACTCTTGCATACGAGCCCTATTTCACGGCCACCGCGTCGAACGTTGGTTTCGGCTACTGGGGACATGATCTCGGCGGGCACAACTATAATGAAAAAACCAACAACAGTCCCGAACTTTATCTGCGTTGGATGCAATACGGCGTGTTCTCGCCGCTTTTCCGAACTCACGGATCAAATTATTATCTTATAGAACGAAGAATTTGGAAATACAGCAATTTTCCTCTGCTGCTTGAGACAGTAAATCTGCGCTACGCTCTAATGCCCTACATATACACCGCCGCACGAGAGACATACGACACAGGAATTTCCATGTGCCGTCCGCTTTACTACGATTCGCCCGAAGAAAACAACGCCTACCGTTACGAAGACGAATATATGTTCGGCAATGACATTCTTGTGGCTCCTGTTGTTTCCGCAGCCGGCAGCGACGGAATGGCAACCCGCAAGGTGTGGCTCCCCGAAGGCAAGTGGTTCGACGTATGCCGCAACCGCGTAGTAGAAGGAGCCACGGAATTTTCAGACAGTTATACACAGCCCGAAATTCCTTACTTCTTGAAAGCCGGAAGTATACTTGTAAATAATTGCCATTTGAGTAATCTTAAATCTCCGGCCGACACTCTTATTATCAATGTGGCTCCCGGTGCTGACGGTTCCTTCAAACTTTACGAGGACGAGGGAGATACCGAAGCTTACAAGGACGGAGTTTTTGCCACCACCCTATTTGAGCAGCAGCGCACGTCTTCTTCGATTACCGTCAAGATTAATCCGCGCGAGGGTTCCTATCCTGGCATGCAAGACGCCCGTTGCTATACGGTCAAGATACTTGCAGAGGAAAAACCCGAAGGCGTATCGCTCAACGGCGAGGCTATCTCGGACGAAGAATGGAGCTACGACGAGATGAGCAAATGCGTTATGATAAACACGGGAAAGGTTTCGTGCAGCGCGCTTACCACTGTAAGCATTAACCGCAACGTTACAAGCATCAACAAGGTGCAGAATTCTGCAATCGGCATCAAATATGATGCAAGCAACGACAGAATAAATGTTGACTTCGGCAAGACCTGCAAAAAAGCACGTTTGGTTGTATACAACACAAGTGGGCAGGAAGAGGCTACGGCAAAGGTTACAAATGCCAAGACCCACTCTATAAATCTAAGCAAGTTGCAGCACGGAACATATATATGCCGTGTGAATGCAGACGGAAACGTTATCGCAATGAAAATATTAAAATAAGAACGAAATGAAAAGCTTATCATACTGCAGCAAATTGGCTGCAACAATCGCAACGGCGGTTCTCGTAATGTTGCCGTCGGCTATCAAGGCACAGAGCGACCTTTGGATTATCGGCAGCGCGGTACCGGGAGGAGTGCAGAAGCTCGAAAGCCGCCCCAACAAGACTTTCAATTTTGCCGGCTCGCTCAATAAAGGCGTGCTCAAGATAGTTTCGGCAGAAAATCCGGTGAAAGGCACGCAATATGTCATACCTCGTCTTGAAGACACCTATATCGTGAACAACGGAGCGCCTCTCACCACCTCCACCGACTCTACAAAACAGGGCTGGATAGTACCTTTTCAGGAAGATTACTTTCGCTTTACTGTTGACCTAAGCAATAAAACGTTGACCGGCGAACTTTTCAAGCCCTGGACCGAAGTTTTTATTGTTGGCGGCGCATTGGAATGTGGCTGGAACGCTTTCAAGATGATCGAGATGACGCAGGACAAAAACGACCCGTGTGTTTGGGAATGGACTGGCGAACTTAAAACCCGCACGCAGTTTGAAGAGCCGAGCCGTTTCAAGTTTACGGGGCAGGACAACTGGGACCCGAAAGTTTTGCACCCATATACCCAAGACGAAAACGCACTTACTTCAACGCAGATGCGCTCGGGTGGCGAAGACACCAAATGGGCTATCGACAAAGACGGCTATTATCACATCACGCTCGATATTTTCCGCCTAACATATAAGGCCGAATACATCGGAACTAACTCCCGAGGCTATGTAACATCGGTGGAAGAAGTGCCTACCTCCTCTATAAACATTTCGGTAAGCGGTCGCAGCATTAGCGTGAAGAGCGAAGAAAAAATGCACGTTGAAGTAATCGACGCAAGCGGTGCTTCTATAGCCAACTCACACGGCAAAAACGTGGAATTCAGTCTGAACGACAACGGAATATATATCGTAAAAGCCACAACCAAGCACGACAAAGTTACGCGCAAAATTGCTGTGAAATAAACTGCAAGCACAACAGAACTCCCAACAAGAGAACTATATCAATCCACCCCGGTGTTCACAGAAACGTCGGGGTGGATTTTTTGTTTTCCCCCAATGGAATTTGCACAGAAATCAGTAATAAGTCAAATTTCAAACGCCCCTAAAAACACGTTTCAAATTGCAGAAAAAGCTCCAAGGCATTTCGCGAAAACAAAGTCTGACATTATTCAAATAAAGTCAGACTTTGTTTAAAAGATATCAGACATCGTTTTTACAACATCAAATGGGCTTTTTACGAGGTCAGACCTAATTTAAATTAGATGCGTCGGAATTTAAATTTGGTGGCCCGGAGTTTTTGCGAGATGCCGTGTAGTTTTTTC
>CAVFYC010000036.1:0-21009 GCA_963626585.1 Christensenellaceae bacterium Phil1 | reverse complement strand
AATTCCGCCGCATCTAATTTAAATTTCATGGCCCGGAGTTTTTGCGAGATGCCGACTTGTTTTTGCGTCGCCCCAAATCGTTGAAATTTTACCCTATGAAAAATGCGCCACATGTATTTCTCAATTACAATAAATGCCTATATTTGTAAACAGACAACCATTGAAAATGCGAAATCTTCTGTCTGTAGCAACATATATACTCGTGCTTTTTCTCATGCTCTCGTGTGGGGAAAAGAAAAAGGAGTATGTAATAGGCGTGTCGCAATGCAGCGAAGACGTGTGGCGCAAGAAGATGAACGACGAACTGAAAACCGCCACTTATTTCTACGACAATGTGAAACTTGTATTCGCCTCGGCCAACGACAACGGCGCGGAACAAGTAAAACAAATCGACAATTTCGTAAAACACCGCGTAAATCTTATAATCGTAGCCCCCAACCAAACCCAAACAATCACTCCGGCGATAGAAAATGCCATGAACCATGGAATTCCCGTGGTTGCAGTTGACCGCAAAACCGCCAACAACAAATACACAGCCTTTATAGGCGCCGACAACTACCATATAGGCGAAACCATGGGGCAATATATCGGCACACACCTCAATGGGCGCGGAAAAGTGGTGGAGATATGCGGTTTGGAAGGCTCTTCCCCGATGATTGAACGCCACCGGGGATTTACCGACGCAATGAAACGCTTTCCGGGAATAAGCATCACCGCCACTTTGCCCAGCAACTGGCGCGAGGATAGCGGCGAAGCGGCTATGGACTCGCTTATACGCAGCGGGCAAACCGATTTCGACCTTGTTTTCGGGCACAACGATAGGCTCGCCTCGGGAGCAATGAAAGCCTTGAAGGCTCATGGCATAAAACGCAACGTAAAACTTTGCGGCATCGACGCATTGCCGATTTCCGGCGGAGGCATGCAGCTCGTAAAAGACCGCATATTGCTCGCCTCATGTATATACCCCACTCAAGGCGACAAGGTTCTGGAACTGGCGATGAACATTCTAGAAGGACGCCCCTACCAGCGCGACAATTCTTTGAACACCGCCCTCGTTACGCAAAACAATGCAGCCGCGCTGATGATGCTCTCCGACGAAACGGCAAGCGAGCAGGAAAAACTCGAACACCTTCACGGAAAAATAGACCGCTATCTCGCGCAATACACACACCAGCAAGTTTACCTCGTGCTCACTATAATAATCTGCCTTCTCGTTATCACAATCGCCGTGGTGGTATACCGTTCGTTTGTGGTGAGGAGCAAAATAAAAGAAGAGGCGGCAAATACAAAAATCAACTTCTTCACGCGCGTCGGCCACGCATTGCGCACGCCCCTGACCGTGATTTCGGGGCCCGTGGAGCGGCTTTTGGAAAACCCCGACCTCACATCGCAACAACGAGATGCGCTCGCAATGGTAAACAAAAACACCAAAGTGATGCTGAAACTCGTTGACGAAATTCTGGACTTCAGAAATCAAAACGAAAACTGCGACCTAAGCGGAAAAGTATGGGAGAACATCGAAAAATGGAACCGCACAATCGAAAGGGACGAGGGCAAAAACCGGCGCACAAGCAACAAAATCACATCGCCGCAGGACAACGCGGAACGCCCCACCATACTTGTTGTGGAAGACAGCGAAGATGTGCGCAACTATGTGGCTTCGCTTTTGGGCGAGAACTATGATGTGGAAACCGCAAACGACGGCCGTGAAGGCTGCAGGCAAGCCCGTCGCCTCGTTCCCGATTTAATTGTGAGCGATGTCATGATGCCGGTGATGGACGGCCTGGAAATGTGCAAACAATTAAAGGGCGACGTGGCCACAAGTCATATTCCCGTAATTCTTTTAACTGCCCGAGCAATGGACGCACAGCGTGCCGAGGGCTACGAAAGCGGAGCCGATGCCTATATCACCAAACCTTTCAACGGCAAGGTGCTGCTCTCGCGCATCAACAACCTGCTCGAAGGGCGGCAAAGGCTCAAGGATATTTTCGGCGGGACTTCTGCGGCGGCCGAGGTGTGCGCGGATTCAAACAAAACCGCCAACGGCGACATCGACAACTCGTTTGCCGAACGTTTCCGCGCCATTATTCACGAAAACATGGGCAACAGCGAATTGAGCGTGGAATATATCGGCACCAAGCTCGGACTTAGCCGCGTGCAGATGTACCGCAAAATCAAAGCACTTACCGGCAAATCTCCCGTAGAACTCATCAAGGAGGCCCGTTTGCGCCGCGCCGAACAACTGATATCAACCACCGAACGCACGATATCCGAGATAGCATACGAAGTGGGCTTTTCTTCTCCCGCTTACTTCACCAAATGTTACAAGGAATTCTTTGGGCACACTCCCAAACGCTGACAGTTTTTCTCCCCTTGCCCTTGGATTTTTCCGATTGTCTGATGCCGCAAAAACAATAAAGCATCTTGTGAAAACAATGTCAGACTTCTTTTAAATAATGTCAGACATTGTTTAAAAGATATCAGACATCAGAAAAACGATATCAGCCTATGTTTTTCCGGCATCAAAAGCAATCTAAAAAAGGTTGCATTTCTTGCGCACAATTCGCCCTGCATTTCGTTTCTTATCCCCTATCCTACGGTTTCCAAGCCACAAGTTTGTTACAAAAGCACAAAGATTTGTTTCAACGAACGATTCTTTATCAATTATGAAACAAATTTATCATACGACATTTGTTCACAAACCTACTTTTGCAACATCAACAAACAATATGAATATCATGGAAAATAAGACATTCCTGAAAATCGCCCTTACGGCGTGTCTCGTTCTCGCAAGTTCCACTACATTTGCGCAGGAGACAAAGAAAAGCGACTCCAAAGAAGAAGGAAATCGCAATGTGATGCTCAATGCTTCGAGCGCAAACGGTCCCCGTGAGATACAGATAGGTCTCCCGTCGGCCGATGTCAACGTTTTGGAAAACGGGATACCCATTACATTTGCAACGAATCCCCACACAGTTAACAGCATGTGGCGTTCAGATGCAAGCCTGAGCCATGTGGGACTCCTGAAAATCTCCGAAACTGCAATTACAACGGGCAACATCGGCTACGCAGTGAACTCTTTTACGCAGCTTGGCGAGAAAGGATTTCAGGGAACGCTCAACTACAAAACTAACCACTTTGGAATGCAGGAAGTATCGCTTAACGCCAACGGTTCGTTTGCTGAAAACTGGTTTTACAGCGGCAGCATGTACCAGGACTTCGACCCCGGAACATTCAAAATCAAATCTTCGAACTATCAGGACCGCACACAAATTTACAAGGCCGCAATCACACACAAATACAACGGCGGGCGCGGCGAAGCTACAGCCATCTACAACTACTCTAACAGCCACCCGAGCTATATATATGCCACGCAGAGCGCACCATTTATATATGTAGGCGACGGAAGCGTGAAGGAATTCGGAAAATTCAAGCTCGGAACAACATCTTACCTGCCCACCGACGGAAACATCACCTACCGCGACATGCGCACAGGCGAGCTAAAACAAAAAAGCTTGTACGACGCAGTGGAAAACAGGCAGAACGAAATTACTTTGATGAACAAATATAAATGGGACAACGGACTTGAGTGGGACGTGATAGGGAAATACGACCACGCGCGTGGAGCCTGCGTTTACCAGACGCCGATGAAACTCTACGATCTCAAGAACGAAACCGAAACCCACCAATTTGTTTTCCGCGACATCGACGGGCAGACCAAAGACTATACCGGGCAATACGTGCAGCAACGCATGTCGTGTTTGAACGCCGGCACAATCGACCAATTCATGCTGACTTCCGAGTTGAAAAAAGCGTTCAAGAATTCACTGCTGCGCGTTGGCGTAAACGAATGGAGCTACCATATTGATTACGCATCAAATACCACGATGTATGATCAGAGTGTGCCGGCCGACGGAAGCTATGCCGTGAAACTTTGGGACAATGCTAAACGAAACGACTACTATTACGATTTCAACAAAAACGCTTCGGAATATTATAAAGGCACAGAAAACAAACTTGCGCTCTATGTTACCCACGATTGGGACGTTACGCCGAAGCTCAACCTTTATTACGGCGGCCGCATAGAGTGGCAAAAACTTTCGGGAGAGAATGCAGCGGTAAAGAATGCCGCCGGAGAATATGTTAACCGCTTTGCAGATTATTACATTGGGGCTACCGCAGCCGACGGAACGGTTATCGCGCCCACGAAACTCGACTACAGCTGGTGCAACTACGACCTGAGCCTTGCGGCAACCTATAAGATGACCGACAAATTCGGTATTACGGGCGATTTCACCTATATCGTGCAGCACCCCAAGTTTGAAGCATTTGCTCCGGCCACTCTTCCTAACGTCGGAAAGATTTCCGTGCCGCTCGGCCGCGCCGGAATTTACTACAACAACTCATGGCTGAGCCTCACATCTCTCATATCGTATATCTCGAAGACCAACAACAATTCCACGCTGAACCTTCAGCACGGAAATGAAATAAAGGCCGCACCGCTCACCTACGACATCCAAACCATTGGCTGGACTACCGACGTGGTGGCAAACCTTTTCAAGGGTTTCAACATGCATTTCCTCTTCACATATCAGAAGCCCACTTACAAGAAATACGAGACAAGCATAACGTTCAACGATGGATACGTGGGGAAAATCGATGCCACAGGAAACGTTGTTGCCGAAATTCCGCAGGTGCTTGTTGAAATCGACCCGAGCTACATGATTACTAAGGATTTGAAGGTTTGGGCTTCGTTCCGCTACTTCAGCAAAACTTACGCCAACATTAACGAGGCATACTACTTCAACGGCCATTGGGAAACATTCGGCGGAGTTACATGGCAGGCCAACAAAAAACTGTCGCTCGGCTGCTCTGTGGTGAATTTCCTCAACCAAACGGGTGCTAAAGGCAGCATCTCGGGCGCGGAACTCATAACCAAAGACGAGGCTAAGGGGATAAAGAACCAACTGATGACCGGCTCGTATCTGCGTCCCTTCACTGTGGAGTTTTCGGCATCGCTCAAATTCTGAAAACTCGGCACGAAAAACAGCTTTCATAAGTAGTTAATTTTTAGAGATATGCAAAGCGAAAAATTCCGGGCCATCTAATTTAAATTCCGGGCCACCTCGTAAAAATTAGATGCCTTGGAGTTTTCACGAAACCGCATCTCGTAAAAAACATACGGCTCAAGCAAAAAACGAAATACAAATAACTTCTAAAAACAAATAACATGAAACTCAAAAAAATTCTTGCCATAGCCATTGCATCGGCTTCAGCCGCAGGCATGGCGCAGACAATGCAAATATCCCACAGTGGCGACACCACGATAATAAACATAGACCAGCCAACAAAATACCTGCTCCTGCCCATAGAGGAAGACGCCGGCGAGGCAAAGGTTCTGCTCGACACCCGCCACGCAGATGATACGTGGATGGACATACGTCTGGCAAACAAAAAGACAGACTATTACGTACCATTTGCCCTTGGAGGGAAAAACAAAGCCGTAGTGAAAATCCTCGGCCTCAAAGCCGAAGCACTCGCTCTGAAAGACGGACAAATGGCTCTGACCAACAATTGGAATGCAGTGAACACAGATTATTATCGTCCCCTCTTCCACCACACTCCGTCGTATGGCTGGATGAACGATGCCAATGGAATGGTGTATAAGGACGGAGAATATCACCTCTATTTCCAATACAACCCCTACGGCAGCAAATGGGGAAACATGCATTGGGGACACGCCGTGAGCAAAGACCTTATGCATTGGGAAGAACTCAAGCCCGCAATCGCCCGCGACACACTCGGACACATCTTCTCGGGCTCCTCGGTGGTTGACAAGAACAACACCGCCGGCTATGGCGCAAACTCTATAATCGCCCTCTATACCTCGGCGAGCGACAAGAACGGACAAATTCAATGCATGGCCTACAGCACCGACAACGGAAGGACTTTCACGAAATACGAGGGCAATCCAGTGTTGCGTCCCTTTGACGGGTTGAAAGATTTCCGCGACCCAAAAGTATTTTGGTACGCCCCAGCCAATTGTTGGTACATGATAGTTTCGGCCGACAAGGAGATGCGTTTCTACAAATCAGACAACCTAAAAAAATGGGAGTTTGTAAGCGGATTCGGACAAGGCTACGGCGCACAGCCAAGCCAGTACGAATGCCCCGACTTCGTTCAGCTACCCGTTGACGGCGATGAAAACAACAAGAAATACGTGATGATTATGAACGTAAACCCCGGCTGTATGTTCGGCGGCAGCGCAACGGAATATTTCGTGGGAGATTTCGACGGCAAGAACTTCAAGGTGCTCGACGATCCCCACACTGCAAAATGGCTCGACTATGGCAAAGACCACTACGCCACAGTTTGTTTCAGCAACACCGGCAACCGCGTAATCGCCCTGCCCTGGATGAGCAACTGGCAATACGCAAACATCACCCCTATCAAGCAATATCGCGGCGCCAACGGACTCCCGCGCGAACTCAAGCTATACACAAAAAACAAACACTATTACGTTTCGGCCGACGTGGCTCCCGAAGTGAGACAACTGCGCAAGGATACAAAAAATATCCCCGATGAAACCGTAAACGGCGCAAAAGAATACAACAACATCGCCGGCGAATACAACAGCGCCTATGAACTTGAAGCCGACATCTGTCCCCAAAAAGGAATAGCCGGACTTGAACTGAGCAACGACAAAGGCGAGAAAACCATTATCTACTTTGATTTGAAATCCGGCAAAGTAATTATGGACCGCACCCAAAGCGGTATAACCGACTTCGGTAACTATTCTTCTATCCACGAAATAGAAAAAAACGCCGACGTTCACGAGCATCGCGAAATCAAGATTCCGGCGCGCCAGGCCAATTCTATTAATTACAAAAACGACTTCGCGCTCGGCACATGGGCACCGCTTAATCTCTGCGAGGGGAAAAGCAAAAACAAAACCTATCACGTCGACATTTTCGTGGACAAATGTTCAATCGAGATGTTTGTAGACGGCGGCAGGATAGCCATGACAAATCTCGTGTTCCCCACTCAGCCTTACAACAACCTGAAATTTTACACCGAGGGCGGAGCTGCGAAATTTTCCAACGTAAAACTTCACAAAATAGCGCTTTGACATGAAATCCAGCCGCATTCTTCTGCTTCCGGTAATGCTCTGCTTTTTCGCCATGGGCTTTGTAGACCTCGTGGGAATAGCTTCAAACTACGTGAAAGAGGACCTAGGACTTTCCGACAGCGTTGCCAACATTTTTCCGTCGCTTGTATTTTTCTGGTTCTTGATTTTCAGCATACCTACAAGCGTCCTCATGAACCGCATAGGCCGTAAGCGCACCGTTCTTCTCTCACTTGGTGTAACCGTTGTCTCGCTTGTGATGCCCTTGTTCGGCGAATCGTTTGCCGTGATGCTGATTTCGTTTTCACTGCTGGGCATAGGAAACGCACTGATGCAGACATCGCTCAACCCACTCGTTACGCAGGTGATAAACGGAGGCAACTTGGCGTCAACGCTTACCTTCGGGCAATTCGTCAAAGCCATCGCGTCGTTTCTTGCGCCCTATCTTGCGCTTTGGGGAGCCGTTTCGGCAATTCCTACATTCAATCTCGGGTGGCGCGTATTGTTTCTGATTTATTTCATAGTGGGTGTGTTTGCGGCGTTGATGCTTGCCGTGGCTCCTATCAAGGAGGAGCGCGTGAGCGGAAGCACTTCTTTTGCGCAGAGCATTGCCCTTTTGAAAAATCCAATCATTCTGCTTTCGTTTATAGGCATCATGTGCCACGTGGGAATTGATGTCGGGACCAACACCACCGCACCTAAGATTCTCATGGAGCGTTTGAATTGGACCCTAAATGAGGCGGCGTTTTCCACGAGCTTGTATTTCATTTTCCGCACATTCGGTTGCCTTTCGGGTTCATTCCTTCTGAGGGTGATGAAAACGCGTACATTTTTCGTGATAAGCAGCATTTTGCTTGCCATAGGCGTTGCAGGGCTGATTATAGGCGACGGGCGCACAATTATATACGCTTCGATTGCGTTAATAGGGTATGGCGACTCCAATTTGTTCTCTATGATTTTTGCTCGCGCGCTCGACGCTGTTCCTGAAAAGAAGAACGAAGTGAGCGGGCTCATGATCATGGGACTTTTCGGCGGCACAGTTTTCCCGCTTCTCATGGGTTTTGCATCTGATGCCGCAGGCCAGACTGCCGCTGTTTGGGTTATGGCAGCCGGAGCCGTTTATCTGCTTAGCTATATCAAACGTATCAACAACTGAAAGCCGCAAAAAATGAAAAAGGTAATAGTAGGATTGGGCGAGGTGCTTTGGGATATGCTTCCCGAGGGCAAGAAATTGGGCGGAGCTCCCGCCAACTTCGCATTCTTCACGGGATTGTTTGGCAACGAAGCGCTTGCTGTGAGCGCTGTGGGCACCGACGACCTCGGCACAGAGACTCTCAGCGCGCTCAAAAGCCACGGACTGAAATTTGTAATCCCGCGCGTGCCGTTTCCAACGGGCACCGTGCCTGTGGAACTCGATGCCAAAGGCGTGCCGACGTATATAATAAAAGAGGGAGCGGCTTGGGACAACCTTCCGTTCACTCCCGAGATGGAAAGCGTGGCTCGCCGGTGCGACGCCGTCTGTTGGGGTTCGCTCGCGCAGCGCTCCGAGGTTTCGCGCCAAAGCATATTGAAGTTCATAAGTTTGGTGCCCGAAAAATGTCTGCGCATTTTCGACATCAACCTTCGCGGAAAGTTCTACACGAAAGAGGTGATAGAACACTCGCTAAGCCTTTGCAACGTATTGAAAATAAACGACGAGGAGTTTGAAATCGTTACAAAAATGTTTGGCTATGCCCACGAAACGCTTACCGATGGTTGCCGTGCAATGATAGCCGATTTCGGTCTCGACATGCTCGTACTTACGTGTGGCGCAACGGGTAGCTATGTGTTCAAGGCCAACGGCGAAATGTCCTACCTCGACACTCCCAAGGTGGAGGTGGCTGATACGGTGGGCGCGGGCGATTCTTTCACGGGCACATTCTGTTCTGCGTTGTTGGAGGGCGTTCCCATGAAAAAAGCCCACCGACTTGCGGTTGACGTAAGCGCGTATGTATGCACCCAGAACGGAGCTATGCCGCAATTGCCGCTGCAATTTATTGCGGAAATCAAATCTTGATTTACTTACAAAAGCTTCTATATTTGCAACTCCCCACAGAACGTTAAGTTCGTGGGGAGTTTGTTTTGCGGCCAACTTATTTCCTAATTACTAAAACCGTTGATTTTCATTCCGTTCCATATCTCGTAAAAACCATGTGTTTCCCCGTTTTTACGAGATGCGACATCGTTAAAAACTCCGCCGCATCTAATTTAAATTAGATGCGGCGGAGTTTAAATTAGGTCTGACCTCGTATTTTCGATTACCGCGTGTAGAAATCTATCATTCGTTGCAAGGCTCTACGACATACGGCGCAGAACTCCGGCGCTTCGTTGATTTTCATTCTGCATTCCTGAAAAGCGCGATAAACTCCCCTACTCTGATATCCGCCTCCCTCGTAAACGCCAATTTTGGTAAACCTGTCGTTTCCCTTGTTTGTTGCAGGCGTGGGAATCTTGGTTTTCTTCGGCATAAGGTCCTTCCATTTTTTGTCGAAATCCACGAGCGTCGTAAGGTTTTGCTCCCATGGCTCCGTGTCGGCGGGATACATTGTGGTGTATTGGTCATCATAGAAATACTCATCGGCAAGTCCGCCAAAACTATGTCCGAACTCGTGCACCACCACAGGCTTGTAGAGTTCATGGTCAGCCGCCGTGAGCGTATAGGAATTCAATATGCCGCCTCCGCCATAGTTGTCGGTATTGGCAAGAATGATTATATGTTCGTAGGGAACGGCTGCCAGCAAATCGTGAAGGCGTTTCAGGTGGAGCGTGGTGAGATATCGGTCGGAATAGAACGTGTCGAAATGCGAATCAAGAGCCGTCTGTTTCCAAACACCTTTGCCCGGAATGCTCACTCCGCTGTCGTGAGACGGCGCAGCTACGGCAATGATATTGAAACGTGCCTTGCAGCTTTTAAAAGGTTCGTTCTCAAACAACGACTGTGCCGCCACTTCGGCTCGGTTGTAGAACTTCGTAGCTTCTCCAGCCGTATATCCTTCGGCCACAATAGCCACATCGATGCACGTGTCGGGAGAGCCGCCGCGCCAGATATACTTGCTTTCTGCCGCCGGCGTATTTCCTATTTGCCTAATCAGTATATCCTTTGGATTTACAATGTGGCGGAGCGTGGAAAGTGGCTTGTGGTGGGTGTCGAAAAGCGTGAGCGTGATTTCCACAGTGCGTTTGGGCATGGGGAGAAGAAACACATTTTCGAACGAACGCCTAAGCCGCGAAGCTTCCTCGGTGGTCTGCCATTCCTGAAAGAGCGAAGAAAACGAAGTGCGGTATATTGTTTTTCCGCTAAGCGAGTCCTTCACCGTGATTTGCCCATTTCCTTCTACGCTCAAACTGTCGAGATTGTGCCGGCGTCCCGCCCAGGTAGGAAGAGAAAGCAGCTCGTCGAGCGAAAGTTCCTGTCTTGCGCTGTCGCCAACAAATGTGTAGTCAACGCGAAGCGTGCGGTTTTCAAACCAATCAGAGAATCTCACGTCGTCGTTCGCCCAAAGCGAAACGGGAAGCAATGCAAGCATTGCCACTACAGTTTTCAGAAATTTCATATATAGCCTATATATTATATTGTATGTTTCTATTTTTTCGGCAATGGTTCATAACCCACCGGCGTGCCGTCGCTGTTGTATATTGTCGTCTTGAAATCCTCCGCCGACACATCTACGGCATCGCGGGTCATCTCGGGAACGTTGTAGCTCTTCATGAGAAGAATATTCTGCTCGGGGTCGCGCTGCGGAATAAGGAAAGGCTTGTGCTCCTTGCCGTTCTTGTCGAAATACGAAACGTAGAGGCGTGTATAAGAACCGTCGTCGCGGCGCGAAGTAAAGACAATCCAACGACCATTTGAGCTCCACGCGTGATAACTCTCGGCATCGTTGCTATTCGCGGCCTTGAGCGCACGCACTTCTCCCGTCTGCAAATCCTTAACATAGAGATCGGCCGAATGATGCCAGATATGAAATTGCCCGTAATCGCCGAGAGTAAAAAGCAGATACCTTCCGTCGGGACTCACACGCGGCACAGACGCACTTTTACCCATTGCCGCACAATCTACAACAAGTTGCGGCGCACCGAAAGCCCCTGTAGTTTCATCGAAGTCCAACTTCATTATATTGTAGTGCAGTTCTTGGTAATGATCCGGTATATATCGTGTAAGCATCGAGTCGGGAACGTTTTCCAAATCGGGCAGCTGGGCCACACAATAATAGAGCGTTTTTCCGTCGGGAGCCCAGCAAGGAAAAGTTTCAAAGTCATTGCGCGTTTTCAGAATGTTGCGCAGCTTTTTATGTTCGGCGTCGTAGAACACGAGGTCCGATGAAGTGTCGAGCACCTCTATTTTCTGCTTGTCGAGAAGGTGGAAAGTTTGTCCGGTCTTGTTTGAAGAAAAAACTACCCACGGCTTCCGGGGGTGCCATGTGGGATATACGGCGGACGAAAGTATGGAGTCGCATTTCATATTTACCTTCTCGGGCTTCCCATTACGCACGAAAAGTGTACCGCCGTGCTCGCCGCGAATATGAAACAGCATGTTTTTTGCCGAATAGTTCTGATAGTTGTGACAATTTACGCAATGGTTTTCATTACTCTTGAAGCTGCGGTTGTTTTCATAGATTGTGTGCACGTCGAAATTCGTCAGATTTCGTTGATAAAGCCCCACCTGCCGATATACCTCGTATCCCGGTTCAATTAGGCGGTAGCTCACATAATCGTCAATGGTCTCGGGAGCAACTTCGAGCGCAAAGTCGCGAAATTTCACCCAACCTTCTTTTTTCTCTGCATACACTTCAACTGAAATCTTGCCGTTCTTGGCTGCACGAAGCAGGGTTTTCCATTCATTTTCCGGGAAATCGATTTTCCCGTCTGCCCCGGCAAAGGCTTCAAGTTGCTTCCCGCCCGCCGTCAGACGCACGGCGTAGTTTTCCGCTCCCTCGTGAACAATAAAATTCATGGGTGCAATATTTACGGGAACCACTACATTTTTGTAGTCAGGGTATATTGTTGCTTCGGCATCGGTTTGGGAGAATTGCGTGGGCACACTTCCGCCGCCGCACGAGGCAAGCAGTAAAGGCAATGCCAAAGCCAGTATTTTTTTCAGTGCTCGTTTCATCAGTTTACTCCTCCTTTTTCTTTTTGCTGTTCGTGTTCTTTTATCTGTTCTTCGGTAGGCAGATTTTCAAAATACATGTAATACGGATAATAGCCCAGCCAATTTTCGCGCAATACCTTTTGGCCTTTTTTCTGGTCGCGGAAAAGCGGGCGTGCATCTTTCACAAATCTTTCAAGACGCGCGTATCCCATTTTCTTGTCCACTGTGGGGAATAATTCGAATATTCTGTTGTTTTTCATCGACTTTATCAGCACGGCTTGCTGGTAGTATTCGGGCATGAGGTCCCTTCCAAAAAACCGTGCACGCAACAGGAATCCATCTAGGTCCTTGCTATAAAGACACGCCATGAGAGAAGCGTGGAGCGCCTCAAAGGTACGGCCTTCCCTCAGAGCCACATTGTATCCGATGAATAGGGGCTTGCGGTAAGTTTGTTCGAAAGAATCGCGCAGGGGCATCTTGTTGTAGACATGTACGAAGTTGGGATCGGTTTTTACTGCCGCCATGTTGCTCAGCCGTCCTTTGTATTCTTCCACAAAACCGTGTTCAAACGGATTTCGGTCGATTATCTGCAAATATTTCCAGCACAAGCGTTTTTCTCCATTGATAAGTGCGGCTCTTGCCAGGCGTTTCAGAAGAAACAGTTGCGGTCCGTTTTTCACTATAGTCTCCATGCAGTTGTGGTAGGAGGTATTGGCGAGCCCGGCATAGAAGTCGGCGTCGAGAGTATATATCGAAACGCCGTCGGTGAGTGCGCCGTCCATCTCGCGCACCTTGCACTTAGGAAAATTATACGGAATCTCAAACAAACGGCTCTCGAGTTGGTCGGTTTCAGCCAGGGCAATGGTATAAAGTGCTGCCACGCTGCGCGACGGACGTTTGCAGGAGGAGGCTTCGTCTATGATTGCCTGCCAATCATAACGCTCCAAATGGCGGAACATGCGGCATGTGCGTCTCAGATCATCGCGTTGCGAAATGCAGTAGGCCGTGGCTGCGGCAAACATAAGCAGCAACACGCCGCAATTGAGCCATGCTGCACGCCGTGGAGGGTTTCCGCTTTTCAGGGGATTGGATATTTTTTTGCGCGTTACAATGTATTTCACTGCGGCGCCCAATGCAAGAACCACCATTGCCGCAAGCGGCAGAGCCATAAGCAGCGACGTTTCGCGATGATAGTTTACACTGTAGTTGAGAGCTACGAAATACGAGAGGAATCCCCATGGCAGCAATGCGGAAAGCCAGCGCAGTTTTTGCGGAAGCGACAGGATATACGCCAGAAGCCATGCGCAAACGGTGAGCATCAATGCCAGCAATGCGCCGCCCAATAGCGGAAGCCGGAATGCCTGCAACAATAAACGCCCTGCGGCATAGAGCCAGCCCCAGTCTTGGTCCAAGAGGAATTTCATCAGGGTTTTGTCCCATGCAAAGTAGCTTGTTTCGCGCGACATATAGAACACGTCGCCATAAATCCAAGCGCAAAACAGCCACAGCAGCACAAAGAGCAATGCAAATGCGGGCAACCGCGAAATCAGCGGTTGGGAATTGGCTTTTTTCAGCCCGGCGTCAGTTTTGTTGCCCTTTTCGTTTGGCCTACGGGCGGCAGTCTGCACCTTATGTTTCTTAATCTTGTTCATATATTTCAGTTCGTTTCGGCAAAAATACTAAAACATTACGTTAACTGAATTGATAATTCGTTTTTTCGCGCATTTTGGCACGTAAAAATAAGGCAAGCAACCTTTTCCAAGCCCTATTGTTTACCCCGATTTAGATAGGGAAAAACCGAGATGCGTTGTCGTAAAAACTCCGGGCCATGTAATTTAAATTAGATGCGTCGGAATTTAAATTAGGTCTGACCTCGTAAAAACGAAATGCGTACCTGTTTTTTGCAACGCCCAAAGCAAACTACATACAATATATATAGGCATGAAAATTAAGCAACACAAATTTTGCAGTTATGCGAGTTTGAAGTAACTTCGCGCAATAAATTAAAATATTCTGTGATAGAAAAACATATCATTATAGAGGAAATCGACCCTCGTGTGCTATATGGTGTGAACAACACCTATTTGCGCATGCTCAAAGCCTTGTATCCCAAACTGCGCATCGTAGCGCGCGACAATGTGGTGAAGGCTGTGGGAGACGAAGCCGCTATCGCAGATTTCGAAAGCACAATTCAGCTGCTCGTAAGCCGTTGCGCAAAATACAACACCCTGCGCGAAGCCGACATTATCGACATTGTGAAAGGCAAAAAGCCTTTCGACGAAGAGGACGAGGGCGTAATAGTCTACGACATCAAGGGACGTCCTATCCGCGCCAAGACCGAAAACCAGCAGATGCTCGTGAAAGCATACGGCAAGAACGACTTGATGTTCGTGGTGGGACCTGCCGGTACGGGAAAGACCTATACGGCGATTGCCCTGGCGGTGAAAGCATTGAAAAACAAGGAAGCGCGACGCCTTATACTCAGCCGCCCCGCCGTGGAAGCCGGCGAAAAACTCGGATTCCTGCCCGGCGACATGAAAGACAAGATAGACCCTTATCTGCGACCGCTCTACGATGCACTCGAAGAGATGATACAGCCCTCGCGACTGCGCGAAATGCTCGAAGACGGCACAATACAAATCGCTCCCCTGGCTTTCATGCGCGGACGTACGCTGAGCGACGCCGTAGTTATACTCGACGAGGCGCAGAACACCACTACCGCACAAATTAAAATGTTTCTCACACGCATGGGATTCAATACAAAAATGATAATCACCGGCGACCGCACACAGATAGACCTCCCCGCCGCACAACGCTCGGGCCTCGAAGAGGCTATGCGCATTCTCAACGGTGTGAAAGGCATTTCGTTTGTGGAAATGAACAAGAAAGATATCGTGAGAAACCCGTTGGTTACGCGCATTGTGGACGCTTATGAAAAAGACAACGCCCGCCACAAAAACAATGTCAACGTTCACGACGACACCGACGAGACAGAACCCGATTCAGACGACAAATCAGATTAAAACATAACTACAAAAATATAACAGCAATGAACAAAGCATTAATCAAAACCGACTACCACTTTCCCGGACAGGTAGGTGTTTACAATGGAAAGGTGCGCGATGTTTACAACATCAACAACGAAAAACTCGTGATGGTTGCTACCGACAGAATCTCAGCTTTCGACGCCATGCTTCCCAAAGGAATTCCATTCAAAGGACAGGTGCTGAACACTATTGCTTCATTGGCTCTCGACGCCACCAAAGACATTTGCCCCAATTGGAAACTTGCTACCCCCGACCCTATGGTTACAGTGGGATATATGTGCGAGGGATTTCCATTGGAAATGATTGTGCGCGGATATCTCTGCGGTAGCGCTTGGAGAGCATACAAGGCCGGCGCACGCGAATTGTGCGGTGTGAAACTCCCCGAGGGAATGAAAGAAAACCAAAAGTTCCCCACTCCGATTATCACCCCGACTACAAAAGCCGAAATAGGAGACCACGACGAAAACATCTCACGCGAGGAAATCCTTGCCAAAGGTCTTGTGCCCGAAAAAGAATATGAAATAATGGAGAAGTACACCTTGGCTCTCTTTGAACGCGGCACGGAAATCGCAGCTAAGCGCGGATTGATTCTCGTTGATACAAAATACGAATTCGGACTGCACAACGGCGAAGTAACTCTCATGGACGAAATACATACTCCCGACTCATCACGCTATTTCTACTCCGAGGGCTACGAAGAAAAGTTTGAAAAAGGCGAACCTCAGAAACAACTTTCAAAAGAATTCGTGCGCGAATGGCTGCTGAGCAACAATTTCCAAGGACTCGAGGGACAGACTCTCCCCGAAATGACCGACGAAATCGTAGAAAACATATCAAACCGATATATCGAGCTCTACGAACATATCACAGGCGAGAAATTCAACAAGGAAGCACACGACAATCCGGAAGAACGCATAGAGAAAAACGTGCTTGCCTATCTGAAATAATCCTTAGGCACACAACAAAAAAATCGCACTACGTCGAAAAAACATAGTGCGATTTTTTTATACCCATATTTGTTCCTATGATTTCACCACCCCGTTTCGGCGGCGCGAAATCAGATACAATCCCAAGAATGTCAGACCTCCGTTGAGCAACAACAGTTCGTAACCAAAATGATACGAAGTAAATTTGCTCATCAACGCCTCTGCCGCATAGCATATCAGAGGAGATGCCACCGCAATCCATGGCACAAATTTGTCCCGGGGATTACGTTTGGTGAACATGCCGAAAGCAAACAATCCCAACAGCGGACCGTAAGTATAAGAAGCCATGATATACACCGCATCTATGACGCTTGTGGAATTCAAAGCCTTGAACGCCAAAATAAACAGGATAAACACCGCCGTTACTCCCGCATGAACATAACGGCGAGCCTTGACGGCGCTCCTATCATCGCTCTTGCCGCTCTCCACTCCCAGAATGTCAATACAAAAACTCGTGGTAAGCGCCGTGAGTGCCGAGTCGGCGCTCGAAAATGCAGCTGCAATTATTCCGATAATAAACATAATCGGAACAATAGTGCCCAGATATCCTCCGGAAGCAAGCATCGGCAAAAGATCATCGGTTTTCTCGGGCGTGGCAATGCCATTCTGCGCACAGAAACCGTATAGCAAAACTCCGAGAGAAAGGAAAAGAAGATTCATAGGCAGGAACGCCAAGCCGTAAGCAGTCATATCTTTTTGGGCATCGCGCAGATTTTTGCACGAAAGGTTTTTCTGCATCATATCCTGGTCAAGCCCCGTCATTACAATCACTATAAAAATTCCCGCAACAAACTCTTTCCAAAAGAACTGCCCGCTGCGCCAATCGTCAAACACGAAAATGCGTCCGTGGGGGCTATTGCTCACAAAATTCACGATTCCCATGAAATCCAAATCCATTGCGCTTGAAACAGTAACCAATATCGTTACCACGGCAGTGATTAGCGCCAAAGTTTGCAGGGCATCAGTCCACACAAGAGTCTTTACCCCACTTTTTTGAGTGTATGCCCACGTGAGAACAAGCGTGGAAATCGCCGTAACCTCAAACGGAATACCAAAAGGATCAAACACAAATTTCTGCAAAACGAGACACGCCATAAACAAACGCGCCGCAGCACCGCACAGTTTGCTTATCAGAAAAAACGAAGCCCCCGTCTTATGACTTGTACGCCCGAAACGCGTGTTGAGATAGTCGTAAATGCTCGTGAGACGCAACTTATAATAAACCGGAAGCAACACATACGCCACCAGCAGGTATCCCGGCACAAATCCAAGGCACATCTGCAAATACGACATGTTCATATCCCGAACCATTCCCGGTACACTCACAACAGAAACCCCGGAAATCGACGTTCCAATCATTCCAAAAGCAACAAGCCACCACGGGCTTTGTCGGTTGCCGCGGAAAAATGCGTTGTTGTCCTGGTTGCGGGAAGTGAGATGGGAGATTATAAGCAGCAGGCCAAAATAAACGGCCATTATAACTATCACAGTATACGCGCTCATTGCTATAGTTTTTCTTTCGGGGGTTCTTGATTGAATGCAAATTTACATTTTTCCCGCGACACGCTTTCCCGTTCGTTCTACAAAACTTAGGCTGCATACGCGCTGCGGCAATATTGCGTGCGCCTAAATTTATTATCTTTGCATACGTACAAACAGAATTTTTTATCTTTATGGACACACCTTTGGCAGAGCGAATGCGACCGCGCACACTTGACGACTATGCAGGCCAACGCCATCTCGTAGGTGAGGGAGGCGTTATACGGCGAATGATAGAGAGCGGAAGAATTAGTTCGTTCATTCTATGGGGGCCGCCGGGCGTTGGAAAAACCACCCTCGCAAAGATCATCGCCAACAAGCTTGATGTGCCTTTTTTCACTCTCAGTGCCGTAACAAGCGGAGTGAAAGACGTGCGCGAAGTAATTGACAGGGCAAAAAAGAAAACGCTTTTTACCTCAACGGGAAGCGCCATTCTGTTTATCGACGAGATACATCGTTTTTCAAAATCCCAACAAGATTCGCTTTTGGGCGCAGTGGAGGACGGCACCGTTACTCTTATTGGCGCCACCACCGAAAATCCGTCGTTCGAGGTGATACGTCCGCTGCTTTCCCGCTGTCAGGTTTACACGCTCACCCCACTCGACAAAGACGATTTGCTACATCTCATCGACCACGCCATAAAAGATGACTCCGAGCTGAAACAACGCGAAATCGAAATCAGGGAAACCACGGCTATGCTGCGATATAGCGGAGGCGATGCCCGAAAACTTCTGAACATATTGGAATTACTTGTGGAATCGGAGCCACAGGGAAAAATCGTCATCACCGACAAGAAAGTCGAAGAGCGGTTGCAGCAAAACCCGCTGGCTTACGACAAAGACGGCGAGATGCACTACGATATCATTTCGGCATTCATTAAAAGCATAAGGGGGAGCAATCCCGACGCCGCGCTATATTGGCTGGCACGAATGGTAGAAGGCGGCGAAGACCCCGCATTTATCGCGCGTCGCCTCGTGATTTCGGCGAGCGAGGATATTGGTCTTGCAAATCCCAACGCACTCCTTCTTGCCAATGCCGCTTTTGACGCCGTCGTGAAGTTAGGTTGGCCCGAGGGGAGGATACCTCTGGCAGAAGCCACCGTATATCTCGCCACTTCGCCCAAGAGCAATTCAAGCTACAAGGCACTCGACGAAGCCATTGCCGAAGTAAAGCGAAGCGGAAACCTGCCCGTGCCGTTGCATCTGCGCAATGCGCCAACCAAGCTCATGAAAGAACTGGGCTATCACGAAGGCTACAAATATTCCCACGACTATCCGGAACATTTTGTGGAGCAACAGTATCTGCCCGATGCCATTAAAAACCTCACATTCTGGACACCGCAAGAAAACCAACAGGAAGCGCGCATGCGCGAACGCATGGAACGGCTTTGGAACAAGAAACAGACAGAAAAATGAACGGTTTGGAGCGAAAGATATACCACACAATACAAAGGCAATCGCTTATTGCCCCACGTGCCCGGGTTGTCGTAGCACTCAGCGGCGGCAGCGATTCGGTTGCCCTGCTTTGTGTGCTGAAAAATCTGGGATACAATTGTCTTGCCGCCCATTTCAATTTTCATTTGCGCGGCGAAGAATCCATGCGCGATGAACATTTCGTGAGGGATTTATGCCGCAAAACCAACACCCCGCTCCGTTTCTGCGAAGCCGATACCCGCAAATTCGCCACAGAGTCAAAGCAAAGCCTTGAAATGGCGGCGCGGGAATTGCGCTACAGCTTTTTCGCGTCGATAGCCGAGGAGACCGGCGCACCCGTAGCCGTTGCACATCATCGCGACGACAATGCAGAAACCCTGATGCTCAACCTAATTCGCGGCACAGGGCTTAAAGGGCTCTGCGGAATGGACTACAAAACCACCAGAACCATTGCCGGGAAAAAGCCAATGGTCATCATTCGCCCCATGCTCGACATCGCGCGCAAGGACATCACGGAATATCTTAACGACATCAAACAAGATTTCGTTACCGACAGCACAAATTTCGTGGCAGATGTGAAAAGAAACAAAATACGCCTCGAACTAATTCCCGCAATGTCGGAAATAAACCCGTCGATAAGCGAAACCTTGCAACGCGAAACCCGTAAATTCTCATCGGTATACGCCATCTACCAAAAAGCAGTGCGCGAAATCCTTAGCCAAATCTCAGTAAATCAATACGGCGACGAAATTCTCACAAACGAAACGCTCTGCCAAAGCCCTGCCCCCGAAGCAATTCTATTTGAATGGCTTTCGCAAAAAAAATTCAACGAGACACAGATTTCCCAAATAGCACAATGCAGCACCGAAGACTGCAAACAAATTGAAACAGACGAATTCCTATTGATTGCCGACCGGAAAAGCTACACACTGATACGCAAAAATTCCCTGCCCCAACCTACGGAAACGCAACTCCCCCTGCAAGGCACGATTCGCATCGCGCACACCGCGATAGCACTCTCAACGCCAACGCAAATTCCCCCCGCCGACATTCTGCGCAATCCCCAATACGCGTTTTTTGATATGCAGAAAATAAAACTGCCACTCGTCATACGCCCCATAAAAAGCGGAGACCGTTTCATACCGTTCGGAATGCGCGGAAGCAAACTCGTAAACGATTTTCTGAAAGACGAGAAAATACCTACGGAATGCAAAATGCGACAACTCGTAGTGTGCGACCAAGAAAAAATATTGTGGATCACAGGACGCCGAACCGACAACCGCGCCCGCATCTCCCCCGACACACAAACCATTTTGCAGTGCAAAATACTCCCCACCGCTCAGCAATAAAACTATCCCATTAATTTTCAGCGCAAAACAAACCATTTCCGCCACGATATCCCTACCCGTTTTACCCATATAGCAAAGCAGAAAAACGAAGTCAGATATTATTAAAATAATGTCTGACATCGTTTGAATAATGTCAGACATCTGAAAAACGATGTGCCGTGTGCTTTTTTGCACCTCCCATTTAGCATGCCTCACAAGCCATACCGAAAGCATTGTTCCGCGAGTCAAAAACCATGCTGTGCATGGCAAAAACCCTGCTGTGCAGGGCAAAGACCATGCTGCGCAGGGCAGAGACCATGCTGCGCAGGGCAGAGACCATGCTGCGCATGGCGAAAAAACTCCGCCGCATCTCGTTAAAAACTCCGGGCCATGTAATTTAAATTAGATGCGTCGGAATT
>CAVFYC010000035.1:0-21129 GCA_963626585.1 Christensenellaceae bacterium Phil1 | reverse complement strand
GGAGGAGACAATCGCCGGCGGCGATATTCCGACGGAGTAACGCCGAAGCGTTTTTTGAAAGCCTTGCTCATTGCCGGAAGTTCCAAATAGCCCGAACTGAAAGCTATCTCGCTTATTTTTCTATCAGTATTGGAAATCTGTTCGGCGCAATGCAGCAGTTTTTTCTCGCACACCCACGCTGCAAAAGTAGTGTTAAGTTCTTTGTAGATGTATTCGCTCAAATCGGCACGCGCCACACCGAGCACGTCGGCTATTTCCTCGATGTTGTTGTTGCTCTTGAATATCGGGTTGTTCTCTTCTGATGCAAGCAAAACGTTCACCTTTTCGAATATCTCGGCAAATATTCGTCTCTCTTTCTCAAACGAAAGCACTTCCTTGATATATCGGTCGTATATAAAGTTGGAACGGACTATTACCACGATTAACAAAACGCGGGATATCACATGAAGGAGCAACGAAGTGGTGAAATAAGCTACCATCGAAAGGGTGAGCGTTATAATATATGCACACACGCTTATAGTTTCGGCTATCTGTTGCGGGCGGGCACGGTATTCGCAACTTTCATATCTGGTCTGGAAACGACTGTAAAAGTAAGCCTCCCCCACCATTACCAACATAATCATCCAAAGTGAGATCATGGCCAAAAGAAGAAAGATACGCCCGTAAACAAGAAAGCTGTGATCGGGCGAAAGAAAGTCGGAAAGGCAACTCATCGGCTCGTAAAAACCCGTTAAGCGGCACAAAATGCTCACAACAAACAATATCAGCCCGTATTGCCCTATCAAAAACCAAATGAAAATGTTCTTGTAATATTCTCTGCCGAAATACGCAGCCGTCATAACCATGAAAACCGCCGAAGCAAAGTAGTGGGTGCAAATGGGAATGGAGCAAGCCACTTCAATACCCCCGGGGAAAAATATCAGAGGCGATGTGCCGACTTCTGCAATCATTATAATATAAAAAGCAACAAACGACCTGCGGCGCAACTGAAAGTCCCTGTCAACAAGATTGCGTCCCTTGACAATCAATTTCACTGCCATCACAACAAGAACAAGCAGCAAAATTATGTTGACAATATAATAAATATTTGTAAGCATCGTCGTAAATCGGTAATCCACTTGCAAATATAACAAAAAAAGTGTCCGGAAAAAGATTTCCCGGACACATAACCATTATGGCTTCCCAATTAATGCAACAACAACCATCTGTCAATCCCAAAAGCCATAAAGGTTTTACGAGTAAAAACCAATTTTCAGCCAGAAGCCTCCCCTTTGGAATTCACAGCCTCAATGTAGCTGCCATATCGCTTGAAAAGAAAGGCTTATCGGCTGCGGCGAAAACTATATTGTGTCGCATTTCTCCAGCAACAAACAAAAACGCCGTTTTCTCTCATCAAATATTGCGAAAAACTCCTTTATTATTGACAACCTTGGCTCCAATTTTAAATGCAACAGCAATGCCGCTGCTAACAACAGCCATATACTGTTTCAAAAAGGTTCCAATTCTTACGAGCTTGGTTGTTTTATTTATAAAATTAGACTCGGGGCATTCACCCTCGGGTTTCGTTTTATCCGTTTTGGTAAAAGTTTTAATTTAGTACTTCGTGGACCGTCCCACGCACTTAGTGGACTAATTTTTATTTTCGGTGCAAAAATGCAGTTTTGACCTCCATAAACATTTGTCAAGACCAAAACATCGGTTGTCATGTCTGAAATAAAACTTGTTTAGCCTTTTTAATCCTCCCTGCGACACGATTTAAAACATTAAAGGAATCAAGGGCATTTTTCGGCGGAAAACGTTATAAATTAATTATTTTTGCTATATTTGCGGCATACAAAAGCATAAAAAGGCTCTTAACAAATAAAGATTTCCAAGCGTATGAAATTTTTCCTGCCCAATAAGATTGCAAATGCCCTAAATCTATTTTTTTTGCGCGAGACATCGTTTATCGGGAAACAGCGGCTCATAACTTTTATAGTTTATGTCGTGGTGCTCACCCTTGGTATAACCTGCAATATAATCGGCATAAGCGGAGTGAGAGACCATATGTTCAAATGCATAAACATTATATACCTCGCAATAATCGAAACCTTTTTCGTGCTGTACGTTCTGCGCGTGCTGAAGCTCAAGACATGCCTATATATATCGACCAACGTTTCCCACATCATGCTTTCAGTGGAGATTCTACGCTTTGCCTACATCGGCACAAGCTATTCCATGATGCTTGCAATAGCCACATTTGTTTTGCTGGGGCTGAACATAGTATATTCGCTGGCTTCGTATTTGAAATACAACTCATATATTCTCTCGGGCACCACTATAATTGTGTGCTGCATCTGTGTGTTTCTGTTCCACAGCAAAGCCCTGTATTCTTTCTTCACACTTTTCATTACGTCGTTCGTAATGCTTTCGATTCTTGGCGAACATCTGGTAGAAAACACCAATTTGCTTGAAAGCGAAAACAGAAAACACAAGCAGGAAGAAGAGGATTTTCTGATGCTTTTCCGTATGAAACGCGAATCTATGAAGGCTTACATACAACTTGCGCAATCAAGAATGCCTGCCGAGCGTACTTATGAACTTTTCTCGCAGATGAAACCGTATCAAACCAACAATATGATTTACAATGTGATTACCTACATGAAAGAGCGCAGTGTAAATCTCGAAGACATCAAAGATACGCTGCCCGAACTCACGTTGTCGGAAATCAAGATATGCCGCCTGGTGTTGCAAGACAAGAAACAGGGCGAAATTTGCGGTCTGCTCGGCAAAAGCAAGAGCAACGTGAACACACATCGTGCGCACATACGTAAAAAACTCGGCATTCCAACCGAAGAAAATCTAAAAGTAGCCTTACAGCGTATCATCAAAAGCCGCAAGAAATAGGGATTATTTGCACAAAACGCAAAAAAACAAAATGTCCGAGCGTTCAGAAGGGCCGCTCGGACAAAGAAAATACATCGTGTTTCCCTTAATAAATATAGAGGTTATTAAGATTGTAAATCGACTTGCCTAACTCTTTTCTCACGAAACTCTAAGCTTTATTGTTTTTTACGTTGCAAAAATGGCACTTCCTCAAATATTTTCCTTTGTTATCATGTCGGTTTTGGTTATCATGCACAGAAATTTAACATTTTGCCCCTTTTTGCCCCTACAGCCTATTTTGGCGCCAAATTTATTGATTTTCAGACATAACAACCGCGCAAAAATCATTTTTTGCCTTAATATCGGAAAAACGACATACTAAATCAGAAAAACAAAAACGTTTTTTGTTTCCCTCAAAACATATTGTAACAAGGATTGAAACGCAGGGATTTTTACCAGCAATTGAATGCCGAAAAACGATATCGGATATCGCAAAAACTCCAAGGCATCTAATTTAAACGATGTCAGACATAATTTAAACTAGATGCCTTGGAATTTTTACTGCAAACCGGCTACTTTTTCCTTAAAGCATTATCAACTGATTCTCACGGCTTTTACGATACCTTTGATGCCGAGTAGCGAATTGCAGATTTGCTTCACATCTGCAGTATCATGGAGATTGATTGTAATCTCGCTCTCAAAGATTCCTGCGTCTGTGGTTACCGACAATTTTTTAATGTCGAGATTAAGTTGTTTGTAGATTACCTCGCTAATTGCCATTAATATTCCCTGCACGTCAATGCCTTTCACATAAATAGTGGCAGGATAGAGATTTATATGGTGCATCTGCCAATCCACAGCCACCACTCTGTTGCCGTAGTTGCTCTTTAGCTTTTCAGCCACAGGGCAATCGCGGCGATGGATTACAAACTCGTTAGACGGGTCGATGTATCCCAGCGCATCGTCTCCCGGTATAGGGTGGCAACATTCGGCAATCTTGCAATGCTTAATGGAGTCCTCGTTGAGCATAAACGTCTTTTTTCGGTCTATGCCCTCAATAAACACCTTTTTAATATCGCTGTTTTCGGCAGACTTGGGTTTGCTGCTGATAAATGGTATAAATTTTCTCCACGATGAGGTCTTTCGTTGCCTCCCTTGTATGAAGTCGGCATCAGAATCATTGAGATTGATGCTCTTTTCGCCGAGCGCAAGAAACAGTCCGTCGCGCGTAGGAATTTCGTGGAAGCGGCAAAGTTTGTCGATAACGGCACTGTTGATTTCTATGTCCTTTTCTTTAAGGAACGCGCGCAGTATCTCCTCGCCCTGTGCCCGTTTCTCGCGTTCGTCGCGGCGCAAAAGGGCACGTATCTTGCCTTTGGCCTTTGCCGTGTTGGCATATTGTATCCACTCGGGCTGCACATGCTGCGAACGTGAAGTGAGGATTTCCACCTGATCTCCGCTTTGCAGTTTATGGCTAAGCGGCACGAGTTTATGGTTTACCTTTGCACCGATACAATGACTGCCCAAGAACGAATGTATTGAGAACGCAAAATCAAGAGCTGTGGCCCCCGCCGGCATAGTCTTGATTTCGCCTTTGGGAGTAAATATCAAAATTTCGTTGGCAAAAAGGTTCAATTTTATTGTATCAAGGAAATCAAGAGTGTCGGGCTGCGGATCGTCAAGGATTTCCTTTATCGTGTGAAGCCACTTTGACAATTCGTCATCGCTATACTCTTCGCCCGGCGCTTTGTACTTCCAATGGGCCGCCACACCCTGTTCGTCGATATCGTCCATGCGCTTGGAGCGAATCTGAACCTCTATCCATTCGCCTCGGTTGCTCATCAGCGTAACGTGGAGCGCTTGGTATCCGTTTGCCTTGGGGTGGGAAATCCAGTCGCGCAGACGGTCGGGCTGCGGTTTGTATATCCCGCAAAGAGCAACATAGATGTTGAAACACTCGCTCACCTCCTTATCAGCCGCACTCGGCTCAAAAACTATACGTATAGCCAGAATGTCGTAAATTTCTTCGAAAGTGATGTGCTTGTTCTGCATCTTCTGCCAAATGGAATAGGGCGTTTTGATGCGGGCAAGTATATGGTATTTCAGTCCGCTCTTGTCAAGAGACTGACGTATGGGCGCGGTGAATTCATTGAAGATTTCCTCGCGTTCGGCCTGCGTTTTGGCAAGTTTCGACTTGATTTCCTCGTATTCCTGCGGGTGCTCGTAGTGAAAACTAAGGTCTTCAAGCTCCATTTTAATCTTGTTCAAACCCAGTCGGTCGGCTAGCGGCGCATATATATAAAGCGTTTCGCCGGCAACCTTGTATTGTTTGCGCGGGAGCATGGAGCTAAGAGTGCGCATGTTGTGAAGGCGGTCGGCAATCTTGATTAGAATCACGCGGATATCGTCGCTCATCGTAAGCAGAAGCTTTTTGAAAGTCTCAGCCTGCAACGACGCGCGTTCGCCAAAGATTCCCCCCGAAATTTTAGTGAGTCCCTCCACGATGTTAGCCACCTTTGCCCCAAAAAGATTGGATATATCCTCGTTGGTATAGTCGGTGTCTTCTTCGACATCATGAAGAAGCGCTGCGCAAATAGACGTAGAGCCCAACCCAATCTCTTCGCAAACAATCTGCGCCACAGCAATTGGGTGCATTATATACGGTTCGCCCGAAAGACGACGCACACCGCTATGCGCTTTCTTGGCAAAATTGAAAGCCTTGGTGATTACATCAACTTTCTTGCGGTGGTTGGAGGCGAGATATGTGTCGAGCAAATGACGGAATGCGTCATTTATCATCTGCTCGTCTTTTGCTGAATTTTGGGGAACGGGAGTCATGGCTATCTTATTTTACTTTCAATTTTTTGCCTGCGCGAATGTTTGAACCCTTAATATTATTGAGTCGGCGAAGTTTGCTCACGCTTGTTCCATATTTCTCGGCAATTTCCGAAAGAGTCTGCCCGCTTTTTATCGTTACGCTCTTGCCGCGCGACCGTCTCGAACGACGCGAACTGCTGCGGCGCGAACTTGAATAACTCTTGCTGGCGGTTGTTGTCTGCTTGTTCAATTCGCTTTCATCTACGTCCACAGTCTTACGTTTTGTGAGAAGTTCGCTACTGCGGTAGTTGTAGAGCGAATCACCCATGTCAACGAATTTCAGCGCAGCCTCGGAGGGCAAACGAAGCACACAGTCGTAAGAATTTCCTGGGATTACAGACGTTTTATATTGGGGATTGAATGCTTTTAACTGAGACATATCCACGCCACAAACCGATGCGATTTGCTCAAAATGGAGATCTTTTCGAACAATCACCGTATCGCTCGCATCCATAAGCTTTGCGCGCATCGGACAAATGTTATGCTCGCAATAATAAGCCATCACGTAATTCGCAGCTATGAATGCAGGAACATAACCACGCGTCTCCTTTGGAAGATACGGGTAAATGGTCCAATAATCCTTGCTCCCACCCGCACGATGAATGGCTTTGTTCAGCGAACTCGGGCCGCAATTATAAGCAGCAATCACAAGATTCCAATCGCCATACACTTTGTAAAGATCGCTCAGGTATTGTGCCGCAGCAAATGTGGCTTTAATCGGATCACGACGCTCGTCAACAAGACTGTTAATCTTCAAATCATAACGTTTTGCCGTTGCCAGCATAAATTGCCAAAGTCCCGTTGCACCTTTGCGGCTTACAGCAGAAGGATCAAGCGCGCTCTCTATCACGGGAAGGTATTTCAATTCGAGCGGAAGGTTATATAATGCCAACGCCTCCTCGAAAATCGGAATATAAAAGTTTGACGCGCCGAGCATATACGACACAGAATGTCGCAGACGCCCCGTGTATTGATCGATAAACTTCCTTACAATATTATTATAGGGCATTTCCATTACGGCAGGTATGCGCGAAAGCCTGTCAATGTATATACTGTCGGAAAACACTGGGTTTACGTCTTGCATATTACAGTTGGTGTCGGCTTCAAGATACTGTGCCGCATTCCATTGCTGCAAGAGAGTGTCGATATCAAGAGACATAGATTCCGGCATCTCTATTTCCTCGTCTTTTCCAGTCTTGTCGTCGTGAACGGTAATGTCGTTTTGCGCCTTGACGCCCATTGCCGTCAGGAGCATGATTGCTATTATATATATTTTCTTCATAATCTTTGTCTTAGAAATTCAATCCGCAGCCAATTCCTACGGCAGCAGAATTTTTACTGTTGTGCACGGGAATCACAGTTGGCTTCACGTTAAGACTAAGGTCCTTTGAAATGTCAAACTGTGAGAGCTGTGCATCTACATATGCGTCAATAACCGACAGAAGATAGACGCCTACGAACGAGAATGCCGCATAGTCTCTCCACCGCCGATAACGGTCTTTTTTATTCTTGAATATCGTTTTAAATCTATCCTCCAATCCTGTTATATCATAGTTTGGCGGCAGCATATTGGTGTAGCTGTGCGTATTGGGATCGTCGTCCATGATATCTATATAGGCTTGAGAATAATCTTTATACATCTGCTGGTTCCACATCAAGGCGTAAGTACAGCCGAGAAAGCCTCCGTAGAAAATCGGCAGCTTCCAATATTTTCTGTTGTAGATTTGTCCAGCGCCGGGAATCACGAGTGCGAGCCAAAGGGCGCGTTTGGGATCGGGCACAAACTTTGGTTTGGGAAGTTTGCGCTTCAACGTTCCTTTCATAACCGAATCCACTTGTTGCACAATCTTTGTAGAATCATCTACAAGGGAATTCGTGGTCTTCTCAGCGGCATTTTCTACAGAATCTCTTTGTTCGATTCTCGGCAAAACGCTGTCGGAAAGTAAAGGGAGTGTACATGCCGTAGCACTGTCGGCAAGGAAAACGCATAGCACAAGAATTGCTGCCAGCACGATATTTCGCGGGCAGCAAGTCATTACGTTTGCCGATGTGTTGAAATTGGTTCTCACTTACCTTTGTCGAGCATAGCGATTATCCGTTCCATCTCTTCCTGATTACGAAACGGTATTGTGATTTTACCTTTTCCCTGCGGCGAGCAGGTCATCTTCACTTTAGTTCCGAAATGGTCTGACAAGTGTTTCTGCAAAGCGTTGTATTCTTCGTTGTTGTCCTTGTCCCGGCGTGCGCGAATGCGTTTGCCACCATTATTGACGTCTTCTCCGCTGTTTAGGCGGTTTACAATTTCCTCTACCTTTCTCACCGAAAGTCCTTGGCTCTTTATCTCTTCAAACACACGCAACTGCGTAGCGGCGCTCGGCAATCCCAGCAATGCACGGGCGTGTCCCTGGTCGATTACCTTGTTTTTCAAAGCCATTTGCACGGGAGCTGGTAGTTTCAGAAGCCGCAGATAATTGGTTACTGTGGCCCGCTTTTTACCCACTTTCTCGGAAAGTTCTTCCTGTTTCAGCCCGTATTGTTCAATAAGTCCCTGATAGGCGAGAGCAATTTCTATGGGGTTGAGATCTTCGCGCTGAATGTTTTCCACGAGAGCCATTTGCATGGTCTTCTCATCGTCGGCGGTGCGAATATAAGCCGGCACGGATTTCAGCCCGGCCCTTTGTGCGGCTCTCCATCGGCGTTCTCCCGCAATAATCTGGTATGAGCCGTCGCCCATGTTTCTCAGCGTAACGGGCTGCACAATTCCCAATTCCCTAATAGAGTCTGCAAGTTCGTCGAGCGACTGTTCGCTAAAATCCCGCCTTGGCTGATTTGGGTTGGGAACAATGAGATTTACGGCTATCTCGCCTATCGACGAACTGCCCGACGTTTTCACTTCGCCGGTAGTTATCAGCGCGTCGAGTCCGCGGCCCAAAGCTTGATATTTTTTCTGTACTGCCATAGATTTCTTGTTTGGAAAACTTATACGCCCCTTTTATTTTCTGTCTTTCTCAATCACATCGCGCGCGAGTTCCAAGTAGCTTTTCGCGCCTATTGATGTAGCATCGTATAGAATGGCCGGAACGCCGTGGCTCGGGGCTTCGCTCAATTTTACATTGCGCTGAATCACGGTTTTGAACACCAATTCCTGAAAATGTCGGCGTACCTCATCGTTTATCTGGTTTGCAAGTCTCAGTCGGGAGTCGTACATTGTGAGCAGGAAGCCTTCGATTTCGAGCGCAGGGTTCAGTTTTTTCTTTATAATCTTTATCGTATTGAGCAGCTTGCTTATTCCTTCGAGCGCAAAGTATTCGCATTGCACAGGAATAATCACGCTGTCGGAGGCAACGAGCGAATTCACCGTGATAAGGCCGAGCGACGGGCTGCAGTCAATCAGAATATAGTCGTATTCGGAGCGCAGCGGGTCGAGCACCTTTTTCATCAACTTTTCGCGGTTTTCAAAATTGAGCATCTCCACTTCCGCCCCCACAAGGTCAATATGGCTCGGCAAAATGTCAAGCCCGTCGATATCTGTGGTGTAGATTGCCTCGTGAACGTCGGTGTTGTTCACTATACACTCGTAGATAGAGCAATCCACCTTTCTCACGTCAACGCCCAAACCCGACGAAGCATTTGCCTGCGGGTCTGCATCGACAAGCAGAACGGTTTTCTCCAAGGTGGCGAGCGATGCTGCAAGATTCATCGCCGTTGTGGTTTTTCCCACACCGCCTTTTTGATTTGCTAATGATATTATTTTTCCCATATTAAATGCTATCAGCCATAAGGCTGTGAGTATGCAAAAATAAAAAAAATCTTGCAGTCCCCAATCCTCTGCAGTGCTAAATAAACAAAAGGCGAGCCGTAATAATTATGAATTAACATATTACGCGCGCCATGAGGCGGAATTTGAAACACATGCCCACTGCGGTTGTCGTTTGCCGCATTTCGTAGGCACAAGGCGGGATTTCCGCCCCCGAAAAAGAGTTTCAAAACGGCCAAAATACAGTTTTGATTTTCACAAGGTTAGAGATGGCGAAAACGACAAGGCATTTCGTTTAAACAATGTCTGATATTATTCAAACAATGTCTGACATTGTTTTCGCGATATCCGATATTGCAAAAACCATGTCTCGCCGCACGCGTCCGAACTGTCGGGGGAAAAATGTATCTTTGCATATAAATTTCAACAAATCAATGGACAGTAAGCGCAAACTCATACTTATTTCAAACGACGACGGATATCTCGCGCCCGGAATCAACTTGCTAATCGAATGGCTGCGGCCCTTGGCCGACCTTATTGTGGTGGCGCCCGAAAGCGGACGCTCGGGGGCAGCTTGTTCCATTACATCGGCAGTGCCCGTTACCGTGGAGGAAATACGGAGTGAGGAAGGGCTTAAAATATATGCCTGCTCCGGCACCCCTACCGACTGTGTGAAACTTGCCTTACACGATATCGTTCCGCGCCGTCCCGACCTCGTGGTGGGGGGAATAAACCACGGCGACAACGCATCGATCAACGTTCACTATTCGGGCACGCTCGGAGTGGCAATAGAGGGCGCGCTCCACAAAATCAAGGCCGTGGCGTTTTCGTCGTGCAACCACGACACAAAAGCCGACCTTTCGACGCTGAAGCCATACGTTGTGGAAATCACCCAAGCGGCTCTAAAAAACACGATGCCCGAATTTACCTGCCTTAACGTCAACTTCCCCGCCCTACCCTCGTTCAACGGCGTGAAGATATGCCGCATGTGCCACAGCCAATGGCTCAACGAATTCAGGAGATGCGACGTGGAAAGCCGCGGCACCTATTATTTTCTCACCGGCAATTGGACAAACACGGAACCGCAAAGCACCGACACCGACAGCTATGCGCTCGAACACGGATTTGTGGCCATCACGCCCACACAGATTGACGTTACCGCAAAAACTCTCTTTGACGAACTTAAAAACTGGAACATAGAACGATGAAATACTTCCTGATAGCCGGCGAAGCAAGTGGCGACATTCACGCCGCAAACCTGATTAACGCACTGCGCGAACACGACGGAGAAGCTACATTCTACGCCTACGGCGGAGAACTAATGGAGGCCGCAGGAGCTAAAATGCTTTGCTACTATCGCGACATTGCTTACATGGGCGTGGTGAGCGTTGCAATGCACGCGCGAACCATTCTGAGAGCAATGACACGCTGCAAAGAAGAAATTCTGTCGGTAAACCCCGACGTGGTGGTGCTTGTGGACTATCCGGGATTCAATCTCGCCATTGCGAAATACGTGAAAACCCACACGCAAATCCCCGTATTCTATTACATATCGCCGAAGATTTGGGCGTGGCGCGAGAGCCGAATAAAACTGCTGCGAAACTATGTGGACGAAATCTTTTCGATTCTACCCTTTGAAGTGGAATATTTCAGCCGGCGAGGCATGAAGATACACTATGTAGGCAACCCAACAGTAGACGAAGTGGAGGAATTTCAACGCATTCACCTTGCCGACACTCTGGAATCCTTTGCCGAAGAAAATGAACTTGAACCTGCAAAAAAAATAATAGCCATACTTGCCGGCAGCCGCAAACAAGAGATAAACTACAACCTTAGAAAAATGTGCATAGCGGCACAACCGCTCACGCGCAAGGGATATCAGCTGGTAATTGCGGGCGCGCCGAATATCGACACGGCCTTGTATCACAAAAACATTCCGGCAGAAATGCTGCGCAAGGGCACGGTGAAACTCGTGTTCGGCAAAACATATTCACTGCTCACCTTTGCGTCGGCAGCACTCGTTACCTCGGGCACAGCAACCCTCGAAACTGCGTTGTTCAGAGTGCCGCAAGTGGTTTGCTACTACATTCCCATGGGAAAAATAGTCTCTTTCCTGCGAAAAAAACTGCTCAAAGTGAAATACATATCCCTCGTAAATCTCATTGCAGGGCGCGAAGTGGTGAAAGAGCTCGTTGCCGACGGAATGAACGTGGAAAACGTAAGCACGGAATTGGAGAAAATCACCTTTTCCGACAGTTATCGCAACGAAATGTTCAAGGGATACACCGAACTTTCCGGCATTCTCGGCGGAGCAGGTGCCTCGGCAAACGCCGCAAAAGAGATTACGGAATGTCTGCAACAGCGAATGACCGAAAAATAAACCGCCGCAGATTTTTTGTATCCCCACACTTCTTTTTTGTTCCCCCACACAGGTCTGCAACAGCGAATGACAGAAAAATAAACCGCCGCAGATTTTTTGTATCCCCACACGCAGATGTTTATTTGTCGGAGAAAAGAAACTACTTACTCACGCAAAAAAACAACAAGGCATCTCGTAAAAACTGCAAGGCATCTAATTTAAATTCCGACGCATCTAATTAAAATTAGATGGCCCGGAATTTTGCCCTAAACAAACATTCTGAAAACCATAAACTTACAAAAGCCGTTTTTAGCGGTAAAAACAGCAAAAACCAAAGGTCCTGCTTTTGCAAAACCCATGGCACGAAAAACGCCGCCGCTTTTCTACAAAATTTTCCGGGCTATCTCGGCACACGCCTCGGCATCGGCAAGCGCATTGTGGTGATCTGTAAGAACATAGCCGCATGCCGCAGCCACAGTTTGCAGCTGGTGGTTGGACAAGGTGCGCCCGAATTTTCGCCTCGAAGCACGCAGGGTGCAACAAAAACGGTAACCGGGATATTCCATGCCATATTTTTCAAAAACAGCCCTAAGGCAACTCTCGTCAAACCTGCTGTTGTGAGCCACAAACGGCAGCCCCGCCACACGCGGTGCGACCTCGGCCCAAACTTCGGGGAAAGCCGCCGCATCATCTGTGTCGTCATTCGTAAGCCCATGCACCGAAGTACAAAAATGCGAGTAGAAATTTGGCGAAGGCTTGATAAGTTTATAAAACCGGTCCACCACCTCGCCGCCGCGAACCACCACAACGCCCACGCTGCAAACACTCGAACGACATTGATTGGCCGTTTCAAAATCTATTGCCGCAAAATCAGTCATACGTCCCTCCAAAACTATCTTTTCACAAAACTCTCGTCGGCAACAAGGCTCCCGGCATGAATGAAAACGCGATGGCGCCCGGCAGGAACTGTGCTGACACAGAATTTCACGCACCCGTTAACCACATAATCGGACGCAAGGAAAAATGCATTGTTTCCATAAATTTTTATCTGGCAAAACTCGTCTTCGCAATTAGGCAAAAGTATTGTAATAGTGTCGGTTACCGGAGTAACAACATAGTTTGTTTTTGCCCCGCCGCTCTTCAAGGCGCAGGAGTTTGCAGCAATCCCCGCAACAACCAACGCCGCCAACACGACAACGCGTCTGAAAACAACAAGGCAAGCATTCTTTTTCATAAGCTCAGAACCAATTATAAAACAACCGATTTCTATTCCGCAAATATAGCAAAAAGAATCGGCCTAAACGCAGCAGAATTCATCGTGAACGCAAATGGGAAATATACTGAAGCCTAAAAACAAAAACGCATTCCCACAAATACATACACACTCTCAACCAAAACCGCCGAAAGCGCCGAAGAAACCAACGCGAACGCAGACGGAACCAACAGAATGGCAAAAGGAATAAGCGCGAACGCCCCAAAAGCCGACTTAAGCACAAAAACAATTGGCGGAAATGCCGAAGAAACCGACGCGAACGTAGCAGAATTCGTTGCAAAAGCATCTGAATTAGGCTAAAATGTAGAAGCAACCGACACTAATGCAAAAGTAATCTACGCAAACGCAACTAAAATCAACGTAAATGCAACCATAATAAATACGAAAGCCCCCAAAAACCGATGCAAACTCAAAAGCAACCGGCATAAACGCCCCAAAAAACAACGCTAACGCAGAAACAATCGACACAAACGCAGAAAGGGCCTACTCGAATGCAGAAGCAACCGGTACAGACGCAGAACAAACCTACACAAACGTCAAAGAAACCTACAGAACGGCAAAAGGAATAAGCACGAACGCCCCAAAAGCCGACGCAATGGCATATTCTTTAAAACAAAAAAATGCCGCACAAAATGTGCGGCATTTTCTATTGAATGTTAGTTGTTTCTTATTGGAGCTTAACAACTGCACGACGGTTGTAAGAGAACGGACTTACGTCGTTCACGCCACCCTTGTGTTCGATGATGATGTTGTCGCGGCTTACACCCATCTTAACAAGTTCGTTAGCAACTGTGTTAGCACGAGCCTCAGAGAGCTTGTTGTTGATAGAAGTTGTACCGGTCTTGCTGTCAGCATAACCTGTAACGACAATCTTCTTGTTGTTAGCCTTAGCGTATTCAGCGAGTTCCTTAACGTTAACGAGATCCTTGCGAGAAGCGATTGTAGACTTGTTGATGTTGAAGAATACGGATACAGGAGTTGAAGCGAATTCTTTGATAGTCTTAGTTTCTGCAGGCTTCTGGTTAGCGAGGAGGTTACGCAAGCGTGCGTTTTCGTCCTGCTGCTCTTTGAGAGAAGCGTTAAGTGCGTCGAGTTGTTCCTTGTTCATTGCCATGAGAGCGTCTACATCGGGAACTTTGTTCCAGCCGATAGTCTTGCCGAGGTTTACATTCAAACCAACGGAAACGCCTACCATCTTGTCCCAGTAGCGGCAGTGAGTTTTCTCATGAGTTCTCCAATCGTTGGTACCGTTGGGCTGAGCGTTGAAGCCGTCGAAAGAACCTTCAACAGCGAGTGCCCAAACGTCGAGGTAAGCTGCCAAACGACGGTTGATGCGGAATGAGTTGTAGATACCTACGTTGTAAGAAGGCTCACGATATGAAGAACCGTCTTCAGCATTGTCGGTGCTCTTCATACGCTGCATATAACCGATTCCTACATAGGGAGCGATGTTCCAGAAACGTTTCTCGTTGTAACCGCAGAATGCATTGGAGAGATTGAACATAACGTCTTCCTGAATGCCCCAATACTTGTAAGCGTGATGGTTGTCGGTGTTAACAACAGCCTTTGACCAGATACCCTGGAACTTGGTACGGAGACCGATTACCGGGGTGAACCATTTACCAACTGCAACTTCAAAACCGAATGTACCGCGATCGGTGCTAAACGGGTTCTTGTTGCCGAGTTGCTCTTCATTTGTGTAAGCAGCGTTGAACTGACCGCCAACCTGAACAAACCAGTTTGCCCAGAACGAGTTAGTAGCAACACTATACTTCTGCGTAGGAATTTCGTTTTCCTGCGCCATAGCACTTGTAGTAAGACCTACGAGTGCGAGTGCAAACATTAACTTTTTCATAATTACTAATTTAGTGTATCAATTAATCTTTATTTCTTTGTCCGCATGGGCACTATGTGTCCTTTTAATCAATTGCAAAAGTAATAAATAGTTTTATATATTGGTAACTTTCGTGTAAAAAAATATCAACAAGGCGGTTTTTTTTATGAATTTCGGTTTATGGGGGCAAAAATAGCGGTTTTATAGGGGTAAAATCGGGATTTTGAACGAAGGAAATGTTTTTTGTGGCTTCGATTTCCCACGCCATATTATATATATGGTATATGGAAAAAACTAGATGCCTTGTTGTTTAAAACTAGGTCAGACCTAATTTAAATTAGATGCGTCGGAATTTAAATTCCGACGCATCTCGTAAAACGCATATTATATATATGAATATTGGCGGCTGAAATGGGGATTCTGAATTGAGATATGAATATTGGCGACTGAAATAGGAATTCTGATTTGAGAAAAGGATACAAAAACAGCCGCACTGTAAAAGCGCAGCTGCCTGTGTGTTTGTTCGCTTTCAAGAATGATGCTTTACAAAAGCGGGATATATTGCAAAAACCTGCTTATTCTTTTTCCGCAAGCGGATTCCATCCTTGCGCTTTCAGTTCGAATTCTGCCCCATCGCGCGTAACGAGTGTTTTTCCTGCACCAGCGGCGGTAATGTTTCCTATCACGTGCACATCTTCTACGGCCGAAACTTTTTCATAATCCTCAAGGGACACGGTAAACAGCAGTTCGTAATCTTCGCCGCCGTTGAGCGCCGCCGTGAGTGGGTTCATATGAAATTCTTCTGCGAGCGATGCCGTTTGATAGTCTATCGGAATGCGCTCTTCATAGACACGGCAGCCCACATTGCTTTGCTCGCAAATATGAAGAAGCTCGGAGGAAAGCCCGTCGGATATGTCTATCATTGCAGTGGGCTTCACGCCTGCCTTGCGAAGGCTTTCAAGGATATCGCGTCGGGCTTCGGGTTTGAGCTGGCGCTCCAAGAGATATTCGCGTCCCGAGAAATCGGGCTGTTGTATGGCCACGCGGGCTTCTACATTCTTTGCCGTTTTTGTCTGCTCCTGAAAGATTTTCTTTTCACGCTCCAAAAGTTGCAATCCCATGTATGCCGCGCCGAGGTTTCCGCTCACACACACGAGGTTGTTCTCTTTAGCTCCGTTGCGATACACTATCTCATCGCGTTTGCCGCTTCCGATGCAGGTAATGGCAATGCTCAGGCCGGTGAACGAGGATGTGGTGTCGCCGCCAACGATATCCACTCCGTAACGGTCGCATGCCAAACGAATTCCGGCGTAGAGCTCCTCGATGTTTTCAACGCAAAAACGGCTGCCGATAGCCAAGTCCACAATCATCTGCTGCGGAGTGCCGTTCATGGCGCATATATCCGAGATGTTTTCAATTGCAGCCTTGTAGCCGAGGTGTTTCAGCGGCACGTAGGTGAGGTCGAAATGCACGCCTTCCATAAGCATGTCGGACGTAACGAGCACCTGGCTGTCGGGATAGTGCAGCACGGCGCAATCATCGCCTATGCCTTTTTCCGTAGAATCGTTCTTGGGGGTAATTTCTTTGGAAAGATGACGTATAAGTCCGAACTCTCCAAGTTTAGATATCTCTGTTCTTTCCATTTATGCAATGAAGTTTTTACGCCGCGCGTTCCAAGGCGGCCGTTTATTGGTTTTGGGAATTTATCATTTGTTTCAGAAGTTCCGACATCTTGGGCTCTGCGCCCGCTGCCGCAAGCTGCACCTCCTCGTGTGAGGTTTCACCCGCCGAACTTGCGGGAACGTTTGTTATCACGCTTATCCCGAACACGCGCATGCCCTGATGACGCGCCACAATCACCTCGGGGACCGTACTCATTCCCACGGCGTCGGCACCAAACAGGCGATACATATTATATTCTGCGGGAGTTTCGTAGGTAGGTCCCGAATTGGCGAGATAAACTCCATGGCGCAGTTCCACTCCGAGGCTTGCGGCAATTTCGTCAGCCCTTGCAATGAGTTTTCTGTCGTACGCCTCGCTCATATCCGGGAACCTCGGGCCGCACGGAAGGTTCGCGCCGCGCAAAGGATGCTCGGGCATAAAATTTATATGGTCGGTAATCACCATGAGGTCGCCTGCGCGGAAATCGGGATTTGTTCCCCCGGCTGCATTGCTCACGTAAAGAGTTTCGATGCCCAACGCCCCGAAAACCCTAACGGGGAACGTTACTTCTTTCATTGAGTAGCCCTCGTAGAAATGAAACCTCCCGTCCATGGCAACGATAGGAGTTTTTCCGAGACGCCCGAAGATTAATTTTCCGGCGTGTCCTTCCACCGTCGATATGGGGAAATTGGGAATTTCTTTATAGTTCCATTCTTTCTCCACTTCTATCTCGGCGGCAAGTTTCCCAAGCCCCGAACCGAGGATAATGGCTGTCGTTGCTTTTCCTTTAATTATTGGGGCGAGAAAATCCGCCGTTTCGTTTATCTTTTCCAACATAGTCAAAAATTATGTCGTTAAACTTATTCTGTTCACCAAATAAAAATTTCACTTCAATGGGCATCGTGTAAATACTGCGGCGCAAAGTTTCGCTCATCTGCCCGCCCAATCCCAACAATCTCGCACCGTCTTTTTCGGTTGTCAGTATTGCGGCACCGGGATTTGCCTTCAAAAAATTCTCCCAACCGCTTAAATCGCTGCCGGAAAAGTTATAATGGTCGCCGTAAGCCTTGAAAACTGCCCGAGGTGCGTATCTTTTCACTTCTTCAAAGAATGTCTGCGGCCGCGCAATGCCTGCCAGAGCAATGATATCGGTATGCTGCGAAACAATATCTGTCATCGTGGTTTCTGCGTCGGCAAACAGTTTGCGCGGCAGGCCATATGCCATCGACGAAAAGAAGATTTTTTGTCCCGGCAACAGTTTCATTTTTCCGGCAAAGGCTTCGCGTTCTCCGTGCGACAGATTTTCGGGGCATTTTGTTGCGATTAAAATATCGGCGCGACGGCGCTGACTAAAACTTTCACGCAACATTCCTGCCGGCAGAAGGCAATCCGTAAAAACCGGACGCGCATAATCTACAAGCAAGATGCACACCCCGGGCTTTACATACCTGTGCTGATAAGCATCATCAAGCACCACGGTTTCCGTCCCCGGCTTCACGTCGTCCTGCAAAAGCCTGTCGATTGCCTCGCAACGGTTGGCGTCTGCCACAAGATGCACATCGGGAAATTTCCGCTTCATCTGAAACGGCTCGTCTCCTATCTCGGCGGCAGAAGATCGGGGCGTGGCAAAAACAAGTCCCTTGGTTTTTCTGCGATAACCGCGGCTCACCACCGCAACCTGCATCTTGTCGTGCAGAAGTCGCAGCAAATATTCCACATGTGGCGTCTTGCCCGTACCGCCTACCGTAAGATTTCCCACGCAAATGGTCGGTATCGGAAATTTGCGCGATTTTATTATGCCGCCGTCAAACAAAAGATTGCGCACGTCGGTTGCCGCGCCGTAAATCCACGACACGGGGCGCAGCACAATGCGCATCGTTTTCCCGAACAGCAGCATCGGCAATTTATCTTATGACCGGATTAAACGGAATACGGGCCTGAATACGATCGCGACGGTCGGCGTTTTTCAGCAATGCGAAGGCAGGATAAAATTCCCCGAGATAGTTTCGAAGCTGTGCGTCGGCGTATCCCTCAACCTTGCTGTCGAGAATTTTCTCCCACCAGTCTTTTTCCACAGGATAGTGGGCGGTGGAATATTTCTTGAGCCCGGCGCGTTTTGCAGCCACGGCCACAGCATCATCAAGGTTTCCGAGTTTATCCACGAGCTTTATTTTCAGCGCATCTTCGCCGGTCCACACTCTGCCTTGGGCTATTTCGTTCACACGTGCCTTGGAGAGTTTACGACCTTGGGCCACGCGCGAAACAAACAGGTCGTAGCCGCGATCAACATAGCTCTGCAACATAGCTCTCTCGTCGGCGTTGAACGGGCGCGAGGTTGAGAAAAAGTCGGAATGGGCATTGGTTTTCACTCCGTCGAACTTTATTCCGAGTTTGTCCTTCATCAGTCCGCTCACATCGGGTATCATTCCGAAGATTCCTATACTTCCGGTGAGCGTTGTGGGCTCTGCTATTATATATTGTGCGGCGCTACTCATATAATATGCGCCCGAAGCCGCATAGTCTCCCATCGAAACCACCACGGGCTTCTTTGTCGCAAGTTTCTTTACCGCATGCCAAATTTGCTCCGAGGCATATGCGCTGCCGCCGCCCGAGTTTATGCGCAACACCACGGCTTTCACGTCGTCATCGTCGGCAAGTTCTTTCATATCGGGCACTACTTTTTCTGCCACGATGGCTTCTTTTAGCATACCGCCCTCTTCTTTGCCGCTCGTTATATCGCCGGTGGCGTAATAAACGGCCACTTCGTTGTCGTCATCTTCGTTTTCGGCATCGGCAAACGGGGCAAGCGACGAAGGCGAAAGGAACTTAACGTCCTCTATATCGTCTTTGCCCGCGAGTTTAGCCACTTCGTCGAGCGCATCGTCCTCATAGGCGAGTTTATCTACGAGTTTCGACGCCACCACGTCCTCTGCGCTTTGCATTGCCATGTATTTGTCGGCAAGGGCATCAAGCTGCGCCACGCTTATATGGCGCGAAGCCGAAACTTCCTTCTTTATATTTCCCCAGATGCTTGTTATATATTGTGTAACCTGCTCTCGGTTTGCGGGCGACATCTCAGTGGCGGTAAACGGTTCCACCGCGCTTTTGTAGCTGCCCACTTTCACGACCTGCATTTCCACGCCCACTTTTTTCAGGAGGTCCTTGTAGAACATCATCTCTCCGCCAAGTCCGCGCCATTCCAGTTCGCCGATAGGATTGAGTATTATCTTGGAGGCCGCCGAGCAGACATAGTACGCGCCTTGTGTGTAGGTGCCGCCATAGCTCACCACGAATTTGCCCGCCTTCCGAAACTCGTCTATCGCCCGGCGCAGTTCCTGCAAACTTGCGGGGTTGGCCGACACCACGCCTGCCGATATATATATGCCTTTGATGTTTTTGTTGTTTTTCGCCACCTTTATCGCCTGCACCATTTCCTCGAGCGACGGATTTACCTCCGCCAAGCCGAGCGAGGCAAGGGGAGTATTTTGCGCGCGCTCCGACACGATTCCCTGCAAGTCAATGCGCAGCACGGAGCCCGGCGTTACGTTCGCCTTTTTCTGTCCGCTCATGCCAACGCTCACCGACACAGCCATTACGACGCACAATATTCCGATTATGGAAAGGGAGAGAAACACGCCTGCGGCGGAACTCAACACACTGAGAAGAAACTTTTTCATCTGATTATACTGTTTTTATCATAATGCAAATTTAATTGTTTTGCTTCACCTGCAACTATTTTTCGGCAGTATTAATATTGTACAGCCTACCTGCACCACATTCTTGGCGGCAAGGCACAAAAAAATGGGCTGGATTGTTTGGCTATCTTCTCAGACCATCAAATCAACCAGTCCACTAAGTACTAAATAAAACAAAAAAATTTATCTTTGAGCCTTGTGCAGATTTAGTTTGTTTCTGCTTCGGCTGAATCATCTATTGTATTGTTTTGGCTTTTTTGTCGCACTCACCTGTGCAACCTTTGCTTTTTTTGTAATGTTTCGAACGTTTACCATTCTGATTACGGCACAAAACTACAAATTAATTGTTTACGCTCCAAATTTTTTCGCAACTTTTTTTACTCAGAGCGCAATTATTTTTCACACCACAGCCTTATATTTAAGCGCAAAAAGCGTCATAATCACACACAAAAGCCCTAAAATACAATGTTTTACCCCCCCCCGAAAGTTTCAAAAAGAAACTTTCGGAACTAAAACTTTTTTCGAGATTTTTCAATCTGTCATATTTTTTCTGCGCAAACTTCTTTTTTTATTTGAATCTGATGTGGGAAAAACGGCTTTTGTTTTCCGTCAATTTTGCATCGCGAAATTATTTTCGGTGTCCCCTGCAAAAAATTCCTTCAGCGGCTTCAGCCTCCCCCATTGCGGCTATCCGGGAAACCCATACTCACGCATTATATATATAAGGCGTGGAGCACTCATTTTTATAATGTATAGCGTCAAAAATAGCGTTTTCAGAAACTCTTGAATACCAAGATATTAAAACAC
>CAVFYC010000034.1:0-21548 GCA_963626585.1 Christensenellaceae bacterium Phil1 | reverse complement strand
CCGTAGCGGGCTTAAAAACAGCAATTTTTAGTTCGCTACGCGTCGGATTTTACATATCTCAAAATGAATGTTTTACGATGTCAGACATAATTTAAACTAGATGCCTTGGAATTTAAATAATGTCTGACATCGTTTTTGCGATAACCGATATCGTAAAAAATCTTTGCCGGCAGGCTTTTTTGTGCCCCGCGAATGTGCCCTCAGAAATGCCGGAAAAGTTTGTTGTTAAGCCCAAACGTATTGACCAAAACAAGCTGCAAATTGCAAATTTCAAGTAAAAGGGATTGCGTAACCAATATATAGGTTGACCAATAGCCACATTACGCATAAAATTACTACTTTTGCAATGCATTAGACGAACGAAGGGCTCGTGAAAATGAAATTGATAGTTGTAACAAGACCTGAGTATTTCGTTGTGGAGCATCTTTTGATAAAAGAACTCTTCAACGAAGGGCTTGATATTCTTCATTTGCGAAAGCCCAACGGCGATGTTTCTTCATGCGAAAGGCTGCTGACGCTTCTTCCCGATGATTGCCGCGAGAAAATCGTAGTTCACGACAATTTTGACTTTAAGGCAAAATACAAGTTGATGGGAATTCATCTCAACAGCAGGAACCCGGAAATTCCCAAGGGATATAAAGGACAGGTTTCGTGTTTGTGTAAATCTTTTGAAGAAGTAAAGGACTACAAGCGCGATATGAAATACGTTTTTCTTAGTCCGATATTCAATAGCATCAACCCCGAAGAATTTTCCCCGCAGTTCACTCACTCCCAACTCCGTGCCGCTTCCGACAAAGGCATTATCGACAACAAGGTAATGGCATATGGAGGAATTGGGACGGACAATGTGAAAAAACTCCGCGACTTAGGATTTGGCGGCGTTGTGGTTTATGGCTCTTTGGCGACTAAGTTCGACGCCGTTTCCTCAACCGATTTCAAGGAATACATTGGCTATTTCAGACTTCTGCGCCGCGCAACAGAATAGAAAACTAAAAACAGACAAAATATAAATTGAAAATGAGCGAAAAACTTCCTTACATGGTTTTTTCAGGTACGAAAACAAAGTATCTTGCAGAAAAAATATGTGCATCTTTAGGTTGCCCGTTGGGTAAACTACAAATAACAAAATTTGCAGACGGAGAGTTTGCTGTATCGTATGAAGAATCCATAAGAGGACGTGATGTGTTCTTGGTACAATCCACCTTCCCGAGTTCAGACAACCTGATGGAACTTTTGCTTATGATTGATGCCGCAAAACGTGCGTCGGCTCGCAATATAGTTGCTGTTATACCTTATTTTGGTTGGGCGCGTCAAGACCGTAAAGACAAACCGCGCGTTTGCATCGGCGCAAAACTCGTGGCAGATTTGCTGAGCGTTGCTGGAATCGACCGCATGATTACAATGGATCTTCATGCCGATCAGGAACAAGGCTTCTTTGATGTTCCGGTAGACCACCTCTATGCATCTACAATAATGCTGCCCTATGTTACATCTCTGAACTTGAAGAATCTTTGCATCGCAACTCCCGACGTAGGCGGTTCAAAACGCGCAAGTGTTTACGCAAAATATTTTGATTGCCCGCTCGTTCTCTGCAACAAGACCCGCAAATGCGCTAATATCGTGAGCGAAATGCAGGTAATCGGCGATGTAAAAGGAATGGACGTAATACTTGTTGACGACATCGTGGACACAGCAGGCACAATCACCATGGCTGCAAATCTTATGAAAGAAAAAGGCGCCAATTCCGTGCGCGCAATAGCTTCCCACTGCGTGATGTCCGGTCCTGCAAGCGAACGTATCCAAGATTCCGCAATCGAAGAAATGGTGTTCACCGACAGTATTCCTTATTCCAACCGTTGCGCAAAAGTTAAGCAGCTTACCGTAGCCGATATGTTTGCCGAGACAATTCGCCGCGTGGAAAACAACGAATCAATATCCGACCAGTATCTCGTATAAACGAAGCAGGAAAAATATCCGTAGTAATGAGTAGAAAACGCAGAAGACTTTGGACAGTCCCCGAGGGCGTAGAGCCTACCGAGGTGGAACGCCGTGTGATGGCTGCCGAAGAAAGCGGTGCGGAAGTGCCGTCTCGTAAACTCATAAAGACAGAAGAACAAATCGAAGGCATTCGTCTGAGCGGCATGGTGAATACCGGTGTGCTCGATGCGGTAGCTGCGCAAATCCATGCGGGTATGTCTACCGAAGAAATCGACCGCATTGTTTACGAATACACAGTAGCTCACGGCGCAATCCCGGCTCCGCTTCACTACGAGGGCTTTCCTAAAAGCGTTTGCACGAGTATTAACGAAGTTGTCTGCCATGGCATTCCCAATGAATTTGAGATTCTAAAAGAAGGCGACATAATAAACGTTGACGTGTCCACTATCCTTAACGGATATTTCAGCGACGCATCGCGAATGTTTGTTATCGGAAAAACTACTCCCGAGAAACAGCGTCTCGTTGACTGTGCCCGTGAATGCCTTGAGGTAGGAATGGAGGCCGCCAAGCCTTATGGATTTCTCAGCGATATAGGCTATGCAATTACCAAGCACGCCCATGCAGCCGGTTTCTCGGTTGTGCGCGATTTGTGCGGTCATGGCGTAGGTTTGGAGTTTCATGAAGACCCCGATGTGGAACACTATGCAAAGAAACCGGGACGTGGCATGATGCTTGTGCCGGGAATGGTGTTTACAATAGAACCTATGATAAATATGGGCGATTGGCATGTGTTTATTGACGCAGCTGATAATTGGACAGTAATATCTGAGGACGAATTGCCAAGCGCACAGTGGGAACATACTTTCGTAATGCGTGAACACGGCTTGGAGATTTTAACACAATGACCAAGGAATAATGGCTAAAGACAAAATAACAATATTGGGAATCGAATCCAGTTGCGACGATACCTCGGCTGCAATCGTTCAAGACGGTTATCTTTTGAGCAATGTTACGGCTTCGCAGGCTGTACACGAAGCTTACGGCGGAGTAGTGCCGGAACTTGCTTCGCGGGCCCATGAAAAAAACATCGTTCCAACGGTTGACCAGGCGCTTAAACGTGCCGGAGTTTCTGTGGAAGACCTTTCGGCGGTTGCCGTTACGCTTGGACCGGGACTTATGGGCTCGCTGCTCGTCGGTGTGTCGTTTGCCAAAGGACTTGCCGTGTCTCAAAGTTTGCCGCTCATTGAAGTAAACCATTTGCAGGGGCACATCCTTGCGCATTTTATTCGTACCCGCGATGAGGAAGCCCATATTCCTGAATTGCCGTTTCTTTGTTTGCTTGTAAGCGGCGGCAATTCTCAAATTGTAAAGGTGAATTCTTACAATAATATGGAGATTCTCGGGCAGACGATAGACGATGCTGCCGGTGAAGCCATTGACAAATGTTCCAAAGTCATGGGGCTGGGATATCCCGGCGGTCCTATTATAGATAGGCTCGCACGAAAAGGAAATCCTAATGCTTTTCATTTCAGCAAGCCCGCCATTCCCGATTATAATTACAGTTTCAGCGGATTGAAAACCTCGTTTTTGTACGAATTGAAGAAGTTTGTGAAGGACGATCCGGATTTTGTGGAGAATCACAAGGAAGATCTTGCTGCATCGCTTGAACATACGATAGTTGAAATACTGATGAAGAAACTCGAAAAAGCGGTTGCCGACACCGGTATAAAGCGTGTGGCGGTTGCTGGTGGAGTTTCGGCAAACACAGGTTTGCGCCAGGCTTTCCAAAATGAGGCGGAAACGAAAGGATGGGAGGTTTTCATTCCCAAGTTCAGCTATACCACGGATAATGCAGCCATGATTGCAACGGCGGCATATTTCAAATATTTGGATAAAGACTTTTGCGATATAGCAAAGCCTGCTTATTCACGTGTTAAGATAAATAGTTAAATATATAAATATGAATTTAGACATTAGGATAATGAGTCGCGACATCAACGAGATGTTGTGGAAGACCAAAAAGACGCTTTCAACAGCAGAAAGTTGTACTTCGGGTCGTGTGGCGGCTGTGATTACTTCTACACCGGGTAGTTCCGAATATTATTTGGGCGGTATTGTTTGCTATGCCGACAAGGTGAAAACGGAACTTCTTAACGTTGATGCTAAGGTGATAGAAGAGAAGAGTTCCGTTTGTGAGGAAGTGGCTCGCCAGATGGTTATTGGTGCGAACAAGTTGTTCCATTCAGATTATTCCATTGCCGTTACTGGTTTTGCCGGTCCTGGTGGAGGAACAGACGAAGCTCCCGTGGGAACAATTTGGATTGCGGTGGGCAATGCAGAGAAAGTTGTTACGAAAAAACTGGAAAAGGATTGCGGCCGCGACAAAAACCTCGCTGTTGCAACGTTTTATGCTACAAAAATGATTCACGAATATCTAAAGGAACTTCTTCCCGAAGAGCCTTAAAAACTATGTCAGACATTGTTTAAACAAGATGCCTTGGAATTTAAATTATGTCTGACATAGTTTAAACAATAAGAGACATTGTTTCAAACAATGTCTCTTATTGTTTTTTCATTATTGCTTTGCGTATTTGGGGCAAAGCAAAGCGAGGTTAAGAGTGCTCTAAAAACTCATTCGCATCATGATGCGGATACCCCATTTCTTGGTTCCATGACGGAAATAGTTAACTCTTCTCACATATTCCACGTGAACAATTTTGAAGATATTGTGAACACCAGCCACCCATTCCACATATGGTCGGTTTTTGTCCATCACCCGGCTCTGAAAAGTATATGTTCCGTCGCTGTTGAACTCACCAGGGAAATAAAACAGTCGGCTGTCGTTTGCATTTTTTTCGAGGAACGGATTGTTCTTGTCAGAGAGCGTTCCCCACAAAATGTTTGTCCCAATAAATTCGCGCCATTTAAGTTTGCGGAGTAGGGGAATACGGTTGAAAATTTTCCCGCCCATATCCCAACTTGCCATAAATGAAACGTATCTGTCGTTGAGAAATTCCATGTTGTCGATGAGCGAAAAAGTTTCACGCTCCTTGATATACGAAAGGTTCGCGGCAGGCATTATAAGCAATGGGAAAGGAACTGTGTTCCATTCTATTCCGCCTTTAAGATAAGTATCGATTCGTCCCCACGATGACATTTGAAAACGTTTGTAAACGCCAGCTTCTGTTAGATTGTGCCTATAGTCGCTGCCAAACAAGTTTTTCAAACCAACAGTATGCGACAATTCAAAAATAGGAGTATCATGATTGGTCGTCATTCGGCGTTGTTTGGTGTTAATATAGGTTGCTCCTGGCTGAAAATGCACTCCCGCCATAAATTCGCTTGTCTTGAAATGCTTTTTATAAAGACTTCTGTCGCTCGAAGGCGTTAATGCTCCGTTGAGCGGCTGATAGAACAAATCTACAGTAGGTTCCAAATCTTCTTTTTTGAAACTTGTTGTGAAGCGCAAGCCATTTCCCCATTCCCGTTCATAGAGCAATTTGTATTTGCGCATATAATTCATATGGTTAACCTTGGTCCATTTGAATGCTGTAAACACATTGTCCTTGTCAGTAGGCATGAATTTGTCCGATGGCGACGCATCATCGTATTGGAATGTGAAAGTAAGATTGTTCACAGGGAACTCGCGCGGGAGATAATCCTTTCGGTTGAAAGAATATGTTACTTCGCCCATTCCCTTGAACTTCTTGTCCTTGAAACCATAGGCCACATATCCTTTTCCAAAAAGATGCGGATTTAGATTAGCTGTGGTTTGTCCGCTCAAACGCACTCGATATCCGTCAACAAAATTGTTGGAAATGATAGTATTTACTGGGCCGAAATCAAATTTCGAAGGTTTTTCCGGATTTGCAGAAGTCTCCACAAAATTCTCGATAAAGGCTTTTGCAACAAACAAGACAGGTTTGAATCCCTTGGTTTTCATCATGTCTTTAAGGAAATCGTCCATCGTACTTTCTTTCTCCGTAAGTGGAACAGGGCGTACCGATTTCCAAAATTCCTTTGTCTTGTTTCCCGCATCAGCAAGCGTTTTTTCATTTCCCGAAAACTTGAATTGCTTGTCCGGAATTGGGGTAAACGAAAAATCACTATAGTGGGTATTACGTTTCACATGAACTTTCGTAACATAGCCAACGACATTAATTTGAACTATCATATTGTCGTCAACAAGCACATGTTCACCCGTAGGCAGTTTCTCAAAACTTTGGGTAACAAGCATGTCGTTCACAAAGTTGACATCATTGTTCTTTGGTATGTTGAGCACTGCTTTTTTTACCAGATAAGAACCGTCGGTCAAGACATACAAACTTCCATTAAAGCCGTAATCTTGTGGATTGTTGGGTGTAAAGGTTACTTCATAGCATCTTTCGCCATCAACTTCAACTGTATCGGCAATGAAATATCTGTAAAACGAAATACCCTGGCTTGAAGAAAGAGGACTGACAAATTCTTTTTGAAGAACATGAATATTGTTTTTGTATATGTCTATATCAGAAAAGACATCTTCAAGCATTGTCGTAACAATGTCTCCGGTTGTAAAGAATTCGTTGATACCAGTATTCTTTTTGCCCTCAACAATTGTTTTGTCTACGTTTCCGTCTTTTTTGTAAATACGCTTCGACAAAATCTCGTCTACAGAAATTGGCAATATTAATTTACCTGTTTCGGACGAAGTCTCCACGCGGTCTTTTAGAAACGGAAGTTTTTTGAAGTGATCGTCATTGAGAGATTTATCTGTGAAATCATTGAATGCCAAAGTACGTTTCACATACTTTTGATAGCTGAAATAATCATGGTTTTTTCGCAAGTCATAATCTTTCTTTGCCTCGATAACTTTGCGCATAAGTTCAACGGCAGGATTGTTCTTCCTATTATATTTCTTACGTTTACCTTTTACGCTAACAACTTTTATAGCAGTAGCATTAACGTCAAGTTTAACAGTCAGTCCATTGATTGGGCCAGATATAACAACGTCTTTCTTCTTGAAACCAACCGAAGAAAAAGACAATTGCGTCCACCCTTTATGATACGGAACAGTAAAGTTTCCATTTTCGTCAGACGTAGCTCCCACACCTTTCCCGTCATAATAAACATTCACGTATGGTAATCTTTGCCCCGACTGTGCATCAACTACCACACCACTTACATGCTGCGCTCTGATTTCTATAATAGACAAAAAAGAAATCAAGAGTAATAATAATGTCTTGCGCATGTTGTTCAGTTCTTATTTATTTTTGTAGAAAAAGCTTCACGACCTCATCTTATAAGGCCATGAAGCTTTCATGATATTTCTGTTTTACGCCGATAAATTTGCAGAACGTTTTTCAATCTATTTCTTCGTCAGCTTCATACCCGCCCATTTCACGGATAGCATTCTTGAGCATCGTGTATTGTTGGAAAAGATTGTTTACGGGCACTTCGTTCTTCGTAAAATCGTGCATCGGACTCTTTAAGAAGAAACTCAAGAATCTCTGAGTACCATAACGTCCAGCCCTGTGCGCCAAATCTGAAAGAAGTACGAGATCCAAAAGCAGCGGAGCCGCCAAAATCGAATCACGACAGAGGAAATTGATTTTGATTTGCATGGGATAGCCCATCCAACCGAAGATATCAATATTATCCCAACCTTCTTTGTTGTCGTTACGGGGAGGATAGTAGTTAATGCGGACTTTATGATAGTAATTTTTGTACAAATCTGGCTGATTGTCTCCATCAAGGATAGATTCCAAGGTAGAAAGTTTGCTGACTTCTTTTGTGCGGAAATTAGCAGGCTCGTCAAGCACAAGACCATCGCGATTTCCAAGAATATTTGTGGAGAACCAACCTGACAATCCCAAACAACGTGTGCCTATTATAGGAGCTACGCCGGATTTCATCAATGTTTGTCCAGTTTTGAAGTCTTTTCCGGCGATAGGAACCTTTGTTTGTTCTGCAAGCTCCCACATTGCCGGTATGTCAACAGTTGTGTTTGGAGCTCCCATGATAAACGGAGCGTCTTCTTTAAGTGCTGCGTAAGCATAGCACATAGAAGGAGCTACGTGTTCGGTATCATTTTCTTCTATTGCTTTTTCCAAATCAGCAATTGTATCATGAACAGGGGCGAAATACGGTACATAAATTTCGGTAGAAGCGGCCCAAATCACCACAATCCTTTCGCAATCGTTTGCTTTCTTGAAATCGCGGATATCCTTGCGGAGATTTTCTACCATTTCTTTGCGTGTTGCGCCTTTCATTATGTTTTCGCCTTCAATACGTTTTGCATAATCGTGATCGAAAGCAGCTTTCATTGGAACAATCTTTTCCAATTCGTCCTTCACCGGGTTTATATCTCTATCGCGAAGAACTTCTGCGTTGATAGCCGACTCGTAGGCATTTTCAGGATAGGCATCCCACGTACCGAATACGATATCGTTCAAATTTGCCAAGGAAACAATTTCTCCGTAATGCTTGTATTGTTTGTCTTTGCCGCGTCCCACACGTATTTTATCATACTGTGTCATTGAGCCGATAGCTTTTCCTAAACCTTTGCGTATCATCAGTACGCCTGTAATGAATGTTGTGGATACGGCTCCAAGACCTACAACCAAAACACCTAATTTGCCTTTTGCGGGCTTGACTGTTTCTGTTCCCATATTAAGAGGATTATTTCAATTGTTTATTTTCAAGAATGGACAATTGGGTAATCATATAATTCTTTCTGTGATTTTCCACCAACTCCCTATTCTTCTTAGTCGAAACGTCTGTAACGTTATTTCTTTTTGAATTCGAGTCCCACTTTCATGCCTTTATAGTTTTTTGAAAGCTGTGAAAGTATTGACAATGTTGAATTTTGACTTTGATTTGCCACCTTGCTGCTTATCATCTGAGCCAGCGACAAAACTTTATCTGCATCGCAAGTGAGTTTCAATGTACTTCCTACGGAGGCATTTGTTGTTATCGTTTTGCCGGAATATGTAGACGGTTTAATAGTTAGCTTTTCGTCTTTGTACACATACGTTCCTTGTGTGGTGTGAGTGGAGTATGCGCAAGAGTATGTGCTGTCTTTGCCGAAAGTAAACGACAATTTGTTGGGTGCAATTCCGTATTTGTTCAATGCATTGTTGATAGTTTTTTCAAGTTTGGCAGATGTAAGTTTTCCTCCTGCCTGTGCCAAAATGTTGTCAGAGGTAAATTCGATATCGGCACCTGAATAAACCCACGTTCCTTCCAAACTACCGGAACTGCTGCCCGTTATGCTGGAAATTGCGGATTTTACTTTTGAGAAGATGCTGGAGAGATCCTGTGCAGAAGCTGTGTTTACGCTTCCTATGGCAAACAATGCCACGATAAGAGTTATTTTCAATTTCATGATTATGAGTACTATTTGGTTTTCAAATATTTTTCTGCGTCCAAAGCTGCGCGGCAACCGGAAGCGGCTGCGGTTATGGCTTGACGATAATGCGGATCGGCTACGTCTCCTGCTGCAAAAACTCCGGGATATCCGGTTTGGGACGTACCGTTTATGGTTTTTATATATCCGTTGTCGTCGAGTTCCACCCATTTTGCAAACTTTTCGCTGTTGGGTTTATGACCTATTGCAAGGAAAAAGCCGTCTATCGGCAATTCAAAGTGTTTTTCTTCTTCGGTCCCGATATTGCTTACAAGCCGAACGCCTTCCACTTTGTTTTCTCCGAACAATCCTTCGGTATTGGTGTTGTATAGGATTTCTATTTTCTCGTTTTCAAAAACTTCTTGCTGCATTATTTTCGAGGCGCGCAGATATGGTTTGCGCACTATGAGATATACTTTGCTTGCAAGGTTGCTAAGATACGACGCTTCTTCACATGCGGAATCTCCGCCGCCTACAACAGCCACCACTTTCTTGCGGAAGAAGAAACCGTCGCAGGTTGCACATGCACTTACTCCTTTGCCGGAATATTTCTTTTCGTCGTCGAGTCCCAAATATTTGGCAGTGGCACCAGTGGCTATGACAACGGTTTCGGTATATACGTCGCTGTTGTCGTCAAGAGTGATTTTCATCGGTTTGACATCGAAATCTACCGAAACCACAGAGCTTCCTATTATTTTCGTACCGAATTTTTCGGCTTGCTTGCGCATATTGTCCATCAATTCAAAGCCTTCAATTCCGTCGGGGAAGCCGGGGAAATTTTCGATGGTTGAAGTTTGCGTCAACTGTCCGCCGCTTGTCATACCTTCTATAAGTACTGGATTCATTCCGGCGCGTGCCGCGTAAATTGCAGCGGTATAGCCGGCAGGACCTGAGCCTATGATGAGACACTTATATATATTGTCCATATTTCTATTTATCTTAAATCTATTACGTCGGCATTTGGAAAATCCTTTGCATTGAAGCGAAAGGTTTCCGAGTCGAACTTTTGTTTTTTATTTATTTCGTAAATTGAGATTCTTGTCCAATCTGTTCCGTTGCTGCTCATTCTTATACAAATGGGCAACATGGTATTTTTGTCTATTGTGAGGTAAACATACCGCAGGGATTTGTTTGCGTTTGAAACAAGACGTACGTCGTAGCAGTTTTTCCCGCGTACATTTGCATCGCTCATCGTTGCATTGTATCCTTGCTTATACAAATATATAAAGGAGTAGGGGTTGATGCGTGCAGCCTCCGCTTTCGACGGGGTAGATATGTTCACTTCTGCTGTTGAAGAGTTGTACGACCATTGGGTTTTGCCGTCATACCATATTTTCGTGGCTCCGCCGTCAATATATAGTTTGTTGCCGCTCACACAAGCCATTCCCTTGTTGGAGCCTTGTTCCTGCTTATGCGAAAATTGCGTGGCAACAAAAGAGGCTTTGATGTTTCCGCACTTTTTTATGGCCGAAGCGCAATTGTCAAGCACCTTCATGGCTTGGGCATTTGTCTGTCCCGAAACGGGAACAAAAAACAACATGCTGCAAATGCACGTGCAGATATATTCGAATATTCTCTTTACCTTATTCATTCTTTACAATGCAAATTTACAAATTTCTTTTTATCGGATATAGGTGTTTGCGAAAACCAAAATCTAATTAGAATTAAAAAGATTTGATATCGTTAAAACTAGGTCTGATATAATTTAAACAATGTCAGACATAGTTTAAATTATGTCTGATATCGTTTTTACGATATGCCGCAAAATTAAAACACTAATATATAGGCTTTTTGTAGCCGTCTATTTGTGCTTTTTGAAATTAGCCTTGTCGTGGTTCAATTTCTTGGTATAGAACTTTATTTTCTGTTCGGCTTCCTCCTTTGAAAACTGCAGGGAGTCGGTAAACCCAACCTTTGCTGTCGCCAGCTCACCTATGACATTCTGCAAGTCTTTTTGTGCGCTTGCAATCTCAATGGAATCGAGAAGCAGGATACCTTCTTCGCGCGCATTGAAAGCCAAAGGATAATTGTTTCTCAATGTATCGATCATAGCACGCGCCTTGTCATAATTGCCGGAGGAGAGCATTTGTCTTGCCTGGGAAATACATTCATAACCTCCGCTTTCGTCCTTGTTGTTGCCGTTGCAGGAACAAACAGTTCCCAGCGCAACGGCACAGATAGCCATACCCGTTAGCGTATTCAAAATATTGCTTTTTCTCATTATATATATTATGCTGTTTGGTTGCGGTGGTAAAAATACGCTATTTAATTTGATTTTTATTACTTTTGCGCGTTAAAACTGAAATTTTGATGTTGGAATTAACTCCAGAACAATTAATAGAGCGTATAGACAAACCATTATTCCATAAAATATCCGAAGTCGCTGACAATTTGGGAGTGGAATGCTATGTTATCGGGGGATACGTAAGAGACCTGTTTCTCGACCGTCCGTCGTGCGACATAGATGTTGTAGTAGTGGGAAGCGGTATTGATGTGGCCGAAGCCTATTGCAAATCTTTGGGCAAAGGTGCACATTTGTCGGTATTTCGCCGTTTTGGCACCGCACAAGTGAAATATCGCGGGCATGAAATAGAGTTCGTTGGAGCACGCTCGGAAAGCTACAATAGTGATTCGCGAAAACCAATCGTAGAAACGGGCACACTTGAAGACGACCAATGTCGCCGGGATTTCACAATAAACATATTAGCTTTGTGCTTAAATAGTAATAGGTTCGGCGAATTGGTAGATCCTTTTGACGGATTGCTCGACATGCGCGACAAAATCATAAGGACACCGCTTGACCCCGACATAACATTCTCTGACGATCCGCTTAGAATGATGCGCTGCGTAAGATTTGCCACACAATTGGGTTTTTATATATGCGATGAAACGTTTGAAGCACTTGAACGAAACGCCGAAAGGATAAAAATAGTGAGCAGCGAGCGTATTGTCGACGAATTGAACAAGATAATTCTTTCGCCCACGCCTTCACGCGGATTCGTAGACTTGCAAAGATCTGGATTGTTGCAGTATATTTTGCCCGAAGTATCGGCGCTCGACATACAGGAAACCCGAGGAAAATTTTCGCATAAGAACAACTTTTATCACACGCTTGAAGTCCTCGACAATGTATCTGCCCATAGCGACAAACTGTGGCTGCGCTGGGCGGCAGTGCTTCATGATATAGGAAAGACCGCCACAAAACGTTGGGATCCCGTAGGAGGCTGGACTTTCAAGAACCATAATGTGGTGGGAGCAAAACTGATTAAGGGAATATTCCGCCGCATCAAATTCCCAATGGACGAGAGAATGAAATACGTGCAAAAGCTTGTAGACCTTCACATGCGCCCTATTGCCATCGCTGATGACGAAGTAACCGACAGCGCAGTGCGACGTCTTTTGTTTGATGCCGGAGATGACATAGAAGACCTCATGACTCTTTGCGAAGCCGACATAACAAGCCGCAACCGGGTGAGAAAACAAACTTTCCTCGACAATTTCAAACTCGTGAGAGTGAGGCTCAAGGAAATTGAAGAGCGCGACAGAATACGCAACTTCCAACCTCCCGTTGACGGCACGGAGATTATGGAAACTTTCGGGCTAAAACCGTGTCGCGAAGTGGGGACTCTGAAAGCCGAGATAAAAGATGCTGTGCTCGACGGCAAGGTTGCAAACGAACACGATGCAGTTTTCGACTATATGTTGAAGGTTGCAGAAAAAATGGGACTGACACCTATTAAATAATATATGCTATGTGTAGATTGATGTTGTTTCCGTTGCTTTTGCTTGCAACAAATATTTTTGCCCAGCAAAACCGTTCTTATTCCGAGCGCATTCGAACAGTAGAAAGTGTGGTCAACGGGGATAGGCAAACCCCTCCCGTGATAAATTTGAACGGACAGGAGGCGGTTACAATATCTTTTGATGACATGACTCACGATTATGTGAGATACGTTTACAAACTTGAGCATTGCGATCACGATTGGAATATTTCCGACGGCGTATTCGAGAGCGACTATATGACGGGGACGAATTTCGACCGCCCGATAGAGAATTACACTCTGAGCATGAATACGTCCAACCTCTACACCCATTACGAACTTAAATTCCCCAATTCGTATGTTAAGCCTATTGTGTCGGGAAATTACAAGGTTAGCATCTATGATGAAGAGGACACGGAAAATCCGGTTGCCGAGGCATTTTTTTCTGTATCGGAGAACAAATTCGGAGTAGGGGCTTCGGCTTCCTCAAATACTGATATCGACAGCAACAAGTCGCACCAGCAATTGGAATTGAGCGTGAATTTTTCAAACGTGGAGCTTCGCGATCCTTCGCGTGAGGTTTTCGTGAAAATCCTTCAGAACAAACGTTACGACAATGCGGTTTCAAATCCCGAGCCTACCTATATAAGCGACAAGGAAATGAGATGGCAGCATTGCCGTGATTTGATTTTCCCGGCGGGCAACGAGTTCCGTAAATTCGAGATACTGAACATACACCAACCTACATTGGGAGTGGACAAAATGCGATGGTTTGCGCCATATTACCATGCGTTTCTGTATCCGGGAAAACAGTTCACGAATTACATATATAGCCAGGAAATCAACGGCTCATACGTTGTGAGGAACGAGGACAACGAGAACAATGACACTCAAAGCGAATATGTGATTGTTCATTTTGCTTTGCAGGCCGACGAGATGCGTGATGACGGCAGTTTCTACGTTTGCGGGCAATGGAATGCCTATAATTTTTTGCCCGAGAACCGAATGAAATACGATTCGGAGAGTAATGTTTACGAAGCGGCCATATTGATGAAGCAAGGCTACTACAACTACGCTTATATTTTTGTGCCCGACGGAAAACGTGTAGGCTCTATGGCGGAAAGCGAAGGCGATTTCTTTCAAACGGAAAACGAATACACGGTTTTTGTATACGCCCGTTTACAAGGGGATAGGTATGACAGACTGATGGGATACCGTGATTTCAAGTTTGTGCCCAACAAGTAAATTTTTCGAAATGGAAATGCCCACATTTGCCCAGATACTCGATTTCATAGGTACGTTTGCCTTTGCAATATCCGGCATACGCCTTGCATCGGCAAGGAAATTCGATATTTTCGGAGCGTTTGTAGTAGGACTTACCACGGCAGTGGGCGGCGGAACCTTGCGCGATTTGTTGCTTGGTCAGACTCCGTTTTGGATGAGCAACGCAATATATATAATATGTACGGCATTGGCAGTTGTGTGGGTGGCTATATTCGGAAAGCATCTCATTCGGCAAAACAATACATGGTTTTTGTTCGACACGATAGGGCTTGCTGTTTTTACGGTAACGGGTATTGAGAAAACGCTCACGCTTGGTTTCCCATGGTGGACGGCTATCGTTATGGGAACAATGACTGGCGCGGCCGGGGGAATCTTCCGCGATGTGTTTATAAACGTTGAGCCGTTGATTTTCCGCAAGGAAATCTACGCATCGGCGTGCTTGATAGGCGGGGGAGTATATATGCTGTGTGGTTTGGCGGGAATGGATAATGTGGTATCGGGCATTGCTTGCAGCATAATGGTCATTGCTGTGCGTTTGCTTGCCGTAAAGTTCAACATATCCCTGCCACGTCTTCGGGGAGAGGAATGAAAAACATCTGTATCAGTTTGTTTTACAAATCGGAATAGTTTGAAAGAGATTTGCTATTTTAATTTGTCAAATAAAAGTGGAGTAAGGCGTTATTTCATAGATTTTTCTTGTGTATCAAAGTTTTATATGCGTAAAAACATAACTTTGCATCGAATTAACATGAGACAAGGTTTTTAAGCCGCCGTCTCGAAAACTAAAAAATTATGCTACAAGAAAAAGCCGGAGAAACAGCAGGAAAGATTTGGACTGTATTGAACGCCGAAGGTACGCTTACAATGAAACAAATCAAGAAATTGGCAAAAATCAACGAGAAAGACTTTTTCCTCGGATTGGGTTGGCTGCTTCGTGAAGACAAATTAATCATCGACGAAGAGGCAACGGATACAACATACGCCCTCAAGTAAAAAGGAGCGTAAGAGCAAGCTAATTAAAGTCTCCTGAAATTTTCCAGGAGGCTTTTTTATTTCAAATACCAGTCCATGAAGAAAATAAGTATATTGATTTTCGCCGCACTGTTTGTCCCGCAAATCATAACGGCACAAGTGAAAGTGGCAATATTCGGCGGTTCGGTGGCACAGTTTTTCAAAGATAAGGGCGCGCAGAAAGAACTTGAAAAATCTATGCCGCGATACAAGATTACCAACTTCGGCAAAGCCGGAGACGGTTTCTGCAAACAGACAAAAATAGAGAATGGAAAGGCTGTTTTGGGCGGAATTCCTTTGATGGTTTCCAATCAATGTGGCGCTGACAAAAAGCCTTATGATATCTACATACTTTGGTGTTCCACCAATGACATTTGGGGAAATCCCGTTGGCAAATCTTCCGACTACACCATAGAAGACGGTTATGACGAGAACAAACTTCTGACCCAATGCGGCGGTTTGAATTATTGCATCGAGACCATACAGAAACATGCGCCTGCCGCAAAAATCCTCGTGTTTGCCTCGCTCAAAAGTTTCGGAAGCACCTACGGATACAGCAAAACCGGAGAAACCCGCTATAATCCGCCGCGCAGAATGTGGAACTACATTGAAGGACAAATGGAATGCGCAAACCGTTTTTCTGTTCCGCTATTGAATCTGTGGACAGATAGTGGAATAAACGAACTCAACTACAAACAGTTGTGTCCCGACGGCATTCACCCCACAAAAGACGGCTATCTGCTTCTATGCCCTCTGTTCAAGAATTTTATAGAAGCCCACAGCGGAAAACTCAAGTAGGTATTTCAAGGCACAAAGGGGTAGGGGACTTTACGCAAAAGGACAAGAAAAATAGCCTTATAATTGTAGAAAAAACGAGGTCTGATATCGGTAAAAACTCCGGGCCACCAAATTTAAATTCCGACGCATCTAATTTAAATTAGATGCGTCGGAGTTTTTTGCACATCAAATGTGCTTTTCTACCCATTTGTAATATCCGTTTTAGTGTTGCGATAGAATTCTGCGGCATGCTGCATTTTTTCAGGAACAATAAGCCTCGCAACGCTTCTTTGAAGAAAGACAAACCACAGGTTACACAAAAATCAGTATATTTGCTATAAAGAAATTTTGAGAACCATGCCCACAACATTTTTCACAGACGAAGAACGCTCCCAACTCCTTGAACTGACAAGGAAATTCGCAAGGCTCACCCCTCAGACCGTAGAACGTTTCGGCTTTCGCAAAATACGCAATTATATCTCGCAGGCCACGAAAAACGGAACGGTGAAGCGCGATGTCTTTGGCTTTAATCCCGTGATTACAGCCTTGGAAACAGCAATAATTCTCGGAGAAGAAATGCGGCTCGACGGAACCACGATGACCGGTTGCCTGCTTGCGCCGTTTTTTGAGGTGAACTGCGTTGATGCCGACGAAGTGAAAAAAGAATTCGGCAACGACATTGCAAGCATTGCCTCGGGGCTGAAAAGAGTGAAAGGACTATATGCCAAGACTCCGGCAGTGGAAACCGAAAATTTCAGAAATCTGCTCGTGAGTTTCGCAGAAGATATGCGCGTGGTGCTTATCATGACCGCCGACCGCCTTGCTGCAATGCGGCGTATACGCGATGTGGCCGACGAAGATGCGCGCAACCAGGTGGCAAAAGAGGCTGAGTTTCTCTACGCTCCGATAGCCCACAAATTAGGACTGTACAAAATTAAAAGCGAACTCGAGGACTTGGCTGTGAAATACCTTGAGCATGACGCATACTACCTGATACGCGAAAAATTGAACGCCACAAAAAGTGCGCGCGACGCTTATATTGCAAACTTCATCGAGCCTATTTCGCAGAAACTCACTGCCGCCGGACTGGATTTCCATATAAAAGGACGCACAAAGAGTATTCATTCCATTTGGCAGAAGATGAAACGGCAACATTGCGCATTCGAAGGCGTTTACGACCTATTTGCCATAAGAATTATCATAAACTGTCCCGAAGACAAGGAGAAACTGCAATGCTGGCAGGTATATAGCATAATCACCGACATGTATCAGCCAAATCCCAAGCGGCTTCGCGACTGGCTGAGCGTGCCCAAAAGCAACGGATACGAGAGCCTGCATATCACAGTGCTCGGCCCGCAAAACAAATGGGTGGAGGTGCAAATCCGCTCGGAGCGCATGGACACAATTGCAGAGTATGGACTTGCAGCACACTGGCGTTACAAAGGAATAAAAGGCGGAGAAAGCGGAATTGACGAGTGGATAGGAGAAATCAGGTCAATACTCGAAACCGGCGACGACGTTCATATAATCAACCAGCTCAAACTTGATTTGAAAGACGAAGAGATTTATGTGTTCACGCCAAAGGGAGATTTATACAAACTACCGGCCGGAGCCACAGTTCTTGACTTTGCCTATCGAATACATACCAATATAGGTAACCGCTGCGTGGGAGCTACGATAAACGGGAAGAACTATCCGCTGCGCCATAAACTTGCGAGCGGAGACCAGGTGGAGATAAAACTTTCCAATTCACAGACTCCAAACAGCGATTGGCTGAACTATGTGGTAACGGCCAGGGCAAAAAGCAAAATAAGGCAGTCGGTTCACGAAAGAGCCATAAAGGAGGGACAATTCGCCCGCGAAGCATTCGAACGCAAACTCAAAAACCACGACATAGCTTGGGACGATTCCATTCTGAGTCATCTTTCAAAGAAATTCGGATATAAGGAGCAAAGCGAATTCTTCAAGGCAATGGCAAGCGGAAGCATACAACTAAACGATGCAGCCGACCAATATGAATCGATGTACAAGAGCGAACACGAAGCGCCCGATCATTATCAGGCCATAAGCGCAAACGAATTCAACCTTTCGCAACAGCAAAGCAAAGGGAAAGACAATAATACGAATTCGGACGTACTCGTTATCGACAGCAACCTAAAAGGCATAGAATATACCCTTGCAAAATGCTGCAATCCCATATATGGCGACGATGTGTTCGGATTTGTTACCTCGGGAGGCGGCATCAAAATACACCGTTGCAGTTGCCCAAACGCCAAGACTCTGAGAGAACGTTACGGATATCGCGTAGTGAAAGCACGCTGGGCGGGAAAAGGCGGCGAGAAATACATCATAACGCTAAAAGTAATAGGTAACGATGATATTGGAATAGTCAACAATATGACTTCAATCATCGACAAAGAGCAGGATATCCTTCTGCGTTCAATAAGAATAGACACTGCCGACGGATTGTTCTCTGGAATTCTGACTATATCCACCGGAAGCACCCGAAACGTTGATATATTGATTAAGAAACTTGGCACCGTGCATGGTGTAAAGAGTGTGGCGCGAATTTGAAACGACTTGCATTACTCTTGCTCCTATTGTGCTCCGCTTTTGTCAAGCCTGGAGTTGCTGATATCCGTGCCCAGACAAACTACATCGAAGCCAACGGAAACAATGTGCCGAATGCCGATTCCATAATGGCCCGCACTTTTCAATACCAGCAAGAGAGGAATCTTCATATCGGGCATATCAAATCGCAGGTCTATACCAAATTCCACATCAACACAGACATTCACAACGTGTTGCTGCGCATTATTCCCAACACCATACATATAAGCAAAGGCAAGAACCATTATTTCGGCGAAAGCATGGCGCTGCTTGAATACTCCGACATTGGAGTGGCAAACCGAAAGGTGCTGGCTTTTCACAGCACGCTGCGGCGGTTGAAAGAGCTTCGTGATGTTTACATGACCAACGTCTCCGTGCAGGTTTACTCGCCTTACATGATAAGCAACAAGCTTCTGTCGCCGTTCAACAGGGTTAACCGTAAATATTACAGCTATAACGTTGATACCACAAAGGCGGTCCCGCAAAACGGAATGGCTTGGGTGGCGTTTACTCCGCGCAACCAGAATTCTCTTCTCGTTAAAGGGTGTGCTTTGATTGATGTGAGCACGGGCAAACTCGATTCCGTGAGGTTCAAAGCCGTTTACGACAATATGTTGCACTGTGATGTGCGCTTCAAATTGGGGAAAGACGGGATTTGTGCGCTGCTTGCTGAAAAGGTTGACTTTGACGCGCGCTACAAGTTTGCCGGGAACAGGGTTGATATCGCCGTGGAATCGTTGGTGGACCATATTGAAACCGACGAAAGGCATTATGCTGATTCGTTGAGCCGGGTGAAGGGAAGCGACAAATACAACATAACGCGGCTTGATTTGCTCTCGCCTGAATCGGGCAGTATAGTGCGCTCGCGGGATTTCTTTGCAAACACGCGCCCTGTGCCTTTGACTTCGGAGGAGGACTCGTTGTTGCAAATGCGGGAGAAGCCGGTGAAGGCAGACACCACCAAGGACAACACGAAAAGCATTGTGGAACTTAGCGCGGACGCTTTTGAAGATGTGTTTCTCGACCGGCACAATTTGAAGCTGTTCAACAACCGTGCGCAGATATCAATCCCTCCGATTCTTTCGCTTTCAATGCTGCAATGGTCGGGCAGCCGGGGCTTTTCGATACAGAAACGCTTCAAGTTCTCGCTGCAAACCGAGAGCGGAGTGTCGGTAAACATGCGCCCCAAGGTGGGATATAACTTCAAGCAAAAGATATTGTATTGGGAAGTGCCGCTCAACATGCGCCTTTTCCCGAAGCAGAACGGCGGCTTTGCCTTGTCGGTCGGGAACGGTAACAAGATATACAGCAGCCTTCAAGCCAAAGAGGTGAGGGAGCAGTTGAAGCAATTCAGCAACTACGACTCATTGCTGAGCGTGTTCAACAAATACAATTTCAACTACTACAAGGACCTCTTTGCGCGGAGCTTGTTTTACATTTCCCCAAAGTGCGGCATGGATTTGGAGTTGGGCGTGGTGTTTCACCAACGCAAGCCTACAAACTGGAACAAGGAGGCGGAGCTTGGAGGTATGCGCAAGTATTACAAGAGTTTCGCGCCGCATGTGGAGATGACCTATACGCCCGGAATGTATTACTACGAGAGCCGTCGGGGCAAGGTGCCGTTGCATTCGCATTGCCCCACGTTCAGAGGCTCATATGAGCGGGGAGTGAACTGGCTGGACTGCAAGAACAGGTATGAAAAGATGGAGTTCGACTGCTCCCACCGCATTGACATCGGCAAGCTTAGCTCGCTCTATCTGCGCGGCGGCTGCGGTTTCTTCACCAACCGCAAGGATATGTACTTCGTCGACTACGACAATTTCCTGTTTCACGACATGCCTGCCGGCTGGGACGACGACATGACCGGCGAGTTTCACCTGCTCGACCGCCGTTTCTACAACGAATCAAACTATTATGTGCTGCTCGGAAGTTCATACGACACGCCCATGCTCCTGCTTGGCAAGCTGCCGCTTGTCTCGCGCGTGATAACTCGGGAGCGCGTTTACTTCAATGCAGTATGCCTGCATGCCCTCAACCCCTATGTGGAATGTGGCTACGGCGTGGCCACTTCCATGTTTGACGGTGCATTGTTTGTAGGGGCAGGAAACGGCACAGGATTTGAATTCGGAGCAAAGATATCCCTCAGATTTTTCGACAAGTGGTAAAAGGTTAACAACAAGCATATTGTAGTAGCCAATATGCTTGGGCGAAATATGCTTTTTCCCGCAGAACATTCCCTTTTCAAGGCATCTCTTTAGCAGGAGATCAGGTGATTTTCGTCAAAATGTCCGATGTGTTTCGCCAAGAAGTCCGAGGAGTTTGTCTTACTTCGGCCGAAGTAAGCACGTTGATCGGCCGTAGTAAGCACGTTGAACGGCCGAAGTAAACACGTTGAACGGCCGAAGTAAGACAAATTCGTCAGACAATAAGACGTGTTTCCCCGCATGAGCAGACAAGTTTCCCCGCATGTCTTTGCCAAGAGATTCGAGGAGTTTGCCCAAGAGGTCTGATGGGTTTGCCAAGAAGTCCGAGGAGTTTGTCTTACTTCGAACGAAGTAAGCACGTTGATCGAACGTAGTAAGCACGTTGAACGTTCGAAGTAAACACGTTGAACGTACGAAGTAAACACGTTGAACGTACGAAGTAAACACGTTGAACGTACGAAGTAAGCCAAACTGACGGCATCAAAAGGGAAAAGAGATGGGAGGAGTTGGGCTTTTCCCCGGTTCAACAGGAATTTTCCTCCGTTGTGTATCTCCGTAATATCAAGCAAGTTGCGG
>CAVFYC010000033.1:0-21602 GCA_963626585.1 Christensenellaceae bacterium Phil1 | reverse complement strand
AAGCACAAACAATCTCCTTTCCATTTTTCCCAAAATGCTTGATTCTTCGGCAAAATTACCGCAAAAATCGCAAAACACTCCTTTATATTTATAAGGAATGGCTGCCCGGCATGTTTTTATAGCAAAACATACGCCGGATACCACGAAAAATTCCCCCGTTTCCTGACGGAGGGGAAACCTCGCCGCATACTGGAATAACGATGTCTGACATTATTCAAACGATGTCAGACATTTTTTTAATAATATCTAACATTGTTTTTACAAGATGCCTTGGAGTTTTTGCGGCATTGGATGTGGGCTTTACGAGGCGGCTTTATTTTCTGATAAACATGGGTTTTTCTTTTTTCAGCTCCCTGAATTCCTGCGGCGAAATGCCCGTGTGGCGTTTGAAATAGCGGCAAAAAAAACTTGCGTCGGTGAAACCGAAATCCCAGGCTATTTCTTTTATGCTCCGCTCGCCGAGCCGCAGCTGCATCTTGAGTTGCAAAACGGCGTAGTGGTCAACTATTGATTTCGGCGTATGAGATGTTACGAGTTTCACTATACCTGTGAGGTATTTTGAACTGATGTTCATCAGCGCGGAATAGTGGTCAACGTTTCTCGAAACCTTGTAGTCGCGCTCCACAAGCATCATGAAATGATTGAACAGCTCCCTGACGCGCCTGGACTTCACCTCGTCGGGACGATATTGGGGATTGCGCTGCAGATATTCGTGGAAACCTATAAAGAATGCCTTGAGCTGAAGCAGCACAAGGCGTGTGAGACATGTGCAATCGGGCTGAGAAAAATACACATCAAGCAGGCGGAACATATTGTCGATAATTCGTGTAACCACCGGCGTATCTTGTCGGCACCGGTCCTCACGCAGCGAAGAATATACCGTTTGCTCGAGTTGCAGGCTCGCCTCGCGCAAGAGCGACGCGTTGTATGCGAGCATCTCCACGCCGAACCGTGAGTTTTCCTCCTCGCTTGCGCCGGAATCATTCAGCAACTGCACCACATCGTTGGGGAACAAAGTTATCACAGCTCCCTCGTAGAGACGCCACTCGTTGAAATTGACACGAAGACATGCCTTGCCGGCGCGACAGATTAGGATTGCGCCGTAGTTTATAACCTGCGCCTCGTTGCGCCAGTCCGACAACGTGGTGGCGAAAAGGCTTGCAGAATGACGCATGTCGAGCTCGTCGTTGCCGTAAACGGCAAACGGTACAAACCCACGCCCTATATTTCCGCTTTCATTCATTGGCAGTTAAATCTATTCCCTTTTCGGTTACAAAAGTAGGCATACAATATAAAACATGCGAACTTTTGTTCCCAAATAGTCCATTGCCGGCGTGAAATTATCAATTGTCCGCCGAATTACTGCCCGTAACTTTGCACCGAAATTCAACATAACACAAAACAATCCGTTAACAGATGACAAAAAAACTGATGCTGGAACTTTTGGTTGCGGCAAGTTGTTTACAGGCTTGGGCGCAATCGCCGGCTGACACCGCATGCCACGCACGGTATGCGAGAGAAGAGAAAATGAACCTGGAACAGCTTTTCGGCCGGCTGGAAGAAAACAGCAAAAGCCTGCGCTCAAGCAAAACAGGTGTGGAAATAGCCGAACAAGGCATAGAGTCGGCAAAAAGCAAACGCTTGCCCGACATAAACGCTTCGCTCTCGGCAAGCTACATAGGCAACGCGTTGATGACCGACCGCGATTTATCTAACGCGCGCGGCTTGCGCTCGCCCCACTTCGGCAACAGTTTCGCCGTCGAAGCCAGCCAGGTGGTTTATTCGGGCGGCGCATTAAACGCAGGTATCAAGCTCGCGGAAATCATAAAGCAGCAAGCCGAAACGGGAGTGCGACTCACGCGAAGCCAATCGCGTTTCGTGGCATTGGGGCAGTATCTCGACCTATACAAAGCCGACAACGGCATAAAGGTGTATGAGAAAAACATTGCGCTCACCGAGAAACTGATAAACGAAATCAAGGAGAAACAAAACCAGGGCATGGCTCTGAAAAACGACATCACGCGCTATGAGTTGCAGATGGAAAATCTGCGCCTCGGGCTGGTTTCGATGCAGAACAACAGGGCTATTCTCAACCACAGGCTCTGCAACACGCTGGGCTGCAAGGCTGATATAAAAATCATTCCCGACTCCACGATAGCCGGCATGCAGTTTGCCGACAACGGCGAGGGATTCTGGCAAAACCGCGCCGCAGAAAATTCGCCGCTTATGGAGCAGAGCACGCTCAATGTGGGCATGGCAAAGCAAAAGGAGAAACTTGCGCGAAGCGAGATGCTGCCAAAAGTGGCTGTGGTGGCTGCAAACAATTTCAACGGCCCTATCACCTACGAACTTCCGCCCGTGGACAAGAACATCAACGTGTGGTATGTGGGCGTGGGCGTGAAATACAGCCTCAGCGCCTTGTTCAAAAACAACAAGGACTTGAAGCAGGCAAAAGTTGCCACGAGGCAGATGCAGGAAAACCTGAGCTTGCAGGCCGAAGAACTGAACAACCTCGTACAACAAGCCTACACAGAATTCCGCCAAAGCTATGTGGAACTTGCGGCAAGGCAAAAGAGCGTTGAGCTTGCGCGGCAAAACTACGACGTGATGCACTCCCGCTACAACAGCGACATGGTTCTCGTAACCGACATGGCTGATGCGTCGAACCTGCGCCTTAATGCTGAATTGCAGGAGGTTGACGCGCGCATCAACATAGCCTACGCTTTCTACAAACTGAAATATGCGGCAGGCGAACTTTGACATTAAAAAACCGGCAAAACATATCGAAAAAACAACAAGGCATCTCGTAAAAACTCCGACGCATCTAATTTAAATTTGGTGGCCCGGAATTTAAATTACATCAGACCTAAGAAAAACGACATAAAACACCCATTTTACAACATGAAAAAGAACATCATCAAAAGGACATACAATATAATAATCACCCTGTTTCTGCTCGGCGTGATAGTATGGGCTTTCAGCCATTTCGTAAACCGCAGCGGCGACGAATACACCGATGACGCCCAAGTGTGCCGCCACATCACTCCCGTCAATACCCGTGTGCAGGGCTTCATAAAAGAAATACGCTTCAACGACTTTCAGCACGTCAACAAGGGCGACACGCTCGTTATAATCGAAGATGCCGAATACCGTCTGCAACTTGCGCAAGCCGAGGCGGGACTTCGCAGCTCCAAGTCGGGCTCGTCAACGATTTCGGCCAGTATGGGAACAACCCGCAGCGATGTGCGCACGGCGGCAGCGGGTATAGAAGAGGCGAGAGTGGAGATGATCAACGCCAAGCAGGACTTCGACAGATTTACAGCCCTATTGAAGAAAGACGCCGTTACTCGCCAGCAATACGACAACGCCTACGCACGCTACCTCGGGGCAAAGGCGCGATACGAGCAGGCCAACAGCCGCAAACAGTCGGCAGCTTCGGTGAGCAATGTGCAGACGCAGCAGCTGGGAAGTTCGAGAGCGGGCGAAAATGTAGCCGAGGCGCAGGTGCGGCTTGCGCAGCTAAATCTTAGCTACACCGTTATAGTTGCAACTTGCAGCGGAGTGATGGGCCGCAAAGACATTCACGAAGGACAGTTGGTGCAGCCCGGGCAAATGCTCGCAAGGATTGTGGACGACAACGACGTATGGATTGTGGCCAACTACCGCGAGACGCAAATGAAAGGCGTATCCGAGGGCAACAAGGTGGAGTTTACGGCCGACGCAATCCCCGATGTTGTGTTCCACGGCAAGGTTCAGGCGCTTTCCGCCGCAGCCGGTTCGGCCTATTCCATGATTCCGGTAGACAATGCCACGGGAAATTTTGTCAAGGTGGAACAACGTGTGCCCGTGCGCATATGTCTCACGCCCGACAACGACCCCAAACAAGTGGAAATGCTCAAAGCGGGGCTCAATGTGGTAGTAAAAGTGAGCGGCAAGCAATGAAGGCAAAATCAAATGCGTTGGAATTTCCACGCCGAACGTTTATTTTCAAACTCAAAGCCATATCGTCATGCCCGGACCGCCAGTATTAAACGGACCATTCCGTGTCCCGTCGTTCAACTCCTATGTGCCGCGCCGCATGCAGCCCTGGATTTACCTGACATTTGCTTTCATTTTTCTGATGTCGGGCGGAATCTACGGCGGAACGATGCAAAATGTGATGGGAGAGTACAGCTTGATGCGCGAAGATGTGATGATGATTGTGATGTGCAACGTTGTAGGCGTAAACATGCCTTTCCCCATGCTTTTCAGGCTCAAGTTTGCATTTCCCAACCGGCGTCTGCTGCTAAACGCGGCCCTTGTAATCGCTCTTTGCAACTTCCTTATAATGTTTACCGACAATGTAGCGATAATGTGCGTGCTCGGTTTCATTGCGGGCTTCTTCAAACTTTGCGGCTGCTTTGAATGTATGTCTACGATACAGCTTTGGATTACGCCCAAGCGCGATTTCACGATTTTTTTCCCCGTGCTATATTGTTTGGTATTGGGCAACATGTTTCTTTCGCCGTGGGTAACGGAGCATCTGGTGTATGTGTTTCAGGATTGGCGCGTGGTAAACTGGCTTATGATAGGTCTGCTGCTGACGGTGGCCCTTGTAGTTTTCACCACAACCCACAATTTCATGTTCATGAAGCCCATTCCGTTTATCAGCATCGACTATATGGGCTGTTTGTTGTGGTCGGCGTTGATGATAGAGTTTATATTTTTCTTCAACTACGGCGAGCATTACAACTGGCTCGACTCGCGAGTGATGCGAATGGACTTGCTGTTGTTTCTGGTTACGCTCTTTTTGTGCCTGCAACGCATGCTCCACATACGCCACCCGTATATCGCGCCCGGGGCATGGAGATACAAGCGCCTCATACCGCTGCTCACGCTTTTTGCATTCGTGGAATTCATGGGCAGCACGCCCAAAGTGTTGCAGACGGCGTTTACCGGCAGCGTGTTGCACTTTGGAATTTTCACCACCAACGTTTTCAATTTCACGGAGTGGCTTGCCGCGATTGCGGGCTGCCTGTTTTGTCTGCTTTGGATACGGGTGTTGCATCAAAAGTTCACGCGCCTGCTCACCGTGGGTGTGGCAGCGATGGTGGCATATCCGGTGATGATGTATTTTCTCGTGGAGCCGGGGCTCAACATCGAAGCCTTGTACGCCCCGATAGCCCTGCGCTCGTTTGGAAATGCGATATTTTTCTGCACCCTCACCATTTATCTTGAAGAGCTCATGCCTTTCCAGCATTTTTTCATGGGTTTGACAATGGCGGGCTTTGTGCGCAACGGGCCAATATCCACTCTCTGCGCCGGCGCATACAGTTTCGGGCTGCGCCATCAGATTGCCGAAAACATGTCGCGCGGTTTGCCCTACGACATGACCAACATCGTTATGATAAGTATCAAGCAACTCTACGGCATAACCTGCCTGATAGGAATCATTGTGCTCGCAGTGTTTCTGATGTGGGACATACAGCCTGTGAGAAGCACTCTAAAGAAAATGCCGCAGTGGAATTTCATCGGGCGAATGGCCAAAAAAGCGTGGAGAAAGGAACATGCAGCCGAAAAGATGCGATACAAAACAGAAACAGCTTGAAAGTGAAGTAGTAATCTCCCTTGCACGAGCCTGCGCAAGGCACAAGGGAAAAGCATGAAGGGACATCAAAAAAACGATGTCCCTTTTTGTTAAAAACGAGGTCTGACATCGTTTTTACGAGGTCTGATGTAATTTAAATTCCGGGCCACCAAATTTAAATTAGATGCGTCGGAGTTTTTACGAGATGCCTTGTAGTAAAAACGAGATAAAATATGCGGAAAATTTTATTTTTAAGCCGAAAAATTTGGAGGTTACAAAAAACTTTTTCATCTTTGCATCAATACTTGAGAAATTCACGGCGACGACTGTAAAACAAAACAAAACAGAATCCGACGGAATTTATTTTCAGCTAACTCAACCAAGGACGAAATATGCCCAAGACGCATTGCGTCTGAAGCATTGACTAAAAAACAAAAAGGATATGAAAAGCAAAACTCAACCAACAATACATCATCGATGACGATTTGCGATGAGGGGTCATCGCATTTTGCATCTCCATTCCCCATCATTGTTTAATAAACGTTAGTATGCTTAGATTCTTTATATTGCACGATGACAGGAGAATCGGAAATGCTATGCGGGATATATGTGTTGTGAGACACGTAGTCCCGCATCTTTTTTGTTTATAGGCACAGAAAAACGGCTTTGCGCACTATGAAATGCAGCAAAGCCGTTGGCATTGAAATATTCTGCGGAGGCAGACCTTCTTTCTTAAAGATTGAACGCCTCTTTCAGTTCGTCCATTGCAGCATCGCTCATGCCCTCAGGCTCAAAACCCATGGATTTTGCATCCTGATAGATCTGGGCCGACTTGACAAGCACATCGATTTCATCGAAAGCCTCAAGAGCATCATTGCCAATGGCAACCACTCCGTGCTTCTCCCACAACACAACGTTGTGCTCCTGCAAACCTTTCACCGTTTCCTCAGCAAGTTTAATGCTCGAAGGCATCTCGTAAGGAATAATGCCGAGGCCCTTGGGACAGAAAGCACGCGTTTCGGGAATCATCGACCAAAGAAGATGCGTGAGTACGCCGGGCTTCAAAAATTCCTTGTTGTGCGACATCGCAACTAGCTCAATGGGATGAGTATGTATCACGGCGCGATAAGAAGAACCCTTTGCAATCAAATCATCGTGTATGGCAAGATGCGAAGGAAGCTCCGAAGTAGGCTTCACAGGGTTGTCGGCAATCATTTCATAGCTTTCGCCATCGGGAAGAATGCGGATAATCGAACCGTTGTCCATAGGCCAGCGAGCGAGGTCGCGCATGCGGCGGCCAGTGCCCTTGCAATAAAAAATTCCGCCCGTGATATGGGGAAGTTTCATGCCTATGGAAATAACCGGGCCAATGGCAGGAAGTTTCAACAAGGCATCAACGTCAACAAGTTCCGTGATGTTGACGGTAATATTACCGCCATTGCGCTCCGCCCAGCCCTTTTGCCAAAGATAGCCGGCCACCTCGGCAGCTTTTAATACCTCGGCTTTTGCGCGGGGAAAGTCATCAAGTAGAGATTTCATGTTTTTGTATTCTTGTAAATTGTTTTGCTGCCCACTGCGGGGCATATCCTATAAACGAGGCGGGCAGAAATTCCGCCCACCCCGCATCTATTCAAAATTATTTATATCAACTGAGGCAGGAAACACGACACAATGAGCACCACAATGCCTACAAGCAAAACGGCAATGGTCTTGCTCGAGCATCCCTTCCATTCCTTTAAAATTATGCCCCATACGTTTGAGAATGTAACGTTGAGCGCCATAAGGATACAGAACGAAAGCGTAAGGAGAGTGGGCGAAGATGTGAGGAAACCCTTGCCAAGCGACAATCCGAAGAACTGCGAATACCACAGAACGCCGGCAAGCGCACAGAAAACAAGGTTGTTGCCCCATACATTGCTCTTGGAATAATCTCCCCACGTGTTGTTTTTCGTGTTTTGGAAGAAGCAATAAATTGCATTGGTTATGAATCCGCCGAGAGTTACGAGCAGCGTTGCGGGAAGCGTGCGAAACATCGGATTAGTGAGCTCGCCGAAATTTATATCCTTGCCAAACTCAAGACCAACGTTGAAGCAACCGCTCATAAAGCCTGCCAGCAACGCGATAGCTATACCTTTGGGAAAATTGAAATCCTTTACAGCCGCTTTTTTCTCCTCTTCAGAAAGCGTAGATGCCTTCATGGCGCCTGCAACACCTATTATCGCGATTCCGACAAGCGTTGCCACCACTCCGATAACCACTGCAAACGTAAGGGAATCGAGTGCATTCAGCTCGGGAAAGAATGAATTGAGCAATACAGGGCCCATCACCGTGCCGAGAGCGGCGCAAGTGCCGAGGGCAATGGACTGGCCGAGTGCTACACCCAAGTAGCGCATGGAGAGACCGAATGTAAGTCCGCCCACTCCCCACAACACGCCGAACAGAACGGTCATCGTAAGGCGGAAACCGTCTGCGCCGGCAAAGAGTTCAATGAGAGAATGTCCGGCAGGCACTGCAAGCAGCGCGCCAAGCAACGGAAACACGAGCCAAGCAAATATGCCCTGCACTATCCAGTAGCTTTCCCAACTCCAGTCCTTTATCTTATTGATGGGAACGTAGCAGCTGCTTTGGCAAAACGCTCCTATCGCAATTATCAGCAATCCTAAAAGAATTTCCATTTCCGTAGGGCGTTTTCAGTTAGTTACGTTTTGAAAGAACGTCCTGCTCATACTTCTCAACATCGGCGAGATAGTCTTCGGCTACGGGCACGTTGTTTTTGAAGTTGAAGTAGTCGTAAACAGCTCCCACCGGCAATGTCTTTGCTTCCTCCAAAAGTGCGAGGCGTTGGAAGAGTTTGCCCTCGTCTTCGTATTTGCGGAGAGTGGTGAGCGGCTCGAGCAATGCCTGAAGCAGGGATTTCTGCGCAGCACGCACGCCGATGATATAAGCTCCGATGCGGTTGATGCTTGCGTCGAAATAGTCGAGACCGATATGGGCGCGGTCGAGAGCATCTGCGCGAACGAGTTCGGAGAAGAGGTTGCGGGTGTTGTCGTCGAACAATGTTACGTGGTCGGAATCCCAGTGCATGGGGCGGCTAACGTGGAGCATCAATTCGGGAACGAACAACAGCAGCGCGCTCACGGCATCGCTCACGTTTTCGGTGGGCTCGTAGTGGCCGGTGTCGAGTGTGTAGATTACGTCGTTCTTTGCGCAATAGCCTGCATAGAAGTCGTGAGAACCTACGGTGTATGCTTCCAAACCGATACCAAAGAGTTTTGCTTCGAGGCAGGACTTCATGTTGGGCAGCTTCTCTGCGAGGATTTCGTCAAGGCTGTCTTTCAGGATTTGGCGGTAGCGGAGTTTTTCTACGGTGTAGTCCTTGCTTCCGTCGTGCACCCAAATGTTCATGATACAGGGATCGCCTTGATATGCACCCATTGCGTCGGCAATTCTGCGGCAGCGTTTGGTGTGCTCAATCCAGAAATCGCGGATTCCCTTGTCGGGATTCGAAAGCGAAAGGCTTCCGCTCTTGGGGTGGGAGAAGCTCGTGGAATTGAAATCAAGTTTCATTCCTCTTTCCTTTGCCCATTGCATCCAGCCCTCGAAGTGTTTTGCTTCCACCTGGTCGCGGTCTACGAATTGTCCGCCGAATTCTCCGTATGTTTCGTGGAGGTTGAGGCGCATGTGGCCAGCGAGTAGGCTTGTTACCTTGTCGATGTCCTGACGAAGTTCGTCGATGTTGCGTGCTTTGCCGGGATAGTTGCCCGTGGTCTGGATACCGCCCGAAGCTGCTTCGTTGCGCTCAAAACCTACCACGTCGTCAGCCTGCCAGCAGTGCAGGGAGATGGGAGTTTTCTCGAGTGCTTCGATAGCCTTGTCGGTATCTATTCCAAATTCGGCGTAGCGCGCCTTAGCAAGCTCATAGGCTTTTTTTATCTGTTCTTCTTTCATGGTTGTTTTGTTTATTTGTTTATTAATATTGTTTTTGATTATCAGAATGTTATCGTTTTTATTTCCGTCCTTATCCGACATACGCCAAATGTCTTGCGCGAAGCGTTTTTACGAGGTCAGACCTAATTTAAATTCCGACGCATCTAATTTAAATTAGATGCCTTGGAGTTTTTCACAAGATGCCTTGTAGTTTTTTTGATATGCTGAAGCGTTTTCGGCGGACTTTATATATGAGTTATTTTATATGTTATTACTTTTTTATGAATTGGTATTTACCCGACAAAAGTTGGTAGACAGCCTTGCCGTCGGCGTATGATTTTTTCACCACGCCCTTCTTGCCTTCCACAATCTTGAGGTCGCCCATTTTGTTGACGGGAAGGGTGAAAGTTGCTGTGGTATTGGCGGGAATGCTAAACGCAATGTTAGTGCCGTCTGAGGTTACGTTCCATTCGCTGCTGATTTCGCCGTAAACAGAACGGAAACCGCCTTTCACATTCTTGAATGCCGCGTTGATTTCGGGCTGTATCAATATGTGCTTGTAGGCAGGCTGTGCTTCGTCGCGCTGTATTCCGAGGTTGTGCGACATGATCCATTCCTCCACTGCGCCGTAGGCGTAATGATTAAATGAGTTCATGCCCACATCGCCAAAGCCCTCTTTTATTGTATATGAGTTCCAGCGTTCCCACATTGTGGTTGCGCCCTGCTTCACGGGGAATAGCCACGACGGATATTCCGTTTGGGTGTAAAGAGTATAGGCAAGGTCGGAATAACCATTGTTGGAAAGCACATTCAATATATATGGTGTGCCGAGGAAACCGGTTTGCAGACGGTTACCGTCCTCTTTGATTTTTGCGGCAAGGCGTTCCGCAGCCTTTTTCTGCAAGTCTGCCGGGAGAATAAGGAATTCCAGCGGAAGGATATAGGACGTCTGCGTATTGATGCGCGTCTTCTTTTCATCGTTCATCACCGTGTAGCCGTCGGCGTCAAAGAAAGTTTTGCAGAATGCCTCACTCACTTTTTTGTATAGCGCATCGTAGTATTCCGCATCGGCATCATAGCCCAAAACCTTAGCCATAACCGACATAATGCGTGCGTCGTAGCCCATATATGCAGTGGACAAAAGCGAAATGTTAGTAGGCACAGGAGCTACCCAATCGCCCCAATAAGTTGCATCGGGATATATATAATTTGTACACTTGCCTTCGAGGTAGCTCATAAAGTTCTTCATCGACTGATAGTGCTCCTTTATGAATTCCTTGTCCCCATATTGTTGGTACATCTGCCAAGGAATTATCACCGTGAAATCACTCCAGCCGCAACCGCGACCCGTGGCAATCTCCACATTGGCGTTGTCGGCACCCGCTTTGGTGCTTCCAAGCACAGGATAATAGCCACCCGTATCGCCGTTGGTGCTCTTCTGGTCGCGCACAGTGTAGAACCAACGTTTGTAGAACGGTTCCGTCATCATGTTATACGTTGCCGTGCGGCAGAAAATGTTTGCATCGCCCGTCCAGCCCAGACGTTCGTCGCGCTGCGGGCAATCTGTGGGCACCGCCAGGAAGTTGCTGCGCTGCCCCCATACGATATTGTTGAAAAGTTTGTTGATATCAGCATTCCCGCTCTCGTAATGGCTCAACTGTTCTCCAATTGATTCGAGAACAATTCCCTCTACGTCTGAAACTGCAAGCGGAGCGTCCAAACCATCTATCGACAAATAGCGATAGCCGTGCTGAGTAAACGGCGGCTCAAAGGTTTCGCCCGAAGCATCGCCCTTGAAAGTGTAATAATCAGTGGAGATGGCCGAACGATAATTGTCCATATACATCTGGCCACGGTTGCGCTCGTAATCTTCTCTCTTAAGCGGCGCACGAGGATTCTCGGGAACTTGATCAGGAAAGAGCATTTCGGCATAACGAATGACTATCTGCTGCCCTTTCTTGCCGTGCATGTTTTTCAAACGCGGAACGCCGGCAAAATTCTGCCCCATGTCATATATATAACGGTCGCCGATTTTCTTTACCGACTTGGCCTTGAGCGTTATGTTGTTCTTGATTTTCATTCCAACATAGCCCTGGATTTCCACATCCGAGGCAGGCGCTGCCATAACACCGACCTGAGTCCATTTTGAGTCGTCGAAATCCGAATTCTTCCAGCCGTCGATTTCGCGCTGTGCGTCATAAATCACACCATGGTAGAGATTGTCGACAAACAGCGGCCCGTTGTCCGAAACTTTCCAGTCGCGATTAGTAACGAAGCTTTCTGTAGTTCCGTCGGTATAGGTTACTTTCAGCATTGCCATGGCCGAAGGTTTAAATCCATACTGATCGCTCCAGCCGGAACCCGTCCAACCCCAATTACTACAGAACCAACCGTTGCCGAGCTCAATTGCCAGCGCGTTTTTGCCCTGTTTCAGAAGATTGGTAACGTCGTAAGTATCGTACATAATGCGGTGGCGAAAATCTGTCCAGCCCGGAGCCATGTAGGCATCGCCTGCTTTTTTGCCGTTGATGTAGTAATTGTAGAATCCACGCGCTGTAGCATAAAGTCGCGCGCTTGCCACAGCCTTGCCAAGGCTCACAGATTTACGCATAACAGGTGCATTCACTTCGGAATTGAACACCCACGTTTTTAGCTGGCCATCGCCAGGAGCGTTATAGGTCTTCGTATCGGTGGCAAGCGTTACGTCCCATTTTATGTCGGACACAGTGATTCCCGAGAACTGAGCTTCGAATCCCTGCGGCTGCATATAGCCTATATTATATAGGTGGCAATCGCTACGGCCTACGGTATCGCGCATACAGTTTACGCCGAAATCGTTTTTGTTCTCCTTCGATTTCACCCGCTTGCCGTCTACAAACACCTGCAGATTGTAATCGTTTCCGCCGCGTACTATCATTTTTACATGATGTGAGGTCAAATCTTGCGTGGTAACGATATCAGAAATATCTAAATTCTGATATTCTACGTTTTTGTTGTAGAGAACGGCCCCCGCAATCAGTTTTGCGGGTTTACGGGTATCGACGGTGAGATAACAATAACTGTCGTTGCCTTTCGCGCCATAGACAAAGGTTGAAGGGCCTGGCTTCCCAACGTTTTTCACATCGTACTCCAACACAAAATCACTGCGATAGGGCGAAACTTGATTGCGCGGCGAAGTAATCCATTGGGCATCGTCCCATTTTCCGCCGAGCAATCCGGTTTCAAACCACGATGTCGGCGAAACTATGTCCTTTTTCTTCTCATCTGTAACCGTTACACACCAATAATAGCGCGAACATGGTTTGAGCGCCGTGCCTGCATATTTTATGCCCACCGATTCTCCGGAGTTCACTTTGCCCGAATCGTAAACATATTTGCCGGCCTTGAGATTTTCCTGACTGTTGGCAACAACCAGGCGATAGGCTTTCTGCTGCGCCCCATAGCGATCGCTTTGCATTTGCCAGCCGAATTGCGGCTGTGCTACGTCGATGCCGATAGGAGTCTGCATATATTCTGTAGTCAACACGCCTATCGTTTGCGCTGTGGCTAATCCGAACGATGCGAGAGCGCACAACGATGAGAAGAACTTCTTTTTCATACCTTATATATTAGAGGTCGTTTTACTTCTGCGGCATATAGGTTTTTGTACCTATGGCTTTGTCCACCGCCTTGCGCATTTCCCAGCGGTCTTTGTAGAGTCCCACGGCTTTTGCCTGAATCATTGCGTTGCCTATAGCCGTTCCCTCCGACGGGCCGGCGATTACCGGCATGCCTATAGTGTCGGCCGTGAGTTGGCTCATGAATTTGTTTACCGAGCCACCGCCTATCACGTGAAGTTTGTCAATCGTAAACGATGCCATCTCCTGCAAAGCGGTTATTACGTCGCGGTATTTGTTTGCCAAGCTATGATATATGCACGAAATTGTCTGTGCGTCGTTTGCCGGAACCGGTTGCCCTGTTTCGGCGCAGCACTTCTTGATTTCCGCATCCATGTTTTCGGGATTTGCAAAACGGGGATCGTCGGGATCTATTGTAGAAGGGAAATCCTTTTCGTCGGTTGCCATTGCTTCTATCTCGGCGTAGGTGTAGTTTCTACCCTCTTTGCTCCAGCATTTGCGGCTTTGTTCGAGCAGCCACATGCCCGTAATGTTTTTCAGGAAGCGTGTAGTACCCTCAATACCGCCCTCGTTTGTATAATTCTTTGCGCACGATTCTTCGGTAAGTATTGGTTTTTCGGTTTCAATGCCCATAAGGCTCCACGTGCCGCTGCTCAGATAAGCAAAATGCTCGTCTTTCGCGGGCACAGCGGCAATTGCGGCTGCGGTGTCGTGTCCTGCCACGGCGATAACCGGCATCGGTTCCACGCCAAGCTCTTCAGCTATTTCGGGAAGCAGTTTCCCCACTTCAGTACCGGGCTGCACAAGCGGCAGAAGCATTGAAGTTTCTATTCCGAGCCTTTCAAGAAGCGGTTTGTCCCAGTCGCGCGTTGTAGCATTGAGCATCTGCGAAGTGGAAGCTACCGTATATTCCGTAAACATCTTGCCGGTGCAGAAATACGAAAGCAAATCAGGAATGAAAAGTATCTTGTCGGCATTCATGCGCGGCGCGAAACCTTCTTCCTTTGCCTCGAAAATCTGGAACACCGAGTTGAAATTCAAAATCTGTATGCCGGTATGTTCATAGAGTTCCTTGCGCGGCACAATCTCATAGGTCTTTTCGGGCGTGCCCACGGTGTATTGGTCGCGGTAAGCGCGCGGAAGTCCGAGCAACGTGCCGTCTTTTGCAATATATCCAAAGTCGCAGCCCCAAGTGTCGATGCCAATCGAATCAAGCTTCACGCCGAGATCCCTTGCTGCGGCAATCGATTTTTTCAGACTGTCAAACAGCGCGTAAACGTCCCAGTAATATTTGCCGTGAATGCCAAGAATAGCATTGGGAAAGCGGTATATATCCTTCATCTCGAAGGAATCTTCGGTTACTGTTGCAAGCATTGCGCGTCCGCTGGTAGCACCAACGTCGAACGCGAGGAAATTGTAAGTTTTCATTATATTGGGTTATTTTTCGTTCGTAGAGAAATGTTGCATGACGCCTTGTCATTACATTCCAATCCACAAAGTTAAACTTTTATTGCTTATATCCAATTCCCCAAGCGCTATTTATTTCAAAAAATAAATGTAGGTATTGCATTTCTGTCGTTTTTTCCACAATTCTCACGCTTTTTCCAACATTTCAGTCCCTTTTTCCGCCGCAGCCGCTGCGTTGCCGCCTTATTGTTGACCCTTCTGAAAATTTCCGCATCGGTTTCCCCGCGCCCCTGTCGGCACGTCAGCCACCCTCCATGGGCTTTGCGCCGGCACAAAGGGCATGGTTTGGAAAAAAAGCGTAATTTTGCACGCGAAAAGTTTTTTGAAAAACGGCAATAATCCGGTCTGTCGCCGGCGAGACCCGTTCTCGCAGGAGGAAAGTCCGGGCAACACAGGACAGTCTCCTTCTGAAATAGAAGTTATCCGCGAGGGTAAGCAAACTGCAGAAGAAAACAACCGCCCTCCGCAAGGAGAGCAAGGGTGAGAAGGCGGGGTAAGAGCCCACCGGGCGCATGGTGATGTGCGTGCCGTGCAGTGAGATGTTGAAAGTTCGCGTAAACCGGCGTTTGAGGGTTGTCCGCCCAAAACATTGTTGCGTCGGAGGGTAGAACGATAATGTTTGCAGGCGACTGCAAGCTTAGATAAATGACAGACGGTGCTACTTTGACGCCACAGAACTCGGCTTATAGGATAATTGCCGCCACCTACGATGCCGCGCAGCCTTTTCGGGTTGCGCGGCATCTGTTTTCCGCCCCCTTTTCGCCGCATTTTTCCCAAGCACACCCCATCTGTTTTTCAGCACATTCTAAATGTTAAAAACTCCGGGCCATGAAATTTAAATTAGATGCGGCGGAATTTAAATTCCGGGCCTTGGAGTTTTTGTGAGATGCGGTGTTGTTTTTGCGGCCTATCATACGGGGGGTGCATCATGCTGAAATAACATAAAATAGCCGCGTTTTGTTTGGCATAAAAGAATAAAAGGTTATTTTTGCACTTGGTGAACTATATAAAATCCGCAGAGATGAAAAAAGTACTCTTTACCATAATCGCATTGGTCATAGCATCGGCCGGTTTTTCTCAAACCATCGAAGAACCGCTGCCCACCAATCCGCAGCAACAGCCCGCGCCAGTGCAACCAAGATTCGGATACCTCGACTATCGTGCCGTGTTTGAAGCAATGCCGGGCTATGCCGAGGCGCAGAAAAGCCTTGAACAGATAAAGGCTAAGTATGATTCAGAAACTGCGCACAACGAAGAGAATTTCAAACGCATGTATCTGGAATTTCTGCAAGGACAGAAAGATTTTCCGCAGACTATAATGCTGAAAAGACAGAAGGAATTGCAGGAAGCTATGGAAAACGGCGTGAAGTTCCGCAACCAGGTGAAAGATCTTTTGGACAAGGCTCAGCAGGAACTCGAGAAACCGCTCCTTACAAAGCTCGACAGCGCAATAAGTCTCGTGGGCAAGGAGAGGGGATACGATGTGATTGTAAACACAAGCGACAGAATTTTCCCGTTTATCAACAGCGTAACGGGTGAAGACGTTACGGAACTCGTAAAACAGAAACTCGCCGCAATCAAGCCATGACCGCAGAAAAATGCGGGGCAATAGGTTTGTTCGACAGCGGATACGGCGGACTCTCCATACTTAAACAAATCCGACAACGTTTGCCCCAATACGATTATATGTTTGTGGGCGACAACGCGCGTGCCCCCTACGGTTCGCGCTCGTTCGACATTGTTTACCAGTTCACGCTCGAAGCTGTGAAAACATTGTTTGCCCGCGGTTGCCAGCTCGTTATCCTTGCCTGCAACACGGCATCTGCCAAAGCCTTGCGCACAATACAGCAGAACGATTTGCCGCTTATCGACCCCACAAAAAGGGTGCTGGGAGTGATACGTCCCACAGTGGAGGCTATCGGAGGCATCACGCGCAAACGGCATGTGGGAGTGCTCGCTACGGCAGGCACTATCAACTCGCAGTCGTACGACCTGGAAATCCACAAACTCTATCCCGACATCAAAGTGTCGGGCCTCGCGTGCCCCATGTGGGTTCCCATTATCGAAAACCGCGAATACGCATCGCCGGGAGCCGACTATTTCGTGAAGAAATACATTGACGAACTTCTGGGAAAAGACCCCGAAATCGACACAATTATACTTGGTTGCACTCATTACCCGTTGATGCTCGACAAAATCAGACAATATACTCCCGAGGGCATACAACTGGTGCCCCAAGGCGAGTATGTGGCAGAAAGCCTGGCCTGCTACCTTGAACGGCATGCCGATATGGCGGCACGGTGTACGCAAGGCGGACGATGCGAATACTTCACCACCGAAGATCCAACGCAGTTCAGCCCGTCGGCATCGCTTTTCATGAGCGACAAAGTGGAAGCCCGGCAGATTTCGCTGCAATAGTTCCCGCCGCAAACGCTTGCAAACGCCCGCAGAACCCTTGAAGAAAGCATAAAAAAGCGCCCCGCATTTGCAGGGCGCCTTTTCTTTTGCGTTGTGCCGCATGTGGTTGCGGCGTAAACCTATTTGCCCGAAATCTTTGCCGTTTGCGGGTTGAGAATGTTGTGTGCGCCGATTAGGAAAGCCTTTGCCGTTCCGAATTTAAGGTTCATGTCGAGGCGCACAGGCAGGTGGTTTTTGTCGTCGGTGATATAAAATCTCACGAGCTCCACATCTTTTCCCGTGTCGTCGTCTTTCTCGATGTACGAGAACACGAGCGTGCGGTATTTTGTCGAAGTGTGTTCCACCTGAAATGTGTCGCGGCCGCGAAATACCAGCTTCTCGTCGTGCAGATCTCCCGCGTCGGTCATAATAAAGTTGTAGGTGAATCCCTTCTTTACGTTGTCGAGATCCATGCAGCGCGCCCGGAGCATAATGCTGAGCATGTCGTAGATGCAATTTGCCCGCCCCACGTTTTTCTCTCTGATTTCGCCCTTACGGTTGCGGTGGCGCATTTTGGCATAATTGCGCCCGTTTGAATAACTGTACCAAACTTCGTCCGTACGATAGCGGTCGCCCTCTTTTGCACGCTTGGTGTAGTAAAGCGGAACCAGCTCGGGCGTAACATAACTCTTCAAAGTATCACGCATAGTGAAGTATTTGTCCGCTTTCGACGATGTGCGCGTAATAAGACTCGTGCGAAAAGCCTCCTTCCCCTGATAAGTTGTGGCTGTGGTTGAGAGCGTGGCGTTTCCAACCTTAAACCATACGAATTTCCAGTTGAAGTACATGTCGTACATCAGAGTTTCGCCGCTTTTGAAGGCCGTGTTTTTGATTGGGCACTGCGCCGGTGTGGACAATCCCGCAAAGCATATCGTGAGAATGAGCAAAAGTCTTTTTTTCATCTCTTGTTCTTTTTACGTTTCTGTTCTTCTTTCTGTTTTTTAAGCGCCCTTTCGGCGTTGCGATGCAATATCTCGCGTTTTTTCTCGGCTCTCTGTTTTGTAATCTCTTTGGGCTTCTGTTCTGTGAGCGGTGTAGAACGCACGTCCCAGTCAAACTCGTTGTCCCAGTTGGCTTTCAGTTCGATATCCGTGGGACAATAATACACCGGCTCGGGTTGCCGTCCTTCCGCAAACAGACCTGTGTCCCAAATTTCGTTGTTGTTTTGGTCCACAAACATACGCAAATAATATTTGCCGGGCGTGATGTAGTAAAAATCTGCGTGGTCGCCGTCCGCTTTCACGGTGCGGAATGGTTTGTCCCCCTTGAGGAGCTGCACATATGCCTGCCCGTTGTCATAATTCTTGAGGGTAACGAAAAGAGATGCGAACGTTTCGGCAAGAGGTACGTCGAAATTCATCTCCATCTTGATGTTGTTGTTCCCGTAAATGCTTGTAAATGCTGCGGAGTCTATTCTAAGTTTATATTTCTGCCCGTTCCGCCATTCTCCATACACTGTGTAGGCAAGGAGGTTTGACGTGTCGCGCGAGATAATGAACGGGCGCTCTTCCCAAAGCGTGTCAACGGCGAGCATAAGGCTTATGCGCGACGTGTCAACCTTTGTCAGCGGTTCGTTCATGAATATCGAAATATTTTCATTGGGCGCAATCGAATTTCGGGCGTTGTATCTCATTCTGATCCACTGCCTCGGTTGTCGCTCCGTGAATTTCTTTCCGCGTTTCTCCGCACGTTCTTTCCGCTTGGTCCATTGTTCCATTTTTTCTTCGAACTCTTTTGCGATTTTTGCATAGGAGGAGCGCGAAATAAGTTCGAGGGTGTCTGTACGTTCTGCGTCCAATTCCGTAGAGTCATTGGTGTCGAGATACGTTAGCTCCATTTCAAGCGTATCTTTCGCCACGAGTGCGGTGTCTTTCAACCAATATGTTATTGTGTCGTTGCCCGCGCTGTTTTGAATCAAAAAGGCGTCGTCGCTTTTGAAGTTCAAGCCGTGGATTTTTGGTAGCTCTTTGGTTGGCGCGGTAAAGTAAAGGCAGAAAGAGTAAGGCGACTTGCGTTCCGCTTTCAGCAGATGGTGCACAGTTTGTGTCTCCTTGAACGAACGCAATACGATGTCGTCGGGCATGAAGCGCGTATAGTTCACCGTTTTTATGGAGTCAATTCTTACGGAGTCAATCCAAGTGGTGTCTTGCCGCGTTGCCGGTTCAAACGAAGGCACTATTATATCTTTCATAAAGGCTATGTCTTCGCTTTTCTGGTGAAATTCGTAATCGCTCTCGGCGTCATTCAATGCGTAGATGCGGTATTTTCCGGGGGCAACGCCTTTAATCACGAAATGTCCCGATGCGTCGGTACGTCCAATCTTTTCGAGCGGAGTTTTCACGAATGCCGTGTCGTTTAGGTTTGAGTGCAGACCCACGAGAATGCCTTTCACCGGTTCCAGGTCCCTTGCATTTAGAACTGTTCCCGACACTTCGAGTGTGTCGATGCTTTCGCCGGTCGAAAACACAAAGGCGTAGCTTCCCATAGGGTTGCCCTCGTTGTTGTCTTTTATGGCGTCGGAAAAATCTATGGTGTATGTAGTGTTTGGAATCAAGGTATCTTTCAGTTCCACATAGATATTTTTTCCCGAGGCGCGTATCTCGGGCTGATCAAGTTGGGGCGGGGAAATCACAATCTTCTCGGCGGCGTTGTCGAGTTTGATATATTCGCTGAAATATACGGCTATTTTGTTTTGTTTGTTGTTGAGCGCGTATTCCTTGGGCGAGGAGCCCACCACACTCGGCGGCGTTTCATCGTAAGGTCCGCCGTCGGGTTTCCCGGGATTGGCACACGAGAAAGCGAAAACCATTGTGATAAAAATGGCGGTGTATGTCAGCAGTCTGCGGAGCGTCATTGTGATTGTTGTTTCCGTTTTTATTTGTTTAGGGCCAATACTTCTTCGATTGTCTTGCGCGAGTTGCTTAGACGAGGCACCTTGTGCTGCCCGCCGAGTTTGCCTTTCGAGGCGAGCCATTCGTTGAAGAGTCCCTCTTTGGCCTCCACGATTTCGAGTTGTTGCAGGGTAACGTTGTTTGAGCGCTTGGCTTCGTAGTCGGAATTGATGCGCTGCAAACTCTTGTCGAGAAGTTCCGCGAAGCGTGCCACGTCGTCGGGACGTTTTGCGAACTCAATCACCCATTGGTGCTTGCATTTGCCATGAATGTCCATAAACACGGGTGCGGCAGTGTATTCCGCCACTTGTGCGCCCGTTTCCCTGCAAGTTTCGGCCAATGCTTTTTCGGCGTTGTCAACCATCAGCTCTTCGCCAAAGGCGTTGATAAAACTCTTGGTGCGTCCGCTTATGATGAACTTGTATGGATTTTTCGAGGTAAACTTCACAGTGTCGCCTATCTGGTATCTCCAAAGTCCGCACGAGGTGGAAATCACAATTGCATAGTTTTTCCCCACTTCCACGTCCCATATCGGCAGAGCTTTGGCCGCAGGGTCGCCCACTTGCTCCAGGGGAATGAATTCGTAGAACACGTCGTAGTCAAGCATCAGCAGCATTGCGGGGTCGGAAGGGTCGTCCTGCAAGCCAAAGAAACCCTCGCTGGCGTTGTAGGTCTCCATGTAGTGCATCTTGTCGCTCGTGATGATTTGCTTGTAACGCTCGCGGTAGGGCGTGAAAGCCACACCGCCGTGAAAAAACACCTCAAGGTTTTCCCACACCTCGTTGATATATTTCTTGCCCGAAATCTCGAGCACCCTGTCGAGCACCGAGAGCATCCACGACGGCACGCCGCTTATGTTGGTAACGTTCTTGCCAATCGCCTCGCGCGCAATGCGGTCGCGCTTGGTCATGAAATCCGAAAGCAATGCCGTCTGCTTTTTCGGCACACGTATCAAATTCACAACGGGGTTGATGTTTTCGATAAGAATAGCCGAGAGATCGCCCACCAAACTGCCCGCCACGTTATAGTTAGGCGCATGGCTTCCGCCCAATATCAGCGAACGTCCGTCGAAAATGCGGCTGTCGGGATTATTGCGCAGGTAAAGCGCCACCGCGTCGCGTCCGCCGGCATAATGAATGCGGTTGAGACCTTCACGGCTCACGGGAATAAACTTGCTCTTGTCGTTTGTAGTGCCCGACGACTTGGCATACCATTTCACCGCTCCGCGCCACAGAAGATCTTTCTCCCCATGCCGCATGCGGTCGATATACTCCTTGGTGTCCTCATAAGTGTTCACAGCCACCTGAGCCGCGAAATCCTCGTATTCCCTTATACTTTCATAGCCATGCTCCCTGCCCCAAAGGGTTTGTGATGCCTCGGAAACCAAACGGCGCAATACCGTGCGCTGAATCTCCTCGGCTTGTGTGGCGTAACGCTCTATTTGGCGCACGCGGGGTGCGAATATAGGCTTTGCAATGCTTGTCAAACTCATGTCAATATATATATGTAGGCAACAATGTTGCCGTTCAAACCGCAAATTTACTTGAAAGTTTCTACATTACGCGCCTTTCAGCCCGTGTTTGTAACTTGTTTACAATTGCTTCGCCCCCAATCAGCCCCATTGCGCGCCATGTTTTAAAGCCTGCAAACTATGCCGCGCAACGTTTGCCGCATCTC
>CAVFYC010000032.1:22264-22898 GCA_963626585.1 Christensenellaceae bacterium Phil1 | reverse complement strand
AATCGAACCCGTGTTCCATGCGTGAGAGGCATGTGTCCTAGCCGCTAGACGAAAGCGCCGTGTTAATATAATTGCTGCTGTTTTTGTTTCTTTGCGGAAGCTAGGAGATTCGAACTCCTGGTACGAAAACTCGCACGGCAGTTTAGCAAACTGCTGGTTTCAGCCACTCACCCAAACTTCCAATTTTGTTCGTGCTAAAACGTCATTTTGTCAAATGCAGTGCAAAGGTACGATTTTTATTTTAACGAGCAAGTTTTTCCAAGGCTTTTTTGAATTTTTCTGAGAGCGCATGCGTTTTTCCGCAATCCGCCACCAATGCTAATAAGATAGCCTATAAGGATAATATGATAGGTAAAAGATTTGTTTTTATGGCTGTTAAGTTGACACAATATCGCATTTCCTCAAAACAATTCCGCTCTGCGAAAATAAACCGACAGCCCTAAATTTTAGCGTACGAAATGTTGTTTTTCCGATGTCTGACATTATTCAAACAATGTCTGACATCGTTTAAATAATATCAGGCATTGTTTAAACGATATCCCGTCTTATTTTCACGCAAGGTTTTCCCCTGATTTCTAAACCTGAAAAAAATCTCACAATATCGCATTTTGTTATAATCGTCATTATGTTTAAT
>CAVFYC010000032.1:0-22254 GCA_963626585.1 Christensenellaceae bacterium Phil1 | reverse complement strand
GCTAAATATAATACTTATGCTCAGCCTTGGAATACCGGTATAAATAACGCTACTAAGTTGTTAGGCGTTGGTGCAAAATATAAGCCATAAAATGTAAACCCAATTATGTTTAATTGTGTTTTTGTCAAACCTTGAAAATGGAAGATGCGGCGTGATTTTATCTGAAGCGCCTCGTCCCTATCAAAAATGCCATAAGAGAATTATCTGAACTTAGGGAGTCCATTCTATACTACGTAGATTTCTCTTTACATTACGTGGATTTAGCTTAACATTACGTAGATTTTATTTTACGTTACTTGGATTCCGCTTCTTATTACTTGGATTCTACTTTACGTTACGTGGATTTTATTCTACACTACATTTATTCTGTTCCGCTTTCCTTATATATTGTTCTACATTCCTTAAATTCTGCTCCAGATTTCGTACAAATAAAACTCGGTGGCTTCTTTTTTGAACGAAAACGGCGTGTGTGGGAATTTATCATTATTTTTGCACAAAGCCATTGCCGTTTACGCGGTGGCAAAACTTTTGGAAAAATAATAGCGTTTGCTATTTGTTCGGTAGTCTTGAAACCTAGGAAATTTCAAAGAAGTACGCGTCCGGATAAGTTGTGAACGTTTGCGCTAAGCGTGGGCGTAACTTATCATCGTGTACGGGTTATTCCTAGGACCTCAAGACAAGATAAGCGTAAGTCTGCGCTTTATTTATGTCTTGACGGTTCTTGAATAGCCCGTGTTTGCTGAATGATAGTTTGCGCGCAAACTGTGCAGAATGAGAAAGAAGAAATCGGGACAAGTCTACACTCCCGACTATTTGGTGTGTGATATTTTGGACACTGCCGGGTATTACGGAAAAACAATATTGGGCAAACACGTAATCGACAACAGTGCTGGCGACGGAGCTTTCCTGCAAGAAATCGTCAAAAGGTATTGCAAGGCGTTTTTGTCGGCCAATAATGACCGTAATCTACTGAAAGACAATTTGCAGAGCTATATTCACGGCATTGAGATAGAACCTTCGGAATATTTGAAGTGCTTGGAGAATTTAAACGGCGTGGCAAAGCAATTCGACATCAGCGGAGTTTGTTGGGACGTGCTTTGCGGCGATGCGCTCAAGGAGAAAAGTTTCAACGGTAAGATGGATTATGTGGTTGGCAACCCGCCTTATGTGCGCGTACACAACCTTCAGGAAAACTATTGTCAGACAAAGCAATTCCGATTTGCCCAAAGCGGAATGACAGACTTGTATCTAGTGTTTTTTGAAGTGGGTTTCAATATGCTTGCAACGGGCGGAAAACTCTGTTACATCACTCCGAGTTCGTGGCTAAACAGTTTGGCGGGAAAAACATTGAGGGAATATATCCTGCAAAACGGGAATCTTCTCGAACTTATCGACCTTGAACATTTCCAGGCCTTTGATGCCACGACTTATACCTTGATTTCTCTGTTTGAAAAAGGTTGCAGGCACGAATCTTTCCTTTATTCGGTTTACGACGGCCCTACCCGATGCAAAAAACACATCGAACAATTGAAATTGCGGCAGGTTTTTATCAACGGAGAATTCTATCTGGCGAAATCCCCTGCCCTTTTGTTGCTCCAGGAAATACGCACAGGAATTTTTCCCCGGCGTGCCGTTGTGAAGAATGGCTTTGCAACGCTTGCCGACAGCGTTTTTATCAACACAAAATTTGCTTTCGTAAACCATACAATCCCCGTTGTCAAAGCGTCCACCGGTAAATGGTACTCGGCTTTCTATCCTTACGACAATGACGGCAGACCTTTGAAATTCAACGAACTGTGCAGAGAAAAACACGTTGGAGAATATCTCGAAAACAACAAGCATATTTTGCTTAAAGGCAAGCCCGAACAAGATACAACGACTTGGTTTCTGTATGGGCGAACTCAGGCGATAAAAGATGTTTGGCACGACAAAATTGCCGTGAACACTTGTATTAAAGATGTAGCCAGCATTAAAATCAATTTCGCGCCTAAGGGAAACGGTGTGTATAGCGGACTGTATATTATGTCGGAAACGAGTTGTGATGTCATAAAAAAGATGCTGCAAAGCGAAGATTTTCTGAACTACGTGAAGCTTCTGAAGAAATACAAAAGCGGCGGTTACTACACTTTCAGTTCAAAAGATCTGGAGGTTTATTTGAATTATCGGTTAAACCAACTCTACAAATAATAGCATGAACAACGATGATTTTCTTCGGGTTATCGCGAATTCTTTCAGGGAGTTCGTGAATTCCGGCACCTCACGAAGCACTGCCAAGCTCAAACCTCTACACGGAGCTATAGCCGCAAATATTGCCGAAAGACTTGGTAAGGAATATGAAGTCTGTTCGCAAGGATATAAAGATGATAAAGAATCGGACATACAGGGCAGATATATCGACAAAAAGGTAGACATTACCATAAAACATCAAGGAAAAGCTATTGCTGGTATAGGTATAAAATTTGTCATGCAAAACTATTCCCAAAACTCAAACAATTATTTTGAGAACATGCTTGGCGAAACAGCAAACATACGCTGTTCCGGCAGTCCGTATTTTCAAGTTTTCATAATTTTAGACCGTCTGCCTTATTATAATAACGAACGGGAAATCAAGAAATGGGAAACATTTTCAAGACATAATGTCGAAAAATATACGATTCTTGCTGATGACAACTCTGAAATGTATTTGCACACTCCCGACAAGACTTTGATTTATATTGTTCATATACCCGACAACGATAATCTAAAAAACAAAACAGAATATATGGAGTATTACAGAAACCATATTGTTATGACGCTGTCGGAGAATCGTGAATTGAAATTTGGGAATGGTGTTGTTCTCAATGATTATGAGACTTTTATAACCAAGGTCTATCATAAAATCAAGTCGTTGTAATTTTCGCAAAAACGATGTCAGACATAATTTAAATTCCGGGCCATGAAATTTAAATTCCGACGCATCTCGTAAAAATTAGATGCGGCGGAGTTTTTACGACATCGGACATTGTTTTTTTGCGTTCAAATATGGGGTTTTTCTGCTCTCGATTCGGCAACTCCCCTACCCTTTATCTTAAAAGCAAACCCCGTTCTCATGGACGCTAAATGAGAACGGGGTTGGAATTTATTGTTTTTGAAAGTTACGGCTATTGTTTGTCTATCGTATTTTCGGGGGACATTATCACCGTAACCCGGTTGTTCTGCTTCAATACCACATTGTTGAGGAATTTTTGTACGTCGGCAGAAGTTATTGACTTGAGCGCGTCTTTATAACCTGTGGCACAGTCCATTCCATAAACTACCTTATTGGCAATCAATAGGTTCCAATAGCCATTGTTTCGCTGTAGGTCGGCATGTTGTTTGGTCTGGAATTTCAGAACATCGTCCAAATCCTGCTTGGATACGCCGTTTTTCGCAATTTGTTCGAGCCCTTGATTTACAAGCAGCATGGCGGAATCAACTTTTGTGGGCTTGGTGGGACAAATCACCTCGAGAACGTAATGATCGTATGGGGCGAACGTTGTATTTGCGTCGGCTTGCACCACATAGGCTATGCCTGCGTCCTCGCGAATGGTGCGGGTGTAAAGTTTTTGGAGAATTTCGCCACACACAGTGCTTGTCAACGCATCGCGAAGGTTGTATTTCGTTTTTCCGGTGAAGAGCATACAAATGTAAGTCTTTGGAGTTTCCATTGCACGCGTGAACTTGTTGGTTATCTCGCCTTTGTGGTATTCCACAACCTTTTGCGAACGTTTTTCGCGCACTTTCGAAGCTGGCAAAGAAGCTATGTATTGCTCGGCAAACGCCCTGATGCTGTCGGCATCAATTTTGCCCGTAAAGAAAAAGTTGAAATCGCTCGGCGAATTGAACCTCTCGGAATATATGCGGCGTATGGCATTGTAGTCGGCCTGTTCCAAATCTGCGCTTATCAAACGTCGTTTCATTGTGTTGTGGTCGTAAATCGTAGCATTCACGGAATCGCTGAACGCAGATTCGGGCCTTTTTTCAGTATTGGCGAGCATGGTTTTTATTTGGTTCATCACACTTTGATAGGCTGCGCTGTCGGTTGACGGTTTGCAGAATCTCAGATAAATCAACTCAAACAGTGTGCGCATATCCTTGGGTGTAGATGCTCCCGAAAGCGTTTCGGTGGTTTCGTTGAGCGACACTTGGGTTGAGACTTGCTTTCCAGCGAGTTTCTTGTCGAGTTCCGTTTGTTTGAAATCGCCTATTCCCGTTGCGTTCATTATGTTCTCGAAAAGTTTAACGTTAACCATGTCGGTTTTGGCGGTCTTTTGATATCCGCCAAACGAACTTGCGCTGAATATCACCTGCGACTCGTCGAAATCCGTGGCTTTGAAATAAATGTTAGCTCCGTTTGAAAGCGTAAGATGAGTGTAGCCAAACGCATCTTTTTCCTCTTTCGTAATTTTTCCCTTGGTCGGGAGAACCGGGACAAGGCTTCCCGTCTTTACATTGTCTATATATGGTGTGAGCGATGTATGCAAAGCGTCGTTCACAGCTGCCTTCAAATCATCTGCAGACGGTATTTCCACGCCCTCTTTCTCGGGATATTGGGCAATTACAACGAAGTTGGTATCGGTTTTGGCGGTAAGGCTCGCAAAATAATTTGATATATCAGCCGGTTTAACTTGCGAAGCGATAAACTTGTCCAATTCAAACTCGTCGGCAACCGATGGTATAGGTTCTTTTTCAAGGAAATGACGCACGTACTGGCTCACAAAAAACGCATTCTTCTGTTTCTCGCGATTGTCATACACTTTCTCCATTCTACTAAGAAACTCTTCTTTGGCGCGATAGAGTTCCGTTTCGGTGAAACCGAATTTGCGTGCCCGCTCTATCTCTTCTATCATGACTTTCAAGGCTTCTGGTCCTTTTCCTTCCTTGGGAGTGATTTGGCCATATAGGGCATCTTTTGTTTTTGAGAAAATATAGTTGTCATAAACAATGCCGGCAGCATCAAAAGGACAGTCGGCTTTTTGCGAAAGTTCGTCAAGGCGTCCGTTCATAGCCATTGTAAACAACGAAATCATGTATTGTCGCGCAAAGAAAACGGGAGTGTTTTTCATGTTGTCGGGTATAGGGTCCTGCTTGAACATAGCCATTATCTGCGGCATGGTTTGCTCTTTGTCCTTGTCCACGATATAAATCGGCGAATAGTTGTCCGGCACAGGATAAGTCTCGTATTTGGCAGGATTTTCTGGCATCTTGATGTCCGAGAACATGGTTTTAACTTGTTCCTCAACCTTTGCCGCATCGATATCTCCCACTACAATTATTCCTTGAAGGTCGGGACGATACCACTTCTCGTAATACGCGCGCAAAGTTTGCGGTTTGAAACTGTCGATAATAGATAGCAAACCAATCGGCATGCGGTTGCCGTATTTAGAGCCCGGGTAAAGATTCGGCAACTGACGCTCCAAAATACGCTGGCTCGCCGAAGAACGCAAACGCCACTCCTCGTGAATCACACCACGTTCCTTGTCAATTTCCTTAGGGTCGAGAGTGAGTCCGTCGGCCCAGTCATGAAGAATAAGCAAACAGGAATCGATGTTATTCTGACTTACAGGAACGTCATCAATATTGTAGACGGTTTCATCGGCAGAGGTATAGGCATTAAGATTACGCCCGAATTTCACGCCAATCCTCTCGCAATAGCTCACAATTCCGTTCCCGGCAAAATTCTTTGAGCCATTGAAGCACATGTGTTCGAGGAAATGTGCAAGCCCACGCTGCGAATCGTCCTCTTGTACCGAACCGACTTTCTGGGCTATGTAGAAATTCGCACGTTGTTTGGGCAAATCATTATGACGTATATAATAAGTCATTCCGTTGGGCAGTATGCCGTAGCGGATAGCCGAGTCCATTGCAACGACAGGCAGTTGTTGTGCGTTAGCCAATGCAGATATAAACGACAATGTCAATACCATTCCGGCTTTCAATAGGAAGTTTCTGAAATGTCTCATAGATGTTTTCTAATATTACTTTTTTCGATTGCCTTAAAAGGCTTAGTTTATGGATTGTCCTTGGTAGAAGTTTATTATTTTCATTCGCAGGATATATTCGTACTTAGCTTGCAGGCACGAATTCACAGCTTTTGTTCTCTTTGTCTTTGCTTCTTCGAATTCGGTGGCATTTGCGCGTCCGTTTTCAAACTTTCCGGTCATCATTTTGAGATTTGTTTCGGCTGCTTGCTGGGCTACGAGTGCCGATTTGTACTTCGATTGCGCATTTACGGCGTTGTAATATGCCTGCTGTATCTCCTTGTAAAGCGTTTTCTTGGTTTCGTCGAGTTGCAAAGCCTGCTCGTTTTGTTGAAGTTTGGCTTGGCGAATGGCGTTGCGCGTTGCAAGACGATTGAAAATAGGAATGTTCAGCGACAGACCTATTGATTTACTGAAATTATCGCTCATCTGTTTGGAAAAAGACTGAGCAGCGAAGCCCGAAGTCTTATAGTATTCAGACGACAAGCCTGCGCCGAGCGAAAGCGTGGGATACAATGCGGCTTTTGCCACGCGGATATTTTTTTCAGCGGCTTGCAATCGCAACTTTTCCGCCTGTATTTCCGGTTTGATGCCTTCTGCTGCCGCAAATATCTGGTCGGGCAAAGGCGGAAGTACCGCCGAAGCGTCTCCTTCGGGGGCTACAATTGCAATGCTGTCGGGCGAAGGAAGTTCGAGAAGCTGTGAAAGGTCGAGCATGGCAAGTTTCTGGTCGCAGATAGCCTGTGTGCGCTGCATTTCGTCCTGTGCCACTTGGGATTGAGCCTCTACCACATCGCTTTCAGCCGACTTGCCGGCTTTGAAAAGCTTTGTAAGTCTGTCGTGCTGCACCTTTGAAAAATCCACCTGGGTTTCCTGCACCTTTACAACCTCTGCCGCGTAAACGGCTTGCAGATATGCGGCGGCCACTTGCAGGGCTATGCTTTGCTGCGCGTGTTCAAGGTCGGCTGTTGCGGCTTGAAGATTAAGCCGGTTCACTGCGATTTCGTTTGGTATCCTGCCGCCGGTAAGCAAAGGTACGCTTGTTTGCAGATTAAATCCCGTGCTCTGTGTATTGCGGTTTACATAGGAGTTATTAGAGTTCAGTCCGCGCCCGAAATTGAAGTTCTGCGAAGCTCCGGCTGTGAGATCAGGCAAACGGGAGTTGCGGGAAGTTGACAGTTGTACCTTTTGCTGCTCCACAGTGTTGGAGTAGCGTTTTACATTTATGTTGTGCGAAACAGCATAGTCGATACATTGCGAAAGAGTCATCACTCTTTGGGATTTCCCCGGCATTGCAATTACCGCCAGAGCCATCAGCATTATCATTCTGTTCATTGCCGTTGCTTTTTTATTTGTTGCCATTTCATTTGTCTGAGGAAATGAGATTGCCCCTTACCTTATCGCCCATTTTCAGTCCGCTCTTTATTTCAATCTTTACTCCGTCGCTTAATCCGGTTACCACTTTGCGTCGCTCAAAAGTCTGCGGGTCTTTCTTGGTAAGCACATAAACGTAAGTGTTCTCGCCTTCAAATTCCACGCACCCCTCGGGAATAGAAACCACATGCACAACTTTTTGTAGTTCAATCTCGGCGTTTGCACTGTAGCCCGAGCGGATTTTTACATCTGCGGGAACTTTCACGGCAGCCTTTATTTCAAATTGGTTAGCACTGTTGCCGTCGGTTGTCTGTACCTCGGGCGAGATATATTCGAGCAATGCCGAGAATTTGCGGTCCTGCAATGCTCCCACTGTGATTGACATCTGCATTCCGGTATTGATTAGCCCCACTTCGGTCTCGTCTATAGTGCCTTTGAATACAAGGTCGTTCATGTCGGCAATGGTTGCAATTGTGGTACCGTCGTTCATTGTGTTGCTCATAATCACAGAATTTCCCACTTTCACGGGAATGTCAAGAACTATTCCGTTGATTGTAGAGCGTATGAGCGTTGTGCTGTAACTGCTGTTTGATGCCGAAACGCCTTCTTTCACAATTTGCAGCGCATCGCTGGCAGTATTGCTTTCTTCTTTGGCTTTCAGTAGTTCCTGCTTGGCTTTTTCGAATTCCTCGGTGCTTATCAGTTTGTCGTCATAGAGTTTCTTTGCGCGGTCGAAGTCGCGTTTGGCCTGGTCAAGGTTGATTGCGGCAAGGCGCACACGGTTGTCGGCAGAGTTGAGTTCCTCCATAGCCGGAATCACCTTTACCTTGGCAATTACATCTCCGTTGCTCACCACATCTCCCGGCTGTTTGTAAATTTCAGAGATGATGCCGTTGATTTGCGGTTTGATTTCCACTTTGTCTCGTGGCTCAATGTTGCCGTTGAGTACAGTGGTGCGCAAAATGTCGGCATATTTGGTTTCCTCCACCTGGTATTGTTCTGGAGTTTTCTTTGATTTCTGATACAGGTAAACAAATGTTCCTGCAAATACGGCAAGCACAATCACCGCTACCGCTATTCTTATAATACGTTTCATTGTTTGTATTTTTATATTTCTTTTTATGCTCAGAACGATGTCTGACATAATTTAAATTAGATGCGTCGGAATTTAAATTAGATGCGTCGGAATTTTTATTATATCGGTTATCGTTTTTTTCAATATCCCTACTCGTCTTTCATTGCGTCTACAGGCTTGATAGCCAAAGCCCTTGCAGCGGGAAATATTCCGGCAATCAATCCCATGACAACCAACGCCGCAACCACGCTTATGGCAATGCCAAACGGTATTTGAAACGTGGCCGATGTTTCAGCGCTATTCCTTATCACCGGTTCAATCACGGCAAGTATTCCCACCGCAGCGAGTATTCCCGACATGCCGGCAAGAATTGTCATAATCTCGCTTTCGGATAAAATTTGTACGAGGAGGTCTCGCGGCTTTGCGCCTATGGCACGGCGGATTCCAAGTTCCACCGTTCGTTCGCGAATAGAAACAAGCATAATGTTTGTTACGCCTATAACGCCGCTCAATACCGTTCCCACTCCGATGAGCCACACCAATAAGTTGATGCCGTTGAACAGATTGTCGAACATTTGGAAAAACGTTTCCAAGTTGAAGAATTCTAAGGCTGCGCGGTCGTCGGGGTGAATGTTATGGGTGTGGGATATATAAGCCCTCACTCTGTCTTCAATCGAAGCTATTGTAACTCCGCGTTTCGCTGTGAAAGCTATCAAAGAAACTTCTTTTCCGCAATTGTAAACGTTCCGGAAAACTGTGTACGGCACTAATATACCATCTTGCGACATACCGCAGAGTCCAATATTGCTTTCATGCATATCAACGCCTACAACTTCATAATAAACATTGTCTACATTGATAAACTTACCGCATGGATTTCCTCCGTCGGGAAAGAGTGATTCGTACACCCTCTTACCTATTACGCACACTTTACGCACCTGATGCAAATCGTTCGCATTGATAAACCGTCCGTATTTTATCTTGGGAATTTCCACATACTGCTGTTCTGGAACAATACCCTTAAGGACATCGTTCGAATAGCTATGGTTGGAATATCGGGCTACCTTTCCCCAACGGCTTGAAATGGGAATCACAATGTCCAGGCCGGGAACATAATTGCGTAGACCTTCCACATCGTCAACACTCAAATTCCAGTCGCGTCCTTTGGAATATCCTTTGTATGCCTTGGTAGTATTTTGCTCGCTTATAACTCCTGCGTTGGTTGCAAAGCCTCCGAAATTCGACATCATGAGTTCTTGCAAACCCTTTCCGCCACCAAGCAACAAAACAAACATAAACACGCCCCAAAATATGCCGAACGCAGTCAACATGGTGCGCGACTTGTTGCCGGCAAGTGTGCTCGTAACCTCGGTAAAACGGTCGCTGTCGAATACTTGGCGCAATATAGCTTTTATTTTCTCCGCTTTCATATCACTCCGCCCTCAATGCTTCAATAGGTTTTACTTTCACAGCCTTGCGTGCCGGCACAAGCCCGGCAACAACTCCGGCAATAATCATCACGGCAAGAGCTTCGATGCAAATATTGAAGTCAACCGAAGGATTGGAAAAGACTGTTATAGTTTGGTTTCCCAATACAACCTGAGAATCTCCGCCTACACGGTTAAGATATTCTGTTGCAATAATTCCGAGAACCATTCCTATGTATCCGAAAACAATAGTTACCACCACGCTCTCAATTATCACGCTTTTAAGAATAGACAACGGACGCGCTCCGATAGCCTTGCGTATGCCAAACTCGTGGGTTCGCTCTTTTACAGTAATAAGCATGATGTTGCTGATGCCCACCACTCCGCTTATAAGCGTGAGCAAACCGATTATCCAAAGCGACATACGCAAAATGTTCATTGCTTTCGCGCTTTCCTCAGCCCCTACCGTTGTATTCCACATCCACACTGCGTTTTGGTCGTCGGGCGAAAACAAGTGTATTGGGCTTGCTACGCTTCTATACTGAGCTGCAAAATTATCTACATCGTCTTGTGTACGAATCTCTCGGGTTTTAAGCATCAAATAATCAAACATAGTCCCTTTGTTATACACCGCCTGCAATGTGTTAAGCGGTACAAATACGTCTTGGTTCTGGCTCATTCCTCTGTTGGGGTATATTCCCACTACGCGATAAGCCGTTTTTTGCGCTTCAACCAATTTCCCCACAGCGTTGTGCCACGAGCCGAAAAGTTCGTCGGCATCCTGTTGCGACAAAACTATCACTTTTCTGCGTTCGCGCATGTCAATCTCGTTTACAAACCTTCCGGCAACAACGTTTTCCACTTGGGAATTCATTTCGCGGTATTGAGGAGCAATTCCGTTAAGCGTTCGCGAAATACTTTGCGCTCCATGACGGATAGTAACGTTGCTTTGTGTTTGTATGCCTGTTGCCGTGCGCACGTTTAGCGTGAAATTATGTTTTACGATATTCAGATCGCGTTTGTCAAGCCTTATGTATCTTCCCTCTCTCATGCCATTGTATGGTTTAGAAGTAACTCCGCCGTTAATTTGCATTGCATCGAGCGACATGCTGCCCGACATGTTTTCAAAGGCGTGTATTATTCCGTTTCCAGCGCCAAGCAAAACTATCAGCAGGAATATTCCCATAGAAACAGAGATGCCTGTAAGCGTTGTGCGGAGCTTTGAGCGCAACAATGTGGCAAACAATTCTTGTATGGTGTCCATCATCGTTTTTTATTTCATCAATCCATTTGTTCCGAAAATCGACGCGTCGTGTTTTACATTCTCTTCTATATTTTCGATAACGCCGTCTTTCAGATGGATAATCTTGTTCGTTACGTTTGCAACGCCGCTCTCGTGTGTTACAACCACTATTGTCATTCCTTCGTCGTTTAGTTTTTTCAACAGCTGCATCACTTCAAGCGAAGTGTGGCTGTCAAGGGCTCCGGTAGGTTCGTCGGCGAGAATTATACGCGGCTTGGTAATCATAGCCCGCGCTATTGCCACTCGTTGTTTCTGGCCGCCGGAAAGTTCGTTGGGCAAATGGTGTGCGTGATCTCTCAATCCGAGTCGGTCAAGATACTCCATCGCGAGAGCGTTGCGGCGTCTGCGGCTCACGCCCTGGTACATCAGAGGCAGCGCCACGTTTTCCATTGCATTTTTGAACGATATGAGATTGAACGACTGGAAAATGAATCCTATCATATGGTTTCGAATGTCGGCTGCACGGTTTTCGCTCAGGTTTTTAATCTCCACGCCGTCTATGGTATAGTCTCCGCTGTCGTAGTTGTCGAGTATGCCCATGATGTTGAGCAATGTAGATTTTCCCGAGCCCGATGCGCCCATTATCGAAACAAATTCCCCTTCGTTTATATCAAGCGAAATTCCCTTCAACACATGAAGTTTCGTTCCGTTGTCATATGTTTTGTTGATGTCTTTCAGATGAATCATAGTTTTCTCCGTTTTGTTTTTTGTGTTCTGCGTAAAGCTTTGCCACTTCGTCGAATTTGATTCCAAGCATGTTCATGTGTTTGAAGAAATCGGGCACATATGTTGAGAAGAATTCCTCTTTACGTGTTCCGCTTATTATATCTCGGCTTTCCGGCGTTACGAAATAGCCCAATCCACGTTTGCTTTCAATTATTCCCTGCTGTTCAAGAAAGTTGTAAGAGCGCACGGCGGTGTTTGCATTTACCTCCATTTGCGAAGCATAGTCGCGCACAGATGGAATGCGGTTGCCAATGTCGTAAACTCCGAGCATTATCTCGTCGCAGATCCTATTGGCTATTTGCAAATATATTGATTTGTTTTCGTTGAAGTTCATTGCAATTCAAAAATGACGCTTGATTCCTTTTACGAAGTTTCGCAACGTTGGGCGCACAACCTGCATGCGCTTGAAGAGATGCCACGAAAGCCAAATGTTGAAGATTATAAATATTGCCATTATCGTGCTGTAGACGATAAAGATCATCATAAAATCTTTTTCTAGCATATAACAAAATTCATGAAGTCCGGCAAATAAATTCGCAATAGACATACTGGATAACAGACTTAGGAAAAAGAGAAGTATAGTTGTTATTATCCAACTTTTTCCTTTCCACAAAATTCCGCCAAGCAGGTAGGCGGAATAAATCAAAACGAGAAATATCGCTATCATAATTCGAACCTGCCATATTTTTGCGCCGTTAATTTGCAAAGTTCCCGAGATGTGCGTGAAAATATCGTAGGTCGCATAATCTGGGGTTGATTGCGAGTAAATGCTTATTGTTGCTAACACGGCGTAGAGGGCAAGAAATGCGATGAATACTGCCAAAATCGTGCCTAACAGCATTACTACAAGCCGGGCAAGGAACTTCTCGCCTGTTGTAGCGGGCAACATCAAGTGAGTGATGCGGTTGCCTTTGTTTTTAAGGCTGCTAACAATAAGCGAGGCCCCGAAAGTGATGCAGAAGCCCAATACCACAAAAACTTCGTCGCGTAGGGTGTCAAGCATTTCATATGGAGTTGATCCGTTGATGTATGCGACAAGCAGGAATCCCAAATTCATTATGCACACAGCAACCAATAGCAATTGGTATTCCCTTGAACGAAAGCCGAACTTCAACAAATTCGCGAAACGCACTGCTGAAAAGCTGTTTACAGGATTTATCTTTTTCATAATTCTTCGTCTTTTTCTTCGTTGTTCCCGTTGTCAATAGTTATTGCTCCGGTTACGGCGGCCGTGAACAGCATCTCGAGGTCAAGAGGTGTGTCGATGCCTTCACGGTTTGCCACAATCACCTTGTTGCCGCCCATGGAGCGCTGCGCATACAAGGCGTCGTCGGTGGGTTCTCCCATGGGGCGTTCCTCAAATGCGTATTGGCGCACAATGTTGTCAACCGAAGTGTTGAGCATAAGGTGTCCGTTGTCGATTATCACCACATGGTCGAGCAAACTTTCGATATCCCGCACCTGGTGGGTGGAGATTATTACGCTTTTGTCCTCGTTCATTGTTTTTGAGACGGCACGTCGAAACTGCACCTTCGAGGGAATGTCCAAACCATTTGTGGGCTCGTCGAGAAGAAGCAGGCTTACGTTGGTGGCAAGAGCGAAGCAAACGTAAGCTTTCTTCTTATTGCCCATCGAAAGTTCCCCCATAGGCATATCATAAGGCATGTTGAATTCGGCAAGGCAGGTTTTGAGGGTCTCTTCGCTGAAACGCGGATAAAACGGTGCGTACTGTTTTACATACTTCTTGAAATTGCATTTCGGCAAACTGAATTCTTCGGGAAGAATAAAGATGTTGCTCAAAGTTTTTGGCTCGCGATTCTTAGTGTTGTCGCCCATAAACAAAATGTTGCCCTTTCTTGGAAGAAGCAGTCCCGCCATAAGATAAAGCAACGTGGACTTTCCCGAACCGTTGCGCCCGAGGAGTCCGTAAACATTCCCTTGCGGAAGCGAGAAATTTAGATTCTCGTAGAGATTTCCGTGGCCGGGATAACCAAACGATACATTATTAATATCAATCATAACTATACTGTCTTAGTGTACTACCTAACTAATACACCGCAAAAGTATATATTATATTTGTTCCCGCAAAACTTTTTTCCAATATTTTTTGTCGTGCCTTGTTTTTCCTTTTTGCGGTTATTTTCGAAGGAAAATCAATTTGTTTACAATGCACTTAAAAACAACTGTTTACAACAACGGCAAAACTACACGGCATCTCGCAAAAACTCCGGGCCATGTAATTTAAATTAGATGCGTCGGAATTTAAATTATGTCTGACATCGTTTTTACGAGATGCGGCAAAAGAAAAACGGCTGTTTTTACAGGGGAGAGAAAGAGGCAAAACGGAAACGAAAAGAAAGTTTTTGCGCGATATTTGAAAGGATATCGTTATATTTGTAACTGACACAAAAAATATAAGATATGGTTTACATTATGCTTGCAGAAGGCTTTGAAGAAGTGGAAGCCTTGACAGTAGTTGACGTAGTGCGTCGTGCCGGAGTGGAAGCCCACACAGTTTCAATCACCCACAGCAACGAAGTTGTGGGAGCGCATGGCATAAAGGTTACAACCGACAGTTTGTTCACCGAGGTCAACCTTGCCACAAGCGAACTCGTGGTATTGCCCGGCGGAATGCCCGGAGCATTGAATCTGAGGAACGACAGCGCACTGTGCGCCGTGTTGAAAGAGAGGGCAAACAACAACCTTCCAATTGCAGCCATTTGCGCCGCGCCTTTTATCCTTGGCGAACTGGGATTGCTGCACAACAAACGCGCCACATGCTATCCCGGATTCGAAGACAAGCTTGAAGGGGCGGAATGCACGGGAGCAATGGTGGAACAGGACGGCAACATCATTACCGGCAAAGGACCGGCTGCCGCCATGGAGTTTGCATTGAAAATAGCAGAACTGCTCGCAGGAAAAGCCAAAAGCGACGAAGTGGCTGCGGGAATGCTGTGTAGTTGAATACCACTCTATCATTATTAAAGCCGAAGGCAAACTGTCTTCGGCTTATTTGAAATGCTTCTGACTCAAGACATAAAATATTTGAAAGGTGTAGGGCCTTCGCGCGCCTCTATGCTGGGAAAAGAATTGTCTATACACACGGTGGGCGATTTGGTAACCACGTATCCCTACCGATATATCGACCGAAGCAAAGTGTATGCGGTTTGCGAATTGCGCGAAGGCATGCAATACGTACAGGTAAGAGGAAAAATCATATACTTCGAGACCGAGGGCGAAGGACGTAAGAAACGGTTGAAAGCATTGTTCAGCGACGGCGCCGGAGTTATGGAGCTCGTGTGGTTCAGAGGCATTTCCTACGTACAGAAGCAATACAAAACCGGAAAGGAATACGTAGCTTTCGGAATTCCCCAAATCTACGGCGGGCGATGGTCGATTGCCCACCCCGAACTTGAGGAGTCGCAGCCACAAGGTGTGCAAACTGTTTTTGCGCCATACTATCACACCACAGAAAAGATGAAGCGATGCAACATTACATCAAAGACTGTGGAAAAACTGATAAAGGGTGCATTGACGGAATTGGGAGGAAACATTCCAGAGACCATTCCGCCTTACATCTTGAAGCGGGAAAAACTCTGCACACGCGCACAAGCCATTACGGCAATACATTCTCCGCAAAGTTTCGACCAGCTTGAAGCAGCGCGCAAGCGGTTGAAATTCGAAGAGCTCTTTTATATCCAGCTCGGTTTGCTCAACTATGCAAGCGAACGTCAGGCAAGGGCCATTGGGCAACGCTTCGTGAAAATAGGAGATGCGTTCAACGGTTTCTACAAATACCACCTGCCGTTCAGCCTGACCAATGCACAGAAAAGGGTGCTCCATGAAATCCGCGCCGATGTGGGGAGCGGGAAGCAGATGAACCGTTTGCTGCAAGGCGATGTGGGGAGCGGGAAAACCATTGTGGCCCTGATGACGATGCTCATGGCTATTGACAACAACAGGCAGGTATGTCTGATGGCCCCCACCGAGATATTGGCTGAGCAACACTATGAAACGATTTCAAAAATGCTTGACGGAATGCCGATACGAACCGACCTTCTCACGTCGTCAATCAAGGGGAAACGGCGCAAAGCCACCCTTGAAGCGCTGGCATCGGGCGAGGTGAAAATATTGATAGGCACCCACGCCGTGATAGAGGACAAGGTGGTTTTTGCACAGCTCGGGCTTGCTGTGATAGACGAGCAGCATCGTTTTGGAGTGGCACAAAGGGCAAAGCTATGGCTCAAAAGCCCCGCCCCGCCCCACATACTCGTTATGACAGCCACTCCCATTCCGCGCACATTGGCCATGACGGTTTACGGCGACCTAAACGTTTCGGTTTTGGACGAACTTCCGCCGGGACGAAAGCCTGTGCTTACAAAAAGAGTGGAGAATCATCAGCGCACGGAGCTGTTCCGTTTGCTCGAAAACGAGATACGCAAAGGGCATCAGGTCTACTATGTGTTCCCGCTCATAAAAGAGAACGAGAAGATGGACTTGCGCGACTTGGAAAACGGTTACGAATGGCTCTGCAAGACATTCCCTAACCGCAAGATTGCTTATGTTCACGGCAAGATGGGGGCTGACGACAAGAACAAGGTGATGACAACGTTTGCCAAGGGCGACATCGACATTCTTGTGGCAACAACGGTGATCGAAGTAGGAGTAAATGTGCCCAATGCCACGGTAATGGTAATCGAGGGCGCACAGCGTTTCGGCCTTTCGCAACTTCATCAGCTGCGCGGCCGCGTGGGGCGAAACGCCGACCAGGCATACTGTTTCCTTGTTACTCCCGACAAGCTCTCGGGCGACACGAGGAAAAGAATAGATGTGATGACGTCGACCAACGATGGGTTCAAAATAGCAGAAGAAGACTTGCTGCTGCGCGGACCGGGCGATTTGCAAGGCACAATGCAAAGCGGACTGCCGTTTAACCTCAAGATTGCAAATCTCGTAACCGACGGACAACTGCTCGAACAGGCAAGGCGAATGGCTCACGACGTTATAAGCGCTGATCCGCAGCACAACCATTCATACAACGACATACTTTGGAAACAACTCAGGCAACAACGCCGCACCGACATCAGTTGGGAGGAAATCTCATAACGCCTTCAAGTTCAAGCAATATTCCACCTGTTTTCAACAATCCACAATCATCCTTTTCAGGACACCATGGTATTCTTCTCAAGACACCATGGTCTTTCTATTAAGACACCACGGTCTCCTTGCAAGCACATCAAATCTCCTTGCAAACACCTCGGATCTCCTCTCGGTTTTACCCCATAAATCCCCCACACACATAGGGCATACACGAAAAAAAGTTGCCTTGAAACCAAGACAACTTTTTTATGGGGAATCGGATAATCTCAGGAAATCATTGGTTGGAATGCTTCACTTTGAGCAATTCCAGGAACTCGCCACGCGTTTTCGACTGATTGAACGCTCCTGTAAAATCACTTGTAACAGTTACCGAATGTTGCTTCTCCACACCACGCATCTGCATGCACATATGCTGCGCTTCCACAACCACCATCACGCCAAGCGGATCGAGAGCCTCTTGAATACATTCCTTGATTTGGCAAGTCATGCGCTCCTGCACCTGCAAACGATGCGAGAAAATGTCCACCACCCTTGCAATCTTGCTCAACCCGGTGATATATCCGTTGGGAATGTAAGCCACATGAACCTTGCCATAGAACGGAAGAATGTGATGCTCACACAGTGAAAAGAAATCAATATCCTTTACAATCACCATCTGAGAGTAATCCTCCTTGAATTTCGCCGCATTCAACACCGCCTTCGGGTCCATCTCGTATCCACAAGTGAGCTTTTGCAAAGCCTTTGTAACACGGAGCGGAGTTCTTGCAAGCCCCTCCCTTTCGGGATTCTCGCCAATAAGTTCAAGAGTTCGCCTCACATTCTTTTGAAGTTCCAAGTCGATTTGCTCTTGCGTCAATTTTTCCATCATGCAATTTAGATATTATTCTTCGCTTTCGCTGCGATACACAACTTGTATAGCCGTTTTCACTACAGTCAGCCCCGAAAAAACCTTCAGCTGCTGCACTTGCTGCATGAAAGCCTGAGCCTGTTCCGCCGTCTTGAAATCCCCTACCCTGCATACCCATCTTGGAGGGTAGAAGTGCGTATACGACGGCACTTTGGGGAAATATCCCTTGAAACGTTGTGCCGTACGTTCGGCCTCGATACGCGAATTGCGCGAATTGTTCCCGGCATAAATCTGCACACGATAGCCGCTGATTTTATAACGCTTCAACTTAGCGGGACGAGACACCGGCTCCGTATTCTCATCTGTAACGACCGGAGTCTTTGCCGGGATTTTCTGCTTCGTAGAATCGGCAGGCTTTTCTTTCTCCTCCTTAGATTGAGGAACAGGGACAACTGTCGAATCTCTATTGACAAGTCGTGTCAGACGGGAATCTTGGTTAATTACAAGTTTGCCCCACCCCGCAACGTCTTTCTGTACATCACGTACAAAATCACCTTGCAAAGTTTGCGCATCTACCGCAATAGACATCAAGGCAATAAGAAACAAAAAAATCCGTCTGTTCATAAATTAAAATGCCGCCCCTGCAATATTCATTACATGGAGCGGCGTTTATCTTTTATAAGATTACTTTTTCCAAGCGTCGATGATGCCCTTGAAATCATCAACTTTCAAAGAAGCACCGCCGATAAGTCCACCGTCAATGTCGGGCTTGCCGAAAAGTTCAGCAGCATTTGAAGGCTTGCAGCTACCACCATAAAGAATCGTAGTGTCATCAGCAACCTCATTGCCGTATTTCTCAGCAACAATCGAACGGATATATGCAAGCATTTCTTCAGCCTGATCAGAAGTAGCTGTCTTGCCTGTGCCGATAGCCCAGATAGGTTCGTAAGCAAGCACGATATTCTTCCACTCTTCTGCGGAAAGATTGAATACAGAACCGTCAAGTTCTGCCTTAACCACCTCATTTTGCTTTCCCGACTCGCGTTCTTCAAGAGTTTCTCCGCAGCAGAATATAACCTTGAGGCCATTCTGCAAGGCGAGCAATACTTTTTCTTTGAGGATTTCGGGAGTCTCATTGTAATATTGACGGCGCTCAGAGTGTCCAAGTATTACATATTGTGCGCCGGTGCTCTTAACCATTTCTGCAGAAACTTCGCCGGTATAAGCGCCTTTCTCCTTGTCTGCGCAATTCTCTGCGCCCAACGCAACAACTTCTTGATCCAAAACCTGCGCTACACTGGCAAGATGAATGAATGGAGTGCAAATAACAACGCCACAATTGGGCTTGTCTGCTTTACAAACTTCGTTGATTTCTTTTGCCAAGGCAACGCCTTCTTGCAGGTTCTTGTTCATTTTCCAATTGCCTGCTACAATTTTCTTTCTCATTGTATTTTATTTTTTGTAAGTTCTTTATCCACGCCTGCTTTGGCGCTTTTAATAACTAAGCGCCGCCTATTCTGCGTTTTGCTCGCGAAAATAATAATTATTAGCGGAATAAGGAAGAGTATTATATATTTTAATGTATGTTTTAGTCCGTAACTGCCTTTTCCGTAAGTTAGAGATAACTTTTGCAAAGCTGCTGTAAGTTTACTTTCATCTGGTAGGTCGTTTTTGCTCCATTTGTTAAGTATAATGCCTTTCTTTACAAGCAGCAAGCCGGGATTGGAACGCACCATGGTTTTCAGAACAACATCATCGGCGTTATAAAAAGGAAAAGAAATCCCCGCAGCGTGAAGCCAATCGGAAATCTTCACAGAATCCGAAGCCGTAAATCCGTAAAGTCTGTAACCATAGCGAAGACAATAGTCGTAAATATCTTCTATTGCGTCAATAACTCCCGTATCACTGTTCTCTATACGCGGAAGTGTGAGCCAGAACGCAAAGTTCTTTTCCTCAAGAATCGTGTTTGTAACTTCGTCGCCAGAAAAAGAGTACAAGGCAAAATCTTTTACCTCGGGCTGAAATCCTGCCTCAATCATCGTTGTCTTTGAATCGACAAACGTCCATGTGGAATCGGGATAATTTTCAAGGGTAAACTGTTTCTTCACACCATTCTTCTCAAGAGTAAAAATGGTTTCAAACACGGGGGCTTTTGCATCAGACGGAATGCTCATTGCTTGCGGAATATTTTGCCCCACATGGTAAGGACGATAATCTACGATTGGAAGATAATGATAGGAGTACAAACTTACAAGCAGAACAAACGTCAAAGAATATGCTTGGGCTATCCATTGGTGTTTGTAAGATATCAAAGAATTTATTTTCTGCGGGAAAAACGCGATACATATTGCCGCGAGCAGGAGTACGAGGTTTTTTAGAAAAGTTGCCGTGTTGCTAAGATGTATCGCCTCGCCAAAGCAACCGCAATCACTGACTATATTTGTAACGGCGATATATAATGTGAGCCCTGTCATGAATATCATCAGAATTAGGGTTGATATGGTGGTAATCTTACGCCTAATTCCCAACAGAAGATGCACGCCCAACAAAAATTCAAAGGTGCTTTCCACTACAGAAAGCACGGCGAGCGATGTTTCATGGCCTATGGTGTTTAAGCCGAACGCCATGAGATAGTCTCCGATTTTTATTGCGCCGCCAACAGGGTCTACAGCTTTGGTGAAACCGGAGAAAATAAAAATTGCAGCCAATAACAAGCTGCAAAGATTCACTATAATATTAAGCCAATTACGCTTCAGCAGCATATCGTAGTTTTATCAGCGAGAAAACTGCATAGTTTATTATGTCGAAATAGTTTGAGGCGACGCCTTCACTCACCGTAGTTTTTCCGTTATGGTTTTCGATTTGCTTTACCCTGTAAAGTTTCACAAGGATAAGGTCGGTCATTGAACTCACTCTCATACCTCGCCACGCTTCGTCGTAGTCGTGGTTTTTTTTCTCCATAAGTTCGTAAGCCTCCTTGGCGTATTTGTCATACAATGCCAAAGCTTCGTCGTTTGAAATATCGGGATCGAGCGTCGGTCTGAGTTCTATTTGAATCAATCCTATGATGCTGTAGTTCATCAGCCCCACAAATTCCGGTTCTATTCCCTCGTTCACAAGAGCCACACCGCTTTCGCCTATCTGACGAATGCGCTTGGCTTTGTTGAGAAGTTGATCGGTAACAGACGGAACGCGCAAGATGCGCCATGAAGGGGAATAGTCGCTAAGTTTCTTTGCAAAAAGTTCACGACATGCCGCCACTACTTCCTTGAACTGCTTTTCAGTTTCTTTCATAGCCCTTCCTCTTCGTTTTACTCGGCGTAACGCAAAATCTGTCCGGGACGCAGACGCTGACGCTTGGTTATATGGTTGAGTTCGCAAAGGCGTTCGATAGTCGTTCCCAATTCTGTGGCGATGGAATACAGAGAATCTCCGCGCTTAACCTTATGATATTTCACGTCCACGACGGCATCTGAAGCCAAGGTCGTTTCGTTTTGCTTTTCGCTCGAATTTGATGCGTAATTGCTGTCGGATTGTTTTCCGTCTTTACGGAATGTGTAAAAGTCGGAAACCACATCTTGATTCGGGAAGTCGAACATAAGCGACGGATCAATGGCTATGCCAAGAAAGAGACATTCGAAATGCAGGTGAGACCCCGTAGAAAGTCCCGTGTTTCCACCAAGTCCGATAGGTTCTCCTACCTTTACAACCTGATTTTCCGCAACGAGTTGCTTGGATAGATGACCGTAAACTGTTTCCAGACCATTGTTGTGCCGAATTACGACATAATTTCCATAACCTCCGCGATCGTAGTCTACCACACGAACCTTTCCAGAGAAAGCCGCTTTTATCGTATCACCGATATATACTTTAATGTCAAGTCCTTTGTGTACACGTCTAAAAGCCTTGCGATATCCGTATCCCGATGTGATTTGTCGTGAGGGAGTAGGCATACAGAAATGGCGCAGGTCTATACGAAAAGAATCCGGAACTTCAACACCTTTGTAGTTATGAACCGATGCGTTACTGAAGTCCGGATACAACCCGCGAATTTCTTCCTCGTGTTCTGCGTTGAGCAGATGTTTTAGCGACACTGAATCCGCCGCCTTAACTCTCCTGTCTACTGGAGCCTGGCGCGCAATAAGGTCCTGAGCATGGACTGTTGCCGGCGTTACAGCAACAACAAACAGACCTATTATGGAATATAAGCTATTTCGTAAATTCATTGATTTTCATGGCCGTTCCCCGACCGTTAGTTATCGTACATTGCAAATGTAGCGATTTAATTTCACATACACGATATCTTTGTGCATAAAAGCTACAATGTTATAAGTTTTTAACTTTCTTGCTATTGCGCGCCGTATTTACGGCATGCGCTAAACGGAAAAACTCCGGGCCATGTA
>CAVFYC010000031.1:0-25208 GCA_963626585.1 Christensenellaceae bacterium Phil1 | reverse complement strand
AGAGCATCTGCCTTACAAGCAGAGGGTCGGCGGTTCGAATCCGTCAACGCCCACAAACGGCAGGACTGCAATCTCCAAGGGTTGCAGTCTTTTTATTATGCCATATTTTCGCGCGCTTTCGCAACATGGTGTTTGCATAGGGGCAGACCGTAAAAACGGAATGCGGCTTTTTTGCAAGGATAACGCCCCGCGCCGCGAAAACAAGGCGAATGTTTTGAAACGGAGCGGCACACGGCTCTGCGGATTTAGTTAACTTTGCAAATATTGAAAATGTAGAGAACGATGGAAACGCTCCCCAAAATAATTTACGACCTTGCTCTTATCCTTATGCTTGCCGGCGCTGTAACGCTAATATTCAAAAGGCTGAAACAACCCCTTGTGCTCGGATATATCGTGGCGGGATTTCTTGCCGGGCCTCACATGCCCTACACTCCAACGGTCAACGATTTGAGTTCAATTGAGACGTGGGCAAACATTGGCGTCGTTTTCCTTATGTTCACGCTCGGCATAGAATTCAGCTTCAAGAAAATCATGAAAATGGGCAGCTCGCCGATAATTGCAGCCGTTACGATAATTTCGGCAATGAGCATGCTCGGTTCTTTGTTGGGGCACGCATTCGGGTGGAGCCGCATGGACAGCCTGTTTCTCGGCGGAATGCTCGCGATGAGCTCCACAACAATTATCTACAAGGCTTTTGACGATTTGGGATTGCGCAGCCAGAAATTTGCATCAAACGTGCTAAGCGTGCTGGTGCTCGAAGATATCCTGGGAATACTTCTCATGGTGATTTTGTCCACTCTCGCCGTAAGCAAAGACTTCGACGGAATGACGGTAGTGGACAGTCTTATGCGCCTGCTCTTTTATCTCGCGCTTTTGTTCCTTGTAGGGGTTTTCGTTGTGCCATTGATTTTGCGCAAGAACCGCAAATGGATCGGACGGGAAACGCTTTTGGTTGTGGCGGTAGGCTTTTGTTTTGCAATGGTAGTGCTTGCCGTGAAATTAGGATACAGCGCAGCTTTCGGCGCATTCATGATGGGCAGCATCTTTGCCGAGACCGTTGAAGCGGAGACCATAGAAAAACTCGTCAATCCCGTAAAAGATTTGTTCGGCGCCGTATTTTTTGTATCCGTCGGCATGCTTGTGGACCCCGGAATACTGACACAGTATTGGCTGCCTATACTTCTAATCACACTTACAATACTTCTCGGACAATCTATCTTTGGTTCTTTTGGCTTCATTCTCTCAGGTCAGTCGTTAAAAGGTGCGATGCAGAGCGGATTCAGTATGGCGCAAATCGGCGAATTCGCATTTATAATTGCATCGCTCGGCATGTCGCTGCACGTGATAAGCAGTTTTATTTATCCCATAGTCGTTGCCGTTTCGGTGATAACCACTTTCCTCACGCCCTACATGATTAAGTTTGCCCCGACAGCCTATGACAGGGTAAAGAAAATCGTTCCCGTAAAAATCATGACGGTTCTCGACAAAAAGCCAACGCATCAAAAGACGGCGCAGTCGGGCAGCGCGTGGAAAAGGTTGCTCACCGCTTTGACAAAGCAGATTGCCGCCTATTCTATAATATGTATTGCGATAATGGCAATAGCTCTCAGCTTTTTTCTGCCGTTTTTCCGCCACACCATGAGCCATTGGATAGGAAATGCAGTGTGTGCAATTCTTACGATAGCCCTTTTGGCGCCGTTTTTAAGGGCTATCGTGATGCGCAAGAACCATTCTGAGGAATACAAACAACTGTGGCGCGAGGGCGGGAAGAACCGTGTGTTATTGCCGATTACCATTCTCGTTAGGTTTTTATGGGCAAGCGGAATGGTTTACTACGTTATAAATTACGTCTCGCCCTTTTCAAGTTTGCTCCACTATGCTTTGGCGATGGTTGTTGTGGCTCTAACGATGCGTTCGAAACGCATCAAACTTTACAGCATTGCCATAGAAAGGATTTTCTTCCAGAACCTTCATTCGCGCGATTTGCAGGCTGAGGTGCACGGCAAGGTAAAACCGCTTTATGCCAACCGACTTCTTTCGCGCGAGATACATCTTGCCGAACTTGATGTGCCCGATAATACCACTTGGGCGGGAAAGTCGCTTGCCCAGCTCGACCTCAGCAGAAAATACGGCATTATGGTTTCGTCTATAATACGTGGCGGTATGCGCCACAACATACCTACGGCAAACATGCAGGTATATCCGGGCGACCGGCTCGAAGTAATCGGGAACGACGACCAACTTAGACTTTTCGCTTCCAAGATGTCGGAGGCTGTGGAAACCGATGATTTCTTCCCCGAACAGCATGCCATGCAACTGAAATGTATATCTGTTAATGCGTCTTCGCCTCTTTGTGGGGTGAGTGTGCGCGACAGTGGTGTGCGCGACCGATACCGTTGCATGATTGTGGGTTTCGAGGAGGGCAAGGAGGCTCTTGGTTTGCCCACTGCCTCACGCCGTTTCGGCGACGGCGATTTGGTGTGGCTCGTGGGTGAGAAAGATTCGCTCAAGAAGCTGATTCATGACTACGTTAGGTGATTTTATTCGTCCGGCACTGGTTGCCGCGCAAACCATAAACGCAAAAAACCCCGCGAGCCGAAGCTCACGGGATTTTTCGTTCCTATCATTATGAAATTATATTATTTCTCTTGGCTTTCCTTCACGAGTTTTTCAAAATCCTCGAGTGAAGTTTTCTTGTGGTCAAGGGTAACTTTTTCCTTGTATGCGGCGATAAGTTTTTCGCTGAGCACTTCGTAGAAAATTTCCTCAACCTGGTTGTTTTCCTTCAAGGACTTTTCAGCATACTGCTCCACAAGTTCGTCGGGAAGTTGCATGCCGTAAGCAGCAAACTGGCGGCGTGTGCGCACGCTTGCCATTTCGCGGATATCCTTGTCGTCAACTTTTATGTCGGCTGCCACAGCGAGACGGTCGCGAACGAGCTGCCATTTCAGTTGTTCGGTAGCGCCTGCATAGTTGTCGTCGATATATTTGTCATCTTTGTCGGGATTGTTCTCTTTCATGAGGCGTTTGAGCAGAGGTTCCGAGAATTCGAGTTCGCCGGCCTTCTTGAGTGCGTAAACGCGCAAGTCGTCAAAGAACTTGTAGTCGGAATTTCCGGTCTGTGCCTTGGTGTATTCCTCGGCGAGCTTGCTGCGGAATTCTTTCTCGTCCTTAACTGCATCCTTGCCGAACACGGAATCAAAAAACTCCTGATTCATCTCGGCAGGTTTGCGGCGGTTGATTTCAGAAATGGTGTAGGTGAAATTGCCTGCGTGGTTCTGAAGTTCCTCTTTCTTTATTTTGAGCATCGAAGCCGCCTGAGTTTCGTCGTTATAGAGAGTGGCGGGAGTGATAGTAACTACATCGTCTTTCTTGGTGCCGTCGAACAATTTTTTCTGGTCTTCGTTTTTGATGTATTCGGGTGAAATCAAAACGCCTTCCACTTTGAGCGGTTCTGCGCCCTCAGCCGGAGCCACTTCCACGAGATCACCTTTCATGTAGTCGCCTTTTGCATATTCGTCCACCTGTTCAAAAGTGCCGTGTGCCATGAGCATTTCGTTCACTCTCTCGTCAACGAATTTGTCGCTCACCTCTATATCGTAGTAGGGCAGTTTGTCGCTGCTGTCGAGAGCCACATTGATTTCGGGCTCAAGGGCAACGTCCATCACATACTCAAAATTGTCTGCAAACTTATAGTCCTGTTCTTTCTGTTCGCTGTTGGGGAGCACATGACCAAGCACATTGATTTTATTCTCCTTGAAATAGTCGGAAATGCCCTTGTTCACTACCTTGGAAACCTCCTCAGCCTTTGCTTCGGGACCGTAGAGTTTCTTAACGAGACCCATTGGAACGCAGCCGGGACGGAATCCCTTCATCTGCGCCTTGCGGCGAAATTCTTTAAGCGACTTTTCCAGTCCTTCGTTGTAGTCCTCGGGAGTTACGTTCACGGTAAGTTTTCCGCTTACCTTATCAATATTCTCGAATTTAATGTTCATTTTATGATTGAAATTATATTATTCACGTTTGTTCTGCGCTATGTTTTGGGCGGTTCGGTACATAGTTACAGGTTTGCCGCAACATTCTCACGCCAAATTGCTTGCAAAATTAGTGCTTTCCTTTCATTTACAAGCTATCATACTGCGAAAAAATGAATATTGCCGCTTCAAGGCGGCGGCAGATGCTTTGAATGGCAAACATTATGCTTTTGACATTTCCTTTTCAAGACGTAGAAAAGACGGCATGCGCACACCGTTTTTACTACATGGGATATCGCAAAAACTCCGCCGCATCTCGTTTAAATTAGATGCGGCGGAATTTAAATTTGGTGGCCCGGAGTTTTCACGAAACAAGAGGTAAATTTTCCAACACGGCAAAGCACATAAAAACAGAGCGTTACACACGTTTCGGCAACAAGCCCCGTTTTAGCATGAAAGTGCCGAGGAAATTCTACAATTTGTCGCGCAGGAATTTTGCCGTATAGCTTTCCTTGCAATTGCACACCTGCTCCGGAGTGCCCTGCACAAGGATTTTTCCTCCTCCGCGCCCGCCTTCCGGACCAAGGTCTATAATATAATCAGCACTCTTTATGATTTCCATGTTGTGCTCTATCACTATTATGGAATGCCCTTTGGCGATGAGCGAATTGAATGCCGCAATAAGTTTCTTGGTATCATGGAAATGCAGTCCCGTAGTAGGTTCGTCGAAGATGAAGAGCGTGGGCTTCGATTTGCCTATGCCGAGGTAATATGCCAGCTTCACGCGTTGGTTTTCACCGCCCGAGAGCGTCGACGACGACTGCCCGAGCTTTATGTAGCCAAGCCCTACGTCCTGCAACGGCTTCAAACTTTGCGCAATACGGTTCTCGCCGTGCTCTTCAAAGAACTCGACAGCCTGGTTCACCGTCATTTCCAAAATATCATAGATATTCTTTCCCTCAAACTTCACATCGAGGATATCTTTCTTGAAACGCTTGCCATGACATTCGTCGCAGGTAAGCACAAGGTCGGCCATGAATTGCATTTCCACCTTTATCGTTCCCTCGCCCTTGCATGTCTCGCAGCGTCCGCCCTCGGTGTTGAACGAGAAAAACGCCGCCGTATATCCCATCTGCACCGCCAGCGGCTGCGCAGCCATTAGCCGGCGAATTTCGTCGTACGCCTTTATATATGTAACGGGATTTGAGCGCGACGATTTGCCTATCGGTTCCTGATTCACGAACTCCACGCCCGAAATCTGAGCCACATCGCCGCCCAAAGACGAGAACTCGCCCGGACGATCGCAAACCTCGTCGAAATGACGTTTGAGCCCGCGGTAAAGAATATCGCGCACAAGCGTGGACTTTCCCGACCCGCTCACTCCGGTAACGGCACAAAGAATGTTTAGGGGAAACTTCACGTCGATGTTCTTTAGATTGTTTTCGCGCGCGCCCTTAATCTCGATAAAATTGTTCCAAGCCCGTCGCGACGAAGGCACTTCCACTTTTTCCTCGCCCAGCAAATAGCGCAAAGTATAACTGTTGGTGCCTTTTTTGAGGTGCTTCATGTCGCCGGCATATACAATCTCGCCGCCATGACGTCCCGCCTCGGGCCCCACATCTATGATATAATCCGCCTCGCGCATGATTTCCTCGTCATGTTCTACCACCACCACAGTGTTTCCGAGCCTTTGAAGTTGTCGCAGAACCTTTATCAGACGATCTGTGTCGCGGCTGTGCAGGCCGATGCTCGGTTCGTCGAGAATATAAAGCGCGCCCACGAGATTGCTGCCCAGAGATGTTGCGAGACTTATGCGTTGGCTTTCGCCGCCCGACAGGGTTTTGCTCGCACGATTTAGGGTAAGATAGCCCAGCCCGACGTTTACAAGATAATCCAGACGGCTGTTGATTTCGCGCAGAAGGCGTGCCGCGATTTTTTGGTCGGTTTCCGGGAGCGTGATATTGAGGAAAAACTTTCGCAGGTCGTCAATCGGCATCGCCACAAGCTCTGTAATATCGCGCCCGGCTATTTTCACGTATCTTGCCTCGGGTTTCAATCGTGTGCCGCCGCATGCCGGACAAACTGTTCGCCCTCGGTATCGCGACGACATCACTCTGTATTGAATTTTATACTTGTTTGCTTCGACCATCTTGAAGAATGCGTCGATGCTCACCTGTTCGTTTTCGGGCAAGGTGCGTTCGGCGGCGCTTCCGTGCCATAGAATATCTTTTTCTTTCTGGTTGAGTTCGAAATAGGGCTTGAATATGGGGAATTTGCTGCGCTTGGCGCGTCGGCAGAACTCGTCTTTCCACATTCCCATCTTCTCGCCGCGCCAACAAACTACCGCGCCGTCGTAAACACTCTTCGACTTGTCGGGAACTACTAGGTTCTCGTCTATTCCAAGTGTCATTCCAATTCCCCCACATTCGGGACACGCGCCCACGGGAGAGTTGAAAGAAAACATATTGTCGTCGGGCTCTTGAAATGTAATGCCGTCGGCTTCAAATCTAACCGAGAAATGATTTATGAGCCTTGAGGGATAAAATCTAAGCAGGCATTCCCCGTCGCCTTCAAAGAATGCCGTTTCTACGGAGTCGGTGAGTCGCGACACGGCCTCCTTTGTATTGCTCACGCTCAGGCGGTCAATCACGGTGAAAAGGCTTGCTGCGTCGGCTGTGTCGGCTTCGGGCGAATTGGCAAACTCTTCTGCGCTCACCACCTTGCCGTCCACGTCGATGCGCGACAGACCTTGCTGCACGTTTATCAGCAGTTGTTCCTTCAATGTCCTTCCGCCGCGCACTTTGAGCGGAGCTATTACGGTGAACTTGGTACCTTCGGCATATTGCAACGCACATTCCACAACTTTGGCGGGCGTGTCGTGTTGCACTTCAAGCCCGCTGACGGGCGAATATGTCTTGCCGATGCGCGCAAACAGCAGGCGGAGATAATCGTATATCTCGGTGGACGTTCCAACTGTGGAGCGGGGATTTCGTTGTGCCACATGCTGCTGAATGGCTACGGCGGGGGGCAAACCGTCTATGAAATCGCAGTCGGGCTTGGCCATACGCCCGAGAAACTGACGGGCATACGACGAAAGGCTCTCCACATAGCGCCTTTGACCTTCGGCATAAAGTGTATCGAAAGCCAGGGAGGATTTTCCCGACCCCGAAAGCCCCGTAATTACCACGAGTTTGTCGCGCGGAATATCCACCGTGATGTTTTTAAGATTGTTTACCCTTACGCCTGCGGCGTGAATGAACTGCTCCATAATCGTTGGTCTTTCAATTATATTGCGCCTGCGCACGAATGCTTCGCAAGTGGCGCAAAAACGAACTACAAAAATAATTCTTTTCTGCCTATCCGTGCAGCAATCTGCGGCTTATTTCCCCAAAATGTCCCGTCTTTTTCAAAAAGCATGCGCTTATTTTTTTCGGGATATTTGATGCCGGAAAAACTACAAGGCATCTCGCAAAAACTCCGCCGCATCTAATTTAAATTAGATGCGGCGGAATTTAAATTAGGTCTGACCTCGTAAAAGCCATATTTCATACCATTTTCCGGATATCCGTTTTTGCTTGAACAACAAGCTATTGCGCTTTCACTTCGCTCCACTTGGGAGGATCCACTCCAAGAAGGTTTTTCACGAAGAAGTCGAAACGCTTGTGTTCACCGAAACTCTCGCCCATGGTATGGTGCACACCCGGCAGAACAACGAGTTCAAAATTCTTGTTTGCCTTGATCAAAGCATTTGCAACCTGCATTGTGCTCGCGGGGTCGACATTGTCGTCCATTTCGCCCACAACCAACATTAGCGGACGCTCCAATTTGTGCGCATTCTCCACGTTGCTGCATTCCACATAGCTTGAATCTACGGGATAACCCAACCATAATTCATTCCACCAAATCTTGTCCATTCTGTTGTCGTGGCAACCGCAACTGCTATAGGCTGCCTTGTAGAAATCGCCGTGGAGCAGAACTGCCGTGGTGCTTTCCTGTCCGCCCGCCGACGCACCGAATATCCCCACATTGCCCGCATCGAGACTTGGATACCGCTTGGCGGCGGCCTTTATCCAAAGCTCGCGGTCGGGAAATCCCGCGTCTTTCAAATTTTTGCAGCATATCTCCTCGAATTTCTTGCCTCTCCACGCTGTTCCCATGCCGTCAAGTTGCACGACAACAAATCCCAGTTCGGCAAGAGCCGTCATATTCCAGTTGAAAGGCGTAAAATCTTTTGGCGTATAGGCATCGCCCGGCCCGGCATAGATATATTCTATCACGGGATACTTTCTCGTAGCGTCGAAATTCGTTGGGCGCTGAATTATTCCCCATATATCGGTTTTTCCGTCGCGTCCCTTTGCCTTGAACACCTCAGGCGCCTGCCAGCCCGAGGCTTGCAGTTTTGATATGTCGGCTTTTTCGAGCGTTTTTACGAGCTTTCCGTTTTCCGCGCTGCGTATCACGGTTACGGGAGCTTGGTCCACTTTTGAATAAGTGTCCACCAAATATCGCCGGTCGTGGGAATAAACCGCATGATGATTGCCCTCTTCGGGCGTGAGAGCCACAAGGTTTTTCCCGTCCATGCCTATTTTATAATAATGTATGAGGTAGGGATCTTCGCTTGCGTTCATGCCGCAAGCAGAAAAGAATATTTCGCCTTTTTCTTCGTCAACATATTGAATTTCCCTGACACACCACTCCCCTTTTGTGATTTGGCGCACAACACATGCCTTCTCCACGTCGTAAAGGTAGATATGGTTCCAATTGTCGCGCTCGCTTGTCCAGAGAAGTTGCTTGCCGTTGCTTATAAACTGCCTCCAGATGCGCGGATAGTTCACGAATTTTTCGGAACGTTCCTCCACGATTGTGCGAAGTTTGCCGGAATTCGCGTCCATAGCCACAAGGCGGTAAACATGATGCCCGCGCTGATTGTATTCCATGGTAACTTCTTTTCCGTCGGCCGTCCATTGTTGCCATTCAAGGGAATATTGGTTTGCAAGTTGGTTGATGTCGGCCTCAACTCTCTTGCCGGTTGCAACATCTATGACCACGGGCTGAAACTGCGGCAACTCGTCGCCCGGCTTAGCGTATTCCTGTTTGTGGAGAATGGGCTGAAGTTGGTCGGCAGGCGATGATTCCACATAATAAACGTATCGTTTTTCCACGGGACGGCGCTTGCAAACAAATATGTGGCTTGCGTCGGGGCTCCAGACTATTCTGTTTGAATAATAGTTGGCAAGCGTTCCGTCCATGGTGAGTATCCGCTTTTCGGTATAGGGTCTGCCCACTTCGTGAACCACCACATTGCATCCCTCGACGTATGCCTCTTTTTTTCCGTCGGGCGAAGTTACCGCCACAAGCTCTTTCTCTTCGTCCACCTCCATCCAATGGCGTTGGTGTTGCCTTCCAAGTTGCGGTTTGTAGGCAGGGCGCGGTTTTATGTTCATAGCTTTTTCAAATTCCTCGCGGTTGGAAAACGTACGCGTCTCGTTGGCGTCAACATCATATGCGATGTATTTCCGCCCCTCGGGCGTGGAAATCTGATAATGCACCACATGCGACGAATCTCTCCAGGCCGTGGACTGCGCCCAATGGAACACGGAATCGCCGCTGAACTTCGCGCGCAGGGAATAAGCCCTGTTGTAGTCGGCAACAGTGCCTTGCGAAAAGACGGGAAGCGATATCAGCGCCACGGCTATTGATGTGGCGGCACGGCGAATGCCGCAAATTTTCAGGGAATGTTGAAGAATTATTTCCATGTCAAGTTTGTCTGTAAAAAAGTTTGCTGCAAAATTAAGATTTTTCCAGCAAACCGCCTGTAAAAGCGTGTCTTGCAGAAACTGCACGGCATTGGCTAAAAACGCAGGAACATGCCCCTGAAACGATGTCTGACCTAATTTAAATTCCGACGCATCTAATTTAAATTAGATGCGTCGGAATTTTTGCGAGATGCCTTGTAGTTTTTTTGACATGCTGAAGCGTTTTGAAACCATAGGCTGCGCAGCACACAAAATGCGCCGGAATATTTGCAATTTGCAGTTTTTTAATACTCCAAAACCATGTAAGTGATATATTTTGCCTAAGTTTGTATTCGAAATCAAGAAAAAAACATAAACAATGATACAACCTATGCTCATCGGCGGTCTAGGAACGCCCGAACTCGTAATTATCGCAATTGTAGTGCTGCTTCTTTTTGGCGGCAAGAAGATTCCCGAACTCATGAAAGGTGTGGGAAAAGGCGTGCGCAGCTTCAAGAAAGGACTCAACGAAGACGATCCTGAAGATGCCAAGAAAGACAACGGCAACGATGCCGATGACGCAAAGTAAAATACTCTTCCTTAAAATATAAACAGCAAAGGGCGCATCAAGGTGCGCCCTTATGTTGTTGGTATCAGTCGTGGCTCGGAATGTTTGCGGCGAATTGCCCCGTTTGTCAGAACACCGTAAACTTCACACCCAATGAAATGTTCACGATATCCCACAGGCTCACGCTATGGTTTGTTGCAAACGCTGCGATGTCGATATCGCATGCATTGAAATCGTAGTAGAACATCACGTCGTTGAACCTGCGGCGTTTTTCGGCAGGTATGCGCAAATGCAAGCGCTGACCAAGGGAAATCCCCGAACGTATTCCCGACGAAAAGCCATAGTATTTGTGCGGATATCTCGCCGGCTCGCTCATCCAAAATTCGTGCCCAGTAATAACATTAAGGTACATAGACAAAGCCAAAGGCTGCATGCGAACCGCATCGTATATCCTGAAATCAAAAGGAACGTATGTCTCGCGCGCAGTAATGGTGAGTTTTCCGCGCCCGGTGGTATACGGCGGCACATAACCGAGCATAAAATCGGTTTCCCACGAGTTGCGCGGACCGTAAGCCCACCCCAGTCCTGCCGAAACAAAGCCAATTCCGCCGGCATACTGTATCACCACGCGCCGGGGCGTCAAAGAATGCCAGAATTGCATGAACCGCGCAGCGCGGCGCTCATATCGTGCAGATTTGTCGGCCTGCCGTTTCGCCACCGTGGTATCTCCCGACAACAGTTCGCCACACGCTGCCGACTTCATGGGACAAAAAATAAACAAGAAAGCCGAGAGAAAAAACAATCTACACTTCCACCACATCGCGAGTATATCCGTTTTTTCCCACCTTGAACACAAGGATACTTCGGCGGGCGGCATTGGCACAACCATAGTATATAACGTTGTCATCAAATAGGACATCGTACGTTACATGATGGGCATGGCCGTTGAGACAAAAGAGAAGATTCGGAAAACGCCTTATCCGCTCCTCAAAAAGTTCGGCAATATTGTTGTCAAACTGCTCTGAACCCGGCGCAGCGTGCATTGCGACCACCGTATTTACGGCACAGGACGGAAAACTGTCGGTTTCGTTTTTAAGGAATGAGAAATCGGGCACCGCTGTAGTATAGTCGTATTCGCGGCTATTGGTGTTGATGCAAACAAAACGCGTTGCGCCAGCCGTGAAAGCAAAGTTCTCCACGCCGAAAACGGTGCGAAACACATGTTTGCCCGTTCCCAGGCAGTCGTGGTTGCCTATCAAACAAACGTAAGGCTTCGCGAGTTTGCCAAGCACGTCGCGCATCATTACAAACTCCTTTGTCTCTCCAAAATCAGTGAGGTCGCCGAGATTTACAACAAAGTCCACGCTATCCATAGAGTTTATCGCGCTCACCATGTCCTTTGTCTCGTCGTAAAAACGCTGTGTGTCGCTAATCACAGCAAAGCAAATAGAATCTTTGCCCCGGCAAGTTTCTTCTATTTTAGATATATTGCGCGCGTTAATGCCCGTCTGCCCGCTTATACGCCCGTCATAAGGGTGGTATTCAAACTTGCGGCAGCCGGAAAGCAGCAACAGAAAAAACGCAAAGGGAAAAAAAACTTTGAAAAACGAAAGGCGACGCATGACAAGAGGCATCTGTTACTTGTAAAGGCGCACGCCGATATTGCAAACGCCCGGAATTATTTCCCTGCGCATTATGTGGCGCACTACAAACCGCCCCGTCTGCCCCTTCTGCAATTCTATTTCGCCAAGATGGAAATCATATTGGTAAGTGTCGGTACCTTTGCCGTTTCTCAAGCCGTTTTCGTCAACAAACATACACGCCAAAGTATCCGTAAAAGCCGTGTCGGGATTCTGAAGTTCGGTATCAACCGCAATCCATAGCTTCTGGTAGGGAAAATCATTGGTTGTGCGCACTCCGATATCCATTTGCAGCGTTCCGCTCTCCCTCACCGTGTCAACGGCAAAGGATAACAAATCACTCTGCTCCCACCCCTCGGCAGGAATGTTGCGGTAGGAATGCATCACAACCGACCGTGTGCATGCCACAAGCGCCAAGCAAAAAACTGCAAGGCAAAGAGTCTTAATTCTTCCCCCCTTCATTTCTTCTGCCAGGCTTTGCACCTCCCTGACCACGCTCGGGGCGCGAATTCTGCGGGCGCGGCTTGCGATGTTTCTTCTTGCGCGATTTTGCTTTGTCGAAACGGGTCAAACTATCTTGCTCAGCCAAATCGGTAGATACCACAACGCTTGCATCAGAACCCTCGTCAAGTTTATCAGGCTTCTCCCCGTGGCGATTCATAGCCAGCACCTCGAAAGCACGTTTGGCTGTGATGGTAACAAGATTGGAAGCAGTGGCACGATCTGTGGTATAGGTAAGCAGACCTGCGAGGGCATCGCTTTTGAAAAGCATGTAAGTGCCGCTAATCGTGTCAAGGGTAACATCACGTCCCGGCAATTTTTTCATAGCTTCGACATAGGTGTTCACCTCATAGTTCATGCAGCATTTTAGTTTGGCGCACTGCCCCGCGAGCTTCTGTGGATTTAAAGAAATGTTCTGTACACGCGCCGCTCCAGTGGATACCGAAGCAAAATTCTTCATCCATGTTGCGCAGCAAAGCTCTCTGCCGCACGGCCCGATGCCTCCGATTCGTCCCGCTTCCTGTCTTGCTCCGATTTGGCGCATTTCTATTCTCACCCGGAACTCTTCGGCAAAAACCTTGATCAGTTGTCGAAAATCCACTCTTTGGTCGGCGATATAATAAAATATGGCCTTGTTTCCATCACCTTGGTATTCCACATCACCAATCTTCATCTGCAAACCCAGTTCCTTGGCTATCTGACGCGAGCGAATCATTGTCTCGTGTTCCAAAGCCTTTGCCTCGTGAAATTTCTCAATATCCACTTCGCGCACCTTGCGGTAAATTCGTTTTATCTCCGTTCCCGGCTTCAGCCCAGCCTTTTTCATTTGCAACGGCACGAGTTGTCCGGTGAGCGTAACGGTACCTATATCGTGCCCCGGCGAAGCTTCCACCGCCACCATATCGCCTTTGACGAGCGGAAGTTTGTTGCTGTTGTGAAAATAAGCCTTGCGGGTATTCTTAAACTGCACCTCAACCAAATCGGTAGTGTCGTTGTTGCCCGGAACATCGGCCAAATAATCGTAGGTATTCAGTTGTTTGTCCTGAGGTCCCACTCCGGCGGTACAAAGTCCGCGAAGTTTTCCGCAGGGAAGGAAATTGTCGTTTTCTATATTGTCGTGCATATTACGTAGTCGTTTTTATATCTTATTTGTGTATGAGTATTATGACTTTCATCGCAAAGTCGAAAAGCACAATGCCTGAATTTGCGTTTTGTGATATATCTTTTGCGGCGTGTTCGAGTTCCTGCATAAACCCTATCACGTTACGTTCGTTTATAAACCGTGCGAATTTGGTTGCGAAGCCACTTTCTTTTTGGTTCATATAGTTAATGGCGGGCGTGCGAAGGTTGTAGACGAAATTTTCTCGCACAAGGCGCAGCGCATAGTCGATGAAACTTTTCTGACGTTCCCTTCCCCAGCCCGCAACTTGCTCGCTCCATTCAAGAAGTTTCTTTATGTCGCGCATATAAGCCATACGCATCAAAAAGACGAACTCGTCGTAAAAAAGATCTTCGTCGGCGTTTCTCTGAAGTACGCTCAAAGCTTCAACGTAGTTGCCTCTTGTTTGTCTCGAGATGCGTGCGGCTTCCTGCTCATCTATGCCGTGGTGGGAAACGAGGGCGCTTTTCATATCGTCCATACTGATTGGCGGAACGATGAAACGCTGCATGCGGCTTACGATAGTGGGCAGAAGTTTTTCGGGCTCCTCGCTCACAAGCAGGAATACCGTTCCTTTTGGCGGTTCCTCAAAGAGTTTGAGCATTTTGTTTGACGCGTCTTCTTTCATACGCTCCGGAAGCCAGACGATAACCACTTTGCGTCCGCCTTCGCTTGAATGGAGCATAAGTTTCTGCTGTATTATTTCGCTTTCCTTTGTATAAATCAGCGGCTGCTCCTTTTCCGCGCCCATTTCATCGAGCCAAGTGTCGAGCGAGAAGTATGGCGAACGCTCCACCATGGATTTCCATTTTTTGAAATAGCTTTGGCAGGTTTCGCTCTTTATTGTAGGATAAATGAAATGCAGGTCCGGGTGTTCGAGTATGCGTGTTTTTACGCACGCCGGGCATGTTCCGCAAATATCATATTCGTCGGGGTGTTTGCAAAGCAGGTAGCTGGCGTAGGCAAGTGCGATGGCGAATTTACCGCTTCCCTCTGCGCCGCAAAACAATTGGGCATGCGCCACACGGTTCTCCTTAACCTGCAAAAGCAACCGCCTGCAAGTTTCCGTCTGCCCCACTACCTCGCTGAATTTCATGCTGATTTTTCGTTCAATATATCTCCTTGGCTATACGGCGTATGCTTTCCGAAGCCCCCATAGTGTAGAAATGTATGCTCGGAACGCCGTGTTTCATCAGTTCCCGGCACTGGGCTATCCCCCACTCCACGCCGAATTCCTTTGCTTCGTCGTCGTTTTTGCATTTCACCGCTTCGTTCACGAAATCTTCGGGCAAATCGCAATGGAATGTGCGCGGAATCACGCTGAGTTGCGATAGTTTTGTGAAGGGCTTTATTCCCGGAATGATTGGAACGGTTATGCCGATTTTCCTAACGGCTTCCACAAATGCGAAGTACTTGGAATTGTCGTAGAACATCTGTGTTACTCCGTATCCTGCGCCGAGTTGCACTTTCTGCTTGAAGTATTCCATGTCGCTCTTCATATTTGATGCTTCCTCGTGCTTTTCGGGATAACACGCCACGCCGTAGGAAAATTTCTCGCCGATGAATTCGATATCCTCGCCGTTGAGGAATTTCCCGTTGTTATAGTCGTTCACTTGTTTTTCCAGGTCGGTGGTGTGGGCATATCCGCCCTCGGTGGGACGGAAACGCTTGTCGTCGCGTCCTTTGTCGCCGCGCAGCAAAAGCAGGTTGGTTATTCCGAGAAACTGAAGGTCTATCAGCACGTATTCAGTCTCTTCTTTCGTAAATCCGCTGCACAGGATATGCGGCACAACGGGTATGCCGTATTTGTTCTGTATTGCCGCAGCCACGGCCACAGTTCCCGGACGTCGACGCAGGCGTTCGGCCTGATAGAGTCCGTTTCCCGCGTCGCGGAAATACACTTCGCTGTGATGCGTGGTGATATTAATATATTTTGGGTCAAACTCCCGCAGTGTTTCTATCGTTTTGTTTATAGTGTCGAGCCCTTTGCCTTTGAGCGGCGGCAACACTTCAAACGAAAAAGCTGTGGAGCCGTTGTTTTTTAGCAGTTCGGTGATATTCATATCTCTGTTTCGGAGGCGTTCAGAGGCTTTGTTCCCGTCAGCAGGGCGGAGTTGCTTCTTTCGCGCTTTATTCCTAAATTAATCTTTTTACAAAGATACGGAATTATCACAAATTTTATCCGCACAAGTGGGTATTTTGAACGCGCAATGTCAGATTTCGTCTTTATGATAACCGTTATGTCTTGCAGAAAAACTATTTTCGTATCGAGAAATCACAAAACAATTGAAACTAACATTATGGATAAAATTAAAGCAGCGGTGGTTGGTTACGGCAATATCGGCCATTATGTGTTGGAAGCCCTTGAAACGGCTCCCGATTTTGAGATTGCCGGAATTGTACGCCGCAACGGAAGTGAGAACAAGCCTGCAAGTCTTGCGGGATACAAGGTAGTGAAAGACATCACCGAGCTTGGCAAGGTGGACGTGGCTATTCTTGCCACTCCCTCGCGCAAGGTTGAGGAAAATGCCAAGAAATATCTTGCTCTCGGCATACATACGGTTGACAGCTTCGATATCCACACGCAAATTCCGGCACTTCGCGACAATCTCGACGAAGTTGCCAAAGCCCACAAGGCCGTGAGCATAATTTCGGCGGGCTGGGATCCGGGCACCGACAGCATTGTGCGCGCCATGCTCCAGGCAATAGCTCCCAAAGGTTTGACCTACACCAATTTCGGTCCGGGCATGAGCATGGGACATACGGTTGCCGTTAAAGCCATAAAGGGCGTGAAGGCTGCATTGTCAATGACAATTCCAATAGGAACGAGCCTGCACCGCCGCATGGTGTATGTGGAACTTGAGGAAGGGGCTGATTTCAAGACTGTGGAGCACGACATCAAGACCGACCCGTATTTCGTGAACGACGAAACGCATGTGCAGCAAGTGGCATGCGTAGATGATGTGATCGATATGGGACATGGGGTGAACCTAACCCGTAAAGGTGTGAGCGGAAAGACGCAAAACCAACTTTTCGAGTTCAATATGCGCATCAACAACCCTGCTCTTACAGGCCAGATACTCGTGTGTAGTGCACGAGCAGCCATGCGCCAGGCTCCGGGTTGCTACACCATGATTGAAATCCCGATAATCGATCTTCTCTATGGCGACCGCCGCGAATTGGTGGCGCACCTCGTATAAGCCAATCATCTTATTATCAAAACTACAAGCGGTAATTCCAAAACGAATTACCGCTTTGTTTTTTCCACAACGCATCTCGCAAAAACTCCGGGCCATGAAATTTAAATTCCGACGCATCTCGTAAAAATTAGATGCGGCGGAGTTTTTACGACAAGCCAGCAAGGATTTTCGCATCGCAAACCCCGTACTTTTCATAACAAATGAGGATTGCCGGCAAAAGGCACTTGGTATAATTTTGCACCCGATTAAAAAACGCTTCATCAAGATATGAACAAATATACTGCAACCTTGGCAGCCGCATGCCTCACGTTATCCCACAGTTTTGCCCTACCCAACGATTCCAACCCGCAGCCCGTAGATTCGGCAAGGGTTATCGACATTGAGGAAGTGGTTGTGGTGGCTTCGCCAAAAGAGAACTTCAAGCTCAGGGAGCAACCTGCATCGGTTACGCTCTTCTCGCGCGACAATTTGAAGGAACTTGGCATCAACTCCATGAAGAATCTCACGAGCCACGCCCGCAACCTTTTCATTCCCGACTATGGCAGCCGCATGACAAGCGCAGTGTATATACGCGGCATAGGGTCGCGCATCAACAGTCCCGCCGTGGGGCTGTATGTTGACAACATGCCGTGCGCCGACAAAAGCGCTTTCGATTTTTTTATGCTCGACATCGACCGCATCGACGTGCTCAACGGTCCGCAATCCACGCTCTACGGGCGAAACGCAATGGGCGGAATTGTGCGCGTGTTCACCACCGACCCCATGCGCAAGCAAGGCACTACAATTAATATAGGAGCCACGGGACGCACCACGGGACGAAGAATCTCCGCCGTTACGCGCCATAAAGTCAACGACCAGTTCGCTTTCTCCGCCGGCGCATACTATTCGGGCGAAAACGGATTCTTCCGCAACGACTCCACCGGGAAAAAAGCCGACGACGCAAAAGAAGCGGGCGCAAGGCTGCGCGCTGTCTACAAACCGGTGAAACGTCTGTCGCTCGACCTGCAACTCAACTACAACTACACAGACCAGGGCGCCTATCCCTACTACTACACCGGCCAAACCGCCGCAACCAAAACCGAAGAGGCATATCCGCAATATATCGGCAAACTAACGGCAAACCAAGAGGGACGCTACCGCCGCAACCTTTGGAACGCAGGGCTCGCAGGTGAGTATAAATTAAAACGCGCTACGCTCTCGTCGGTTACTTCATGGCAGTTCCTTCAAGACAGAATGATTATGGACCAGGATTTCCTCGCAGCCGACATTTACACCCTGGGACAACGGCAGCGCAATCAAGCCATAAGCGAAGAACTTACCTATAAAACAACAAACGACAGCCGTTGGCAAAGCAGCACCGGGCTATTCTTTATGCACCAGAACCAACACACCGAAACGCCCGTCTCGTTTCATCAAGACGGAATGGACATGCTGAACAACAATTTCGCACATGTGCTGCCCACCATCTCACAGGAAAATCCCAACACCCACCAGCCTACGAAAATCAACCTTAACCTCGCGCTCACCGACCCCTCCATGACATTCCGCGGCTGGTTTCGCACCCCCGTTACAAACTATGCGCTTTTCCACCAAAGCACAATAAAAGATTTATTTACCGAGCGACTTTCACTTACACTCGGACTAAGGCTCGACATGGAGCACCACAGTTTGAACTACAACATGCAAGGCGGAAACATTAACTACCAATTTTCCACCACGATGAGCGCCCCCGCAAAACTCACGGCATCTCCTGTGGTCTGCGGCGCACGCAAGGACGACTACATACAACTCCTGCCAAAAGCCGCCCTGCAATACAATTTCGCAAACCGCATGGGAAACGTTTATTTCTCCTTCTCAAAAGGATTTCGCTCGGGCGGATACAATATACAAATGTGCTCAGAACTCGCGCAGACGCAGATGCAAGGCGACATGATGCGGGGAGTGAAAAACGAATGCGGCACAATTTTCCAGAACCTCATAGACAATGCAAAAAACGAGGCACTCCGCAAAATGTTTACCGAATTAAAAGAAAACGTGAACAGCAATATTCCCGACATAAACGCCCCGGGTGCAAAATCCCTGCGCTACAAACCGGAATATTCCTTGAACTACGAACTCGGAACACACTTGAATCTTTTGCGACATGCGCTCCAAATCGACGCGGCAGTGTTTTACATGTCGACGAACAACCAGCAAATTTCGCGCTTCTCGGTCAACGGGCTCGGCAGACAGATGATAAATGCGGGGAGAAGCGCATGCTGTGGGGCGGAGCTCGGACTTCGTTCGTCGCTTGTCGGAGGTAGGCTCGATTTGTCGGCTTCCTACGGCTTCACCCACTCGGAATTTCGCGACTACAACAACGGAAAAACCAACTACAAGGGCAAGTATGTTCCCTTTGTGCCGATGCACAACATGAGCCTTGCGGCGAATTACACGCAGCCTCTGAAATCGGAAATTCTGCAAGCCATATCGTTCGGCGCAAACCTCACCGGCGCGGGACGGATATACTGGACAGAAGAAAACACGGCGTGGCAAAATTTCTACGCATGCCTCGGCGCACACATCACAGGGGATTTCAAATTCGCGAAGCTTGACGTGTGGGCAAAAAACCTCACCAATTCGCATTACAACGTGTTTTATTTTGAATCCATGAACCGAGGTTATGAGCAGCATGCGGCACCTTGTCGTTTTGGAGCGGACATTACTTTTGAATTCTAAGTATCACGACACAAACCCCAAAGGTCGGAATGCGCAGCACAGCCTACGCGTTGCGACCTTTTTGCGATATGCGCATATTGATACCCCAAATGATACTCATTTCGGAAAATATTAGCAATTTTGCAAAGTAATTCCGCGCGACATTGTGCGGGAAGAAACAAATAACACATAAGCAAATGAAGAAATGTCTTTTTCTGGTGGCAACGGCAGCGTTAATTCTCGCCGGCTGCTCCTCTGTTCCGGTTACGGGACGCAAGCAATTGAACATCGTGAGCAACAGCGAAGTGCTGACATCAAGCCTCACGGAATACCAAACCTATATGAAATCGGCGAAAAAGAGTTCTAACACACAGCAAACCGCTATGGTGGAAAGAGTGGGCAAGAGAATTGCAACTGCAACCGAGGCATATCTTAAAAGCAACGGCGCAGCAAGCGAGATAAACGACTTTTCGTGGGAATTCAACCTTGTAGAAAACAGCGAACTCAATGCTTTTTGCATGCCGGGCGGTAAAATCGTGGTTTACGAGGGGCTTATGAAAATCATATCCTCCGACGACGAACTGGCAGTGGTGCTCGGACACGAGGTGGCGCATGCCGTGGCAAAACACAGCAATGAACGTATGAGCCAGCAAGTACTTGCGCAATACGGATCCAGCATCTTGGGCACCGCACTTTCGGGAAAAAGCGCAGCAGTGCAGCAAATCGCAGGTCAGGTATACGGCCTCGGAGCAAACTACGGCGTTATACTCCCCTTCTCGCGCAAACATGAGAGCGAGGCCGACAATATCGGATTGGTTTTCATGCGTCTCGCCGGATACAATCCCCAAGTTGCTTTGACTTTCTGGAAGAAAATGTCGTCTTCGTCCACTTCGAGCGTGCCCGAGATAGCAAGCACTCACCCGAGCGACGCACGCCGTATTTCCGACATCGAGAAAGAATTGCCCACGGTGCTGAAAAACTACCAACCGCTTGCGCAATACGCAACAACGACAACCACTACCACAACAAAGACTACTACAACTAAAAAAACTACTACTGCCAAGAAAACCACTACAAAGAAGTAAACGGTTTTCCGATACAGAACAAGCAAAACTCCAAGCCCTGCAAGCCAACCTTGCGGGGCTTTCTTGTATCTCGCAATGCATATCGTGCAGATTAAAAACGGTCAGAAGAAAACGCAGTTTTGATGCCGAAAAAACTGCTGCGCATGGCGGAAAAACTCCGGGCCATGAAATTTAAATTCCGACGCATCTCGTAAAAATTAGATGCGGCGGAGTTTTTCACTACAACGCATCTCGTAAAAACGGCATCGGCAGCCACATTTTTCCCAAGGCAAACGAAGCATGCGCAAAGCCCCGCCACGACTATTGCAAAAGCAATAAAATGCACGTATCTTTGCCGGAGTTTCACCTGTAAGCACTATGATTTCTTATGGAAACGACAAAGATTTTTGAACTCACCACCGCCGACGAAACACATCTGGCTATAATCAACCGCCTGCTCGCGCAACTTTCCACCAAAGGGCACATACTTTCCCCGGAAAACCTCAGAAGCATCGTAGAATCTGACGCTACCCATCTGTTTCTCGCCTCGGTAAACGGCGAAACCGCCGGAATGCTCACCCTTTGCACATACCGTTCGCCCAGCGGCGCAAAGGCTTGGATTGAAGACGTGGTGGTGGACAGCCTTCATCGCAGCAAAGGCATCGGGAGAGCGTTGGTGGAGCACGCCATTGCCTTTGCCGGGAAAATGGGAGGCGTTACCCTTATGCTCACCTCGCGCCCCACACGCACGGAAGCCAACAAACTTTACGCGAGCGCGGGATTTGAGCGAAAGGAAACCAATGTTTACAAAATGAACTTCTAACTGTTCGTTCTGCTATGCTATCAGTGTAACCACATCTCCGTATTTCAAAGATTATTGTGCCGCAAACATATTGTTCCGTCAATTATGCGTAATTTTGCAACGGCTGTGGTTCACGCCAGAAGCAATTCCGGGCGTGATTAAAAGGGAAGCCGGGTGAGAATCCCGCACAATCCCGTTGCCGTGTGCCTTTCGAAATGCGCCGCATGCGCTTTCGTCATGCCATAAAAGGTAATTCTCCACCGCATCACCGATGTGAAAGCCATTGCAGCCCGAGGCTGTGAGAAGGTGTGGGGAATGGCGAGCCGGAAGACCTGCCACAGTCCCATATTGTAGGCACCTGCGAGAGACGGGAGCATACAACGTATTGAGGGAATGCCCGCAGCACTCCCCGATAGGCAGTGCAACTCAACCGACATTGCCAATGTTGTTGTGCATATACTGTTTCTCCCCGAGCCCAACGTTTGCAAGGCGAAACAGATGAAGACACTCACGGTTTGTATGGCATTTATCACATTCTCGGGCGCAATGGCGCAAGAGAATGCAGCACCGCGCGACACCATAAGCCCGCAACATTTGCGCGAAACGGTGGTGAGCGCGCAGCGCAAAGCCAGCGATATCAACGCCGTGCAGACCATAAGCGGCGAAAACCTGAGACAGGCGGCCGCATACAGCGTGGCAGACGCAATACGTTTCTTCTCGGGCGTGCAACTCAAAGACTACGGCGGAATAGGTGGCCTGAAAACCGTAAACGTGCGCAGCATGGGCACCGAACATACCGCAGTAGTTTACGACGGAACGGAGATAACAAACGCGCAAAACGGCATCGTTGACCTCGGAAAGCTTTCGCTCGCAAATGTAGGCGGCATAGTGTTGAGCAACGGCGGGAACGGCAACATCTTCAAGCCTGCACGCAGCTTCGCCTCGGCATCAAGCGTGGAAATCATAGCACGACAGCCCGAATTCAACGGCAAGCCCTACAACCTGCGGGCCATATTGAGCGGCGGCTCTTTCGGCACGTTTTCACCCGAACTGCTTTGGGAGCAAAAAATATCCCGCAAAATTTCACTGCAAACCAACGTGGCCTGGCTCACATCAACCGGACGCTACAAATACCGCTACCACCTCGACGGCGGATACGACACCACAGCCACAAGAAAGAACGGCGATATCACAGTGGTGCGTGGCGAAGCAACTTTGTTCGGACATATTTCAAACGGCAACTGGAAAGCGCGCGGCTACATATACTCTTCGCGGCGCGGACTGCCGGGCGCAATCGTAAGAAACCGCCTATCACACATCGACCGCCAGAGGGACGTGAATTCATTTGCGCAAGGCATGCTGCGGAAACGCTTCGGAAAATATTCTCTGCTTGTCAACGGAAAACTTTCATACGACTACCTGCATTATCTCTACGACTCCCGTCGCGACCAGGGCGCAATGTATGTGGACAACCACTATCATCAGAGCGGCGTCTACCTTTCGGCGGCAAACAAATACGACTTCTCGGAAAAATTGCAGGCATCTCTCTCCGCCGACTACGCATTTGACGCCCTTCGGGCTGACTTGAAAAATTTCGCAAAGCCCGTAAGAAACAGCATATATGCGGCGGCAGCTATAAACGCAAGGCTCGGAAGAACGGAAATACAGGGAAACGCATTGCTCACACACGTTGACAACCGCGCCACAAACCACAACGGAGGTAAATCGTCGGCACATACGGGGCTCACCCCCGCATTGTCGTTTGCATGGCGTCCGACATTCGTGCCCGGACTTACGCTGAGAGCTTTCGTCAAACGCTCCTACCGCGTACCAACACTCAACGATTTGTACTATACCTTCATTGGAAATTCAAACTTAAAGCCCGAATACGCTTCGCAAATCGACGGCGGCGTGTCGTGGAGCATGCCAGGAGAAAACAAAACGCTCCGCGCACTCACGATAAAGGCCGACGTTTACACCAACCGCATTACACAAAAAATAATAGCCGTACCCACGACCAACCAGTTCAGATGGACGATGGTCAACCTCGGGAAAGTAATCACCCACGGGGTTGATGCGACAGCTGAGAGCGCATGGAGTTTTGGCGAGGTGCGTCTCGGGGCGAAAGCCACCTATTCCTGGCAGCGCGCCATGGACTGTTCCGACAAAAGCAGCCCTTACTACAAAGGGCAGATAGCTTACATTCCCAAACATTCGGCATCGGCAGTGGCGGATATGGCCTGGAGAAAATGGAGCGCGAACTATAGTTTTCTCTACACCGGACACCGCTACGACGGGAGCGCAAACATTCCCGCCAACTACATACGCAGTTACTACATCAACGATTTTGCCGTAAACCGCGACCTATGCATTTCAAACGTCGACGCACGCATTTCGCTCGCGGTGAACAATATTTTAAACCGCCACTACGACGTGGTGAGATGTTATCCCATGCCAGGAAGAAATTATAAAATCACATTATTAATAAACTTATAGCAAATGAAAAGTTTCAAGAGAATGGCACGTTTAAGTGCCGCTGCCGCATTACTGATATGCGCAGCGTTTCAATTCACAGCCTGCTCCGACGACGACACAACGCCGAAAATCGAAATCACAGGCACACAAGTAGGCACAGCACAGAAGAACATCAGCGAGAAAGGCATCTGGGTGCTCAACGAAGGCGCGATGGGCACAAACAAAGCCTCTATCGATTATTACGACTACACCAGCGGAAAATTTTACCTCAACCTTTTCCCAACGATAAACCCCGACGTTAAACTTGGACTTGGTGATGTAGGAAATGATATTCAGATCTACAACGGCAAGGTGTATGCTGTGATAAACAACTCAAACCTCATTGAAGTGATGAGCGCAAAGACGGGAAAACACGAGGCATCTATTGAAATTCCCTCCTGCCGTTTCATCACCTTCAACGGCAACTATGCTTACGTTTCCTCGTATAGCGACCCAACAGACCAGACATCGAAAACCACCAAAGGCTCGGTGTTCAAAGTAAACCTCAAGACAAACTCAGTGGAAAGCACGGTGAGCGTAGGATATCAGCCCGAAGGCATCGCATATGCCAACGGGAAATTATTCGTAGCCAACTCGGGCGGATACATGTACCCCAACTATGAACACACAGTGAGCGTAATCAATCCCGAAACAATGACCGTGGAAAAGACAATCGACGCAGGACTGAATCTCGGCAAGGTAGTGCTCGACAAAGACGACAACCTCTATGTGATATCCACCGGAAACTACTCTACGGTAAGTTCAAAAGTTTATGTAATCGACACAAAAACTGCGGCATTGAGTGATTCTATCGACACACGCGTTTCATCGTTTGCTACATCGGGCGACAAACTTTATATAATAGGCGTGGAATACAAGGCGCCCACTTACGAGGCAACCAACTCCTATTCCCTCTACGACATAAAGGCCAAAACACTCTCGACACAAGGTTTCATCACCGACGGAACAGGCGCACAAATTTCTTCGCCCTATGGCATAGCCGTAAATGGCGAAAGCAAGGAAATCTTTATCTGTGATGCAAAAGACTACAAGAACCCCGGCGAATTGCTTTGCTATTCTATCGACGGCAAGCTCAAGTGGAAAGCAACCACCGGGCTTATCCCGGGCCACATAGCCTTTGCCTATACGGGTCTCAAAGGTTTGAAATAAATTTTAGCCTATAAAATCCATGTCGGGCTTGCATCTCGTTTGATGCAAGCCCGATTATGTTTTCCCAATACCCGATTATGTTTTTTCAATATCAGCCGCGCAAAAAACTACACGGCATCTCGCAAAAACTCCGGGCCACCAAATTTAAATTCCGCCGCATCTAATCCACAAAAGTTTCTACCAA
>CAVFYC010000030.1:0-25289 GCA_963626585.1 Christensenellaceae bacterium Phil1 | reverse complement strand
GGCACCCATTCCATATAATCGATGTCAAAGTTTGCCGCAGGATTGGTGAGCACGTCCTTGAAACGCACATAGTATGTCTGCGACGGGTCTACATGACCACGGTATATGATATGGCGGAGCTTGTGGAGCGCAAAGCCGTCGTTTCGGCCGCCTGTCGTTCCTGCTGAGTTGGCACTGCCGTAGCAGTTTGTGCCTTTCATTATGTCGTGGTTGCGCATGTTTCTCTCCAGGCGCAGGTTTTCTTCCTTGTCGTCCCCGTCGATGAAGAAACCTATGCGCTCGGTGTTTTCATCATAACGCATATCAACCGGCAGACCAATGGCGGGAAGATTGTTTCGGTCGGAGCCTACGTAAACTTGCATCATACCGCAGTTGCTTCCGTTGCCTACTGCTACGCGCAATTCGTATGTTCCGTCGTTGGGCACACGAGGTAGTTTGAATATCACGTCATAGTTTCCTTCGAAGAAGGGTTCGTCTTGTTCAAATGCGCGGTTTCCGGAAAGACCATATACCTCGAGAAGCGTGAGTTGTGTCTCGTCGGTGTAACGTATTCCGTCGCAAAAACCGTCGTAAATGTAATAGTAGTTTGTATTGGGCAGTGCGCGCAAACCATTAGTCATGAGTTCTGGCTGCTGTGAGAGCACATCGAAACGAATACGCTCGTTGAGCACCTTGCCCGGCACGTCGTCGTCATACCAAAGCACATCGCTAATGGGATAATAGAAGCCGTTGAGCGCTTGTATGTCGCGTTTGCCATTGTCTGCGTTCACGAGAATACCGGGACGCGGCACAGAAATTTCGTCATAGGTATCCCAATCATATTCCGAGACATAGCGGTTCAAACGTTTGCCGTCGGTTTGCTTGCCTTCGGTCATTTTTAAAAGGCGCGGGTATTTGCCCATCGTTTCCCAGTATTGCATTTTGTCTATACCAAGTTTCGAGGGGTTTGTATAGGCATAGCCAACTTCGTTGTAGTGTATCACAAGTTTGTTGTAAGACATCGCGCCTTTCACAAGGTGATATGCTACGAATTGATTCACGGCATTGTCAGAACTTGTAAGGTCGGGATCTTTCGCATTCGGGTAATAGGTTTGGCAGATAGCGCTTATTTTTTCGATTATACTGCTCCAATTTGAAATTCCGCTGCCTTCATATTCTAATTGCAAGCCCCAGCGGTCGCACAACACGGAGTCGGGTTCAACAAAGGCGGTATATCCGTAATATCTGTGCTGAGGAACGATTGCGTTCATCGTAGGAGTTTGCACTCGCGAGGGAAGGTCGCGGCTTTCATACTCTTCGTCGCGGATTAATGTGAGACTGTCGCTCCAATGCGTGGCGAGAAGTAATCTTGAGAAGATTTGCAGATTGTCTTGGCTCGCAATAAGGTCGGGCAAGGTGCTTGAATATGGCATCACCACGCGGTCTACGACGTGCATCCAGCCATTTTCGGCCTCGTTGTCGGAACTTGTGATTTCCGAGAAGGCATCTATGAAAATCCTTACCTTGCCTGTGCTGTCGTTCGTGCCGAAACTTACGGTTGCAAAGCGGTCGGCCATTGTTTTGTAATCGAATGTTCCTTCCTGGAACGTAGTTGTTTTGTACGCCTCGTTGCTTTCGCAATCAATTATACTGTTGAAAACGATATCCTGGGCCACGGAGTCGGGAGTTTGGTTGATATCGTAGTTGGGAGTTGAGAAGATGGAGTCGAGATAGTGCTGCACGGCTGCATTTGTAGGCGCAAAAACCGTATAATTACCGCGGGCTTCGAGCAGATGGTCCATGGTGGAGCCTTTTTTGCCGCTCTTGGCGTGTTGCAGCATGAAAAAATAATAACTCAAATCGGGGTCTTCTTTAACATAATCGGCCAAAGATTTCCCGGTGAAGACATACATGTTGGAATCATCGACATTGTCGGTACAAGATACCATGCCCAATGTTACAAACGCGAGGGCAAACAGCGCTAAAAGGATTTTTTTCATGGATTATAGTAGAGTATACGTTTTCTTTACTTTAACAATGCGCGAACATTGCCGGCGGTTTTCGCCTTTCCAATTTACAAATATGCGAAAATGCGTGAAAATATCAAAACTTGAGAACTTGTTAATCGCCCTAACCACCTAATTTTAACAAAAAAGCCTGTGTTACAGCGCAGATTTCTTACAATTGCGACCATTCCTTTCGCCGTTTTCCGGAAATCCCATGTGGCAGCGCGCCCAAGCACTCCCAACTACGCGTCAACGCAAAACAATCCGCCCCGCCATGAGATTTTCACGACGGGGCGGCAGATTGTTTTTCTTACCTGTGGAGGGTAGACTCTAACCTTTGACAAAGTTTTTTTAGAGGTTGAACTTGTAGCCTACACCAATCTGGAAAACGCTATTGGTGGCTTTAACATCGTCATCTTTTGAGACGTTGGTCAAACCAATGTTGTAGCGGCCGTCAATAACTATGCCGTTTTTGAATTCATACGACAAGCCAACGGGAATTGAGAAGTCCACGGTGTTGCAATGTTCCTTAATATCTACAGTCTTGTGCTTGCTCATGCCAGCAGCTGCGTACTTGCCTGTTACATCATCTTTTCTTTTTGCAGACAAAAGGAAACCGGGCTGAATACCTGCCTTAACAGCAAAACCTTTGAAGATGTAGAAGTTTGCAAGTATGGGAACGTTCAAATAGCCAAGCGTAACTTTTCCATTGTCTTCGATGGACAAAATTTTATCGCTGTATTCCAAGCTCTCGCCTCTCTGAAAACCTTGCACAGAGTAGATAAGACCGGCGGTAATGGCGATTTTGCTGGCCACTTGATAGCCTGCTTCTGCACCGATAGCAAATCCAGCTTTATATCCGGGCTTTGCTTCCAATTTGCTGTCAAATCCTTCAAAAGTGTACTCGTTTGTGAGATCATCACTAATGAGGTTCGTAGCATTGAAGAATACTTTCGGAGTCAAGGAGAAGCTTCCAACTTCAGATTGAGCGAATGAATTTACGGTTGCTGCCAAGACAGCGATGAAAAACACAATTTTTCTCATGATTTTTTCTGTTTGTTGTTTGGTTTATGTTGTTAACAATCGAGGTGCAAAAGTAGTGATATTTTTTGAAAGCCATATATTTTCTAACATTCTTTTTCTGATTTTCCGCAGATTAGCTCCCGTAAAAACTCCAAGGCATCTTGTTAAAAACTCCGGGCCATGTAATTTAAATTAGATGCGTCGGAATTTAAATTTGGTGGCCCGGAGTTTTTGCGATATGCGCACGTGTGTTTTTAGCCTCCTTTTTACGATAAAACTACATGCGTAAAGGCAAAAAAAGAGCCGCATCACAGGCATCGCGCCTCCAATGCGGCAAAGTACAAAAATGATGTGCAAAGGTTCTTTTGCCTTTCTAATATTTCTGTAACCAAAAGTTATGTTTTGCCAAACTGTTCTATTCCACTTCTTCCACCTTGCAGCCGGCAAATTCATTGCTTACCACAATTATATAAAACGGTCTAATCGAATAACTCATTGCTTCGCCTTTTTTTATGTCGCTTTTCAAAAGGAGCAGGTCGGAGCCTTTTTTCTGCAAACCGGCCGGCGACACCTCTGTATCGTTGTTGGTTTGGGGCAGAATCTTTGTAATCACAAAGTTCTTGGAGAAGTCGATTTCGGTGGGCTTTCCGTCGGGCCCCATAGTGGTTGCCATTCCAAAACAATCGTCAAACGCTTGTTGCGTAGTGATTTTCATTCCTTCGGGAACCTTGGCATTATTTTTTACAAAGTAGTTTTTCGCAACGGTATACTTCACATTTTCGCTGCTACTTGCACACGAGGCGAGCATCAACAGAGCTACGCCGAAAAATAAAGCAATCTTTTTCATTCTTATTGTTTGTTGAAATTAATTCTAAGTCCGAGCGAGAGACTAAAATTGACCGGGCGTTTTTTATATATGTTGTCCACATCGCTGCCGTTGTCAAAATGATAACTTATGCCCGGCTCGACATAAACTCCCGCGTTGCCGGTAAAATTATACTCCACGCCCGCCGCCGCGCTTGCGGAGAATTGCGGCCGGTTCTCGCTTACATTTTCAGTGAGGTCGGGTTGTTTTTTGTCGTAGAGGTATGTTGTGGTGCTTTTTCCCTTTACGAGTTTTTCCACTTCGCCTCCTGCAACAACATACAAGTTCACCTTTTTCTTTTGCACCACCGAATAAGCCGCTTTCAAAGGCACGCCGATGTAATGAAGTGCCTGATGGGCCGTACTTATGTCGTGGTCGCCGTCGCTGAAATCGAAATCCGACGAAAGATAACTGTAATCCACGCCGGTTTGGACGCTTAGTTTCGGTGTGATGTTGTATCTCAGTGAAACGCCAACCTTTACCGGCTGTTTATGGTGGGATTTAGTTTTTAGCGAAGCCGTTCCCATTACGGAAGTACCGTTTCCGTCGCCTTTCATGTCAGCCGAATAATCGCCGAAAGGGTTTGCCGACGCCAGCATAACGCCCTGCGTACTTCCTGAATGCGCCGTCGTGCCGCCGTAGTACGCTCCCACGCTCACTGTTCCCGCATTTCCGCCGTATTGTTTGCGTGCCCGCAGCTCCGCGAAGTCATCATCGTTGCCCAAGATGCGTCCGCCGTTTGGCGATGTGCCGTATTTTTTCGTTGCCTTGCCCACATTGCCCGCATTCTCGGCCTTGGCGTCTGCATCATTCCCGTTGGTGGCTGCAAGTTTCGGCATATTGTTTTCCGCCGAAGCCTTCTCGGCAATATTCTCTGCGCTTGTGGTTTGGGGCGCAGCGGTTTCGGCCATGGCAACAAGGCGTTTCGCAGGCACGACACCCGTTTTCGTCTGAATTTCTCCGCTTGTGGTTTCTCCGTTTTGCGCATCTGGTTTTTCCGTTATGGTCTGCCGTTCTGCCGAAGCCTGTATATGTTCTGCCGGAGAAGCGTTTTTGTTGTCGCCAAAAAGGAATATCCCCGCAACAATCACGGCTGCCGCAGCTACAGAAGTGCATACCGACACGGGGACAACCCATTTGGGGCGTTGGCTTTGGCTTTTTGCACGAACATCATTGGGCATAGCCAGTCCTCGGCGGCTCATTTCCTCCTGAATGTCGGAGAAAAGGCCTTCGGGAGGCGTTTCCCGGTGCTCCGCAATGCGTTGGCGCAGCCGTTTTGTCCATTGTTCGTTCATTGTTTCTGCTTTTTGTATTCGTTAATCATGTTGGCAAGCATATTCTTTGCCTTATGGAATTGCGACGCCGAGGTATCGGGTTTTATTCCGAGCATCTCGGCAATCTGTTTATGGCTTTTGCCTTCCACCGCATAGAGATTAAACACAGCACGATAGCCCTGGGGCAAACGCTTTATGATTTGCTGCAACTCTTCGGCGCTGAGGTTGTCGATATCGGGGTCTTCGTCGGGACAGTCGGGCAGATTTTCTACCGTGTTGACTATTTCGCCCGATTTTCCTCGCAGAAAGTGGAGCGCTTCATTGGTTATTATTCGGCTTGTCCACGCTTTCAGCGACCCCTTCCCCCTATATTCGAACGACGATATTTGGGTGAATATTTTTATGAAGCCCTCCTGCAATACGTCTTTCAGGTCTTCGTTGTCCGGCACATAGCGCGCCGCCACTGCGGTGAGCCATGCAGAATATTCGGAATAGAGCATGCTCATTGCCGAGGTGTCTCCCCGTTGGAATAGAGAGATTATTCTGCGTTCTTTGTCGGTACTAAAAATATTCATCATCAATGTACTTTTGCCCGTAGGCGGGGTGCGCAATTATTTGCGCGAGCAGTATTTGAACTTCACCGATTTGTCGCCGCTATAAGAGTTCCATTTCAATGTGAGGTCCACTGTTTTTCCTTCGGTATCGGGCAGCTGGTCGAGTTTGAAGGCTATTATTCCGTCGCGCACCACTCCCACGGCATCGCCCACCGCATCGTGGAGCAGGCGCACGCAATATGGTTCGTCGGTCTTCACGAGCGAGAGTCGGTGCACGCTTCCGTTTCTGAAATATGTGCGGAACCGTATGGTGAGATAGCCGTCTTCCACGCCCGTAGTCCAATGGTTTACGATTTCAAGTGGGTTGTTGCCGTAAATGGAATCGTTTTTCGAGCCCATGTCCTGCGACATGTTTTTGGTTCTGATGGTATCTATCCAGTTCACATAGGCTTCACGCGAATAGTATTGCGGAATGTTTTTTGTCAACTTCAGGTTTACGAGCGCGCGCACTTCTTTTTTTCCTGCCGGAGATACCTTGACGTTTGTTGGCAATATGGTGGTGGAATCGTCTATCTGCATATAGAATTCCCCGCGTGCGGAATCGGTTTTTAGGGTAACTATTGCGTTGGCCGAATTGCGCGAGTTGTCGTCCACATCATCGCTGCACGACACAAATCCTGCCGACATAAGCGACAGCGCAAGCGCAGAAAGCAAAATGTTTATACGTTTCATATTGACGTTTGTTGTTTGTTCTGCTCTATAAATCCACTTTTCCCGAAAACCTTGCCTGGGAAACCGCACTTTTTTCAAGTTGTGGCAAAAATACTATTTATGAAAGCATCGGCAAAATGGGGGTGGTAAAAACTACACGGCATCTCGTAAAAACTCCGGGCCACCAAATTTAAATTCCGCCGCATCTAATTCAAACGAGATGCGGCGGAATTTTGCCGTCTGCAACGCGCTGAAAATCAATATCCCTTTTGCTTGCTTTTTTCTCCCTTCACAACCTCCTTAATAAGCCTTTGGCTTGCCTCGGCCAAACGCCGGTCGTCAATCTCGCTTATATAAATAAGCGTAGTGTTGGGATTGGTATGCCCGAGTGCCCGCGAAATCACCGGCAAGTCCACATTCATGCCATAGGCAAGGCTTGCCCACGAATGGCGGGCCACATACGAGGTGATGTTGGCGTTGACGCCTGCCCTGAGAGCCAGAACTTTTAGACAACGGTTGTATTGCCCTATAAAAGATGCGTATTTGCGGCGGTCTTTCACCGGGAAAACAAATTCGCTGTCCTTGCTGCTGTGGCGGTTGACTATTTCCAAAATGTTTCGGTCGAGCGGCACCACCACTTGCTGCCCCGTCTTTTGGCGGAAATACATTATCATCTTTTTTCTGATGTGGATTTTCCTGAGGTTCACGGCATCGATGAGCGGCATTCCCATGGTGTAGAAAGAGAAAAGAAACATGTCGCGCGTGAGCTCGGGAAACGAATCGCGGGGAAGCTTCAAAGCACGCAATTTCCTTATGTCAAGAAAACTCAGTCCGCGTTTTGCCGTTCGGCTATTGCCCGTAAAAATTCCTTCAAACGGCCGGCGGTCGAATATGCGGTATCTCTCCACGGCTTTGTTGTAGAGCGCGCGCAGCGAACGCATGTAGCACGACGCTGTGTTGGCGCTAACTCCGCAGTTGTGCAACCAAAATTCGAAACGCCGCACCACCGTATGTTTGACGAGCGCAACCGGCATCTCCTTCCCCCCACAGAAACGGCAAAACGAACGCACGGCGGTGGCATAGTTGCCCATAGTGGAATTTCTGCAAGCGTTGCCGCCGCGCATTCCGCGCAACACCCGCGAAAAAGTGAGCTGTCCCGTATATCCGTCATCGCATTCCGTTGTCCATAAATTCCTTTTCCTCTTTTCCAAATATGTATTGTAGCTTTTCATGTTTTGTTTAGTTTTTCCAAAAGTTCATACCATACGCCCCAGATGCGACAAGTTTTCCACCCCGCCGTAAACCTCCCGCCCCAGGTCAGCACCATTATTTTTACAAATTGTAGCCCATAGTCGGGAATAAATTATAAATTTGCGTATGACAAAGATTTATTTTAAGACATGGAAATAATATTACTTTCCGGCGGCTCGGGAAAACGTCTGTGGCCATTGTCGAATGACACACGTTCCAAACAGTTTTTAAAACTACTCGAATCGCCCAACGGAGAAAAGGAGTCGATGGTGCAGAGAGTGGTGCGCCAACTGCGCGAAACCGGCATCGGCGACCAACTTACCGTTGCCACAAGCCTTACACAGCGCGACGAAATAATAAACCAGCTCGGCGAAAACATTCCAGTGGTTACCGAGCCCGAACGCCGCGACACATTTCCCGCAATAGCCCTCGGCGCAGCTTTTCTGAAGCAGGAAAAACATTGCAGCGACGACGAAGTGGTGGTGGTGATGCCTTGCGATCCCTACACCGAGGCAGGATATTTTGAAACAATAGCAAAGATTGCCGACGCCGTCAAGGATAATGCAGCCGAACTCGTATTGATGGGAATAAAACCCACGTACCCGTCGGCAAAATATGGCTATATCGTTCCTTCGAAAACCGACAAAGGAAAAACCGCATGCAGAGTTGATTCGTTCAAGGAGAAACCTGATGTGCCCACCGCCGAGACATTGATTAAAGAAGGTGCCTTCTGGAACGGCGGAGTATTCGCCTTCCGCCTCGGATATATGACCAAAATCATCGAGAAATACACAAGCGGAAAAACATTCGCCGAGATACGCGCACACTATGCCGACTTGCCCAAAATAAGTTTCGACTACGAAGTGGTGGAAAAGGCCGAATCAGTAGCAGTTGTGCCTTACAGCGGAGAATGGAAGGACCTCGGAACTTGGAACACGCTTACCGACGAACTCAAAATCAACACCATGGGAAACGTGATGCTTGATGAGGAAAGCAAGAACACACATGTGATAAACGAACTGGAACTTCCGATAATGTGCATAGGAGTAGACAACATGGTTGTGGCTGCCTCGCACGACGGAATACTCGTTACGGATAAAAGCAAAAGCGAAAACATAAAAGCATATGCCGACAAACTGAAACGACGCCCAATGTTTGAAGAACGAAGATGGGGCGAATACAAAGTTATCGACATGCTGGAAATGCCCGACGGCTACAAAATGTTAACGAAACAGCTTAGAATCAACGCGGGAAAGAACATAAGTTATCAGGTACACCACCACCGCAGCGAAGTGTGGACTTTCATCGACGGCGAAGGGCTTCTCGTGCTCGACGGAAAGGTTACGAAAATCGGCAGAGGCGACACCGTGAATATTAGCCGCGAGACAAAACACGCTGTAAAGGCTATAACCGACCTCGTGTTCATTGAAGTGCAGGCGGGCGACCTTCTCGTTGAAGAAGATATCGACCGATTTGAATGGAAATGGGATTGAAGCCCTGCGACACGCCTTATAGATATCATGCCATACCTTGTAGATATCACACCATACATTGTAGATATCATTCCACGCATTATATATATAACGAAACCGCCCGAAAAACAAATTCCGGGCGGTTTCGTTTGTAATACACGAATTTTCCGCGCATTGTTGTCCGTTGTAAAGACGTTTTTTATACTTTTGCCCAATAATACCTGCATCATAAATGAAAATCAAAAGGATAATAATCGCATCAGTACTGTTTACAGCATGCCTGCAAGCCTCTGCCACCGACGTATATGTATATCTCGATGGAAATTTCACGCCTGTAGCTTCGCTGGAAAACATTCGGAAAATTATTACCGGCGACTCCCTTACAACTTTAATCTCAGCAAAGGGAGATTCCGCCGCAGTTGAAAACGAAGCTTTCTCTTACATTACATTCCATCGCACTTCTGTTCCCGTTGGCATCGGAACTACGGAAACGCAAAAGCCGACCATTTCCTACGAGAACGGAGTGGTGCGCGTTTGCAACGCCGCAAAAATCCGCCGCGTCGAACTTATTACAAGCGACGGAGCCGTATTCGCAAAAATCAGCCCGACATCTTCTGATTTTGTTCTGTCGACGCACGGAATTCCTGCCGGGGTGTATGTAATAAATGCGACAACAACCGACGGACAACGGATTTCAAAGAAATTTATAAAGAAGTAAGAGATGAAATTCCTGAAAAGAAAAAATATTTTCCCCATCAGTCTTGCCGCGATGCTTGTTGTAGGCGCGGCAAAAGTAACTGCCGACAGAATTGTAACCGTCTACGGAAGCGGCAAAGCGCTCTTCACTACAATTGTAGAGAATGTAGACAGCATTACATACGGCACCACAGGAAAATTGTTCAAGATCTACAATCCTTCGCGCACACAAATTTATTTCACAACGCGTGCCAAGGTAGACAGCATCGTATTCAGCGGCAGCTACGACAAGAGTTCTTATCCCGAGATCAACCTTAGTGGCTCTATAAACGACATGACGGTGAATTACAACGACAGCAGCAAGGAATACACCATGTCTACTACTGGCTACGACCCATATGTTTTTACCACAACTCTCACCTCGAATTTACCAAGCGACTCGTGCGTTTTATCATTTGAGTACCGCTGCCCAAAAGGAATAGGCGATTTGCAGATTTTCTTTGCTGATCCAGTTTCGGAAAGCCGTTCCGTAAAACCTGGAAAGGTTCCCGCAACAATTGGAACGGAGTGGGCAACATTCAGATACTATATCGGGAAATACCGCAAGGAACTAAATTGGGGCAAGAAGGGAGATCGTTTGCGCATTGACTTCGGAACGACGTCGGGAGTGGACATCTCGTTGCGACACCTACGCATATTAACTGCCACAGATGAGGAGCAGAAGCAAATAGATAAGGCCGACAGCGTAGAGAAAGCAAAGACCGTGATGGCGGAAAACATTGCCGCTTATCTTACAAGCACCTACGCTTCAACGGTTGACAGTGTAAGCGTAACTATCGACAGTGTAATCATAAGGGGAACGTGTAGCGGCGAAGGCAAGTTCGCTCTTGCCGACGTGGCGCCCTATGAAGACGTAACCGAGACCAAGAATTTTGAAAACCTTACCGAGATAGGCGAGGCGGGAAGCTTTGAAATCCGTCTGCCCCGCAAGCTCTACCGAAACAAATTCTATTACGACCGCGCTTTGTCGAAGTGGGCGGTGGTGAAGGTTGACGGAGAACAGAATATTCTTGATTCCCACGCGCGCTACGCCGATGACGTTTACGCCACATACTCTGCCGAACCGGGAATATTGAAGGGGAAAAAAGGTATAGCTGCCGGAGGAGGAACTACATACATTGCAGATTTCGACAGCCTTGACGCGCACAGCATTACAATGAACCTTGTGCTGAGCAGCTTCATTTCCACAAAAAGCAGCAGCGACCTCACGGCATACAGATACGGCGGAAAACTTTACTACATCAACAAGAGCGCGATTAGCGGCATAGACAATTTGCTCAAGGCGGCCCAGAAGCGCGACATCATCGTGGAAGCTATTTTGCTTACGCCTTCGGAATCGGAATTCAGGGACCCTGAGTGTACCGGCGGCTATTATACTATGCCCAACATGACTACTGCGTCGGCCGTGAACTTCTATGCGGCAGCGCTCAACTATCTTGCTGAACGCTATTCCTCAGGAGCGTACGGGCGCATACACCATTGGATAATGCACAACGAGGTTGATCAAGGCGATACTTGGACAAATATGGGCGATCAGCCCGAAATGCGCTACTACGACCGATATGTGAAATCCATGCGCATGTGTTACAACATTGTGCGCCAATATGATCAAAACGCGTCGATACTTGCGTCGTACACCCACTCGTGGAATCTTTCCGGCACCGATTATGCGCCGCGCAAGATGCTCGAGCAGAATGTGCAATATTCGGCGGCGGAGGGCGACTTCCGCTGGGGAGTGGCTTATCACCCGTATCCAATCGACCTGACACGGCCTGAATTCTGGAAAAACGACAAGAGCGCAGCTTCTTTCTCAAACAACACGCAATATGTAACCTTCTACAATCCCGAGGTAATCAATGCCTGGATTCTTGACAAGGCCCATTATTACAAGGACGGCACAAAGCGTTTGCTTTTCTTCTCGGAACAGGGCACCAATTCGCCTTCTTATAGCGAGAGCGACCTTGCAAAACAGGCTGCGGGCGCAGCTTGGATGTGGAAGAAGCTTGAAAAACTCGACGGCATCGACGCTATGCAGTGGCACAACTGGGCGGACAACCGCGTAGAGTTCGGATTGCGCATAGGATTGCGCGCATTTGCCGACGGAGACTTCAAGGATCTCGACCCGAAACCGGTGTGGTATGTATGGCAAGCCGCCGGAACCGACAGAGAGGAGGAAGTGTTTGCTCCTTATCTCAATGTAATCGGAATCAGTTCGTGGGACGACATCGTGAAAACCGTGAAATAAAAATTTTCTACTACTAATTCTTTAATAGGGTGGCTTGCATCTCGTGATGTGAGCCTCCTTTTTTGTGTCGCAGTGGTTTTAAAACTTTCTCCCAACTGTTTTGTGCTGATTTTCCGCGAGTTCCGGAGCGGTCTTGCGCATTTGCAGCAAGCGGTTTGCGAGGCTGGAAAAACTTTGCCGCATATGGTTTTTACGAGATGCGTCGGAATTTAAATTAGATGCGTTGGAATTTAAATTTCATGGCCCGGAGTTTTTCACGAGATGCCTTGTAGTTTTTGGGGTAACAATCCATGGTTTTTCGGCATCGTTTCCCATGCCTTTTTACGGCACGAAAAAATAAAAAACACCGCACACTTTGTAATTGATACCCCAATTAAAAACATTAAAAAGCATAGCGTTTGTAAAAAATCGCTAAATTCGCAAAATCGCAACAGTTGTTACTGCAAATGAAAAAGTTGAAATACGTTTTATCCGCCCTTTCGTTATGTTTGTCATTGGGCGCGGCGGCCCAAAGTGAGATACCCGAATCCCCCCAATGGGACATATATCCCGACACATGGGTTGCCACCGACGGCGCAGGGCGTGTAATGCCCGACAACAGCGATGTGGGCGACTACAAGATAGGCAAACAGCACACCGTGGGCATATTCTATGTAACCTGGCACACGACGGGGCTTTTCAACATGAAGTCTCCCTACAACGCCGACGTGAGCAAGGTGTTGGAAAAAGACCCCAACGCGCGCATGGACAGGGACAACGCCGCGTGGGAGCCGCAATACTACAACTCCTACCATTGGGGAGAACCCGAGATGGGCTACTTTCTCTCCGCCGACCCGTTTGTGATACGCCGCGACGTATCCATGCTTTCCGACGCGGGAGTTGATGTGCTCATTCTCGACGTAACAAACGCCGTGAGGTATTGGGACGAATGGAATGCCCTGTTCAAAGTGCTCGAAGACATGAAGAGCGAGGGAAACAAAGTGCCGCAAATATGTTTTTGGAGCTACAACGGCGAAGCAATCTACGTGGTGCAGGAAATCTACGACCTTTTCTATGCAAAGCAAAAGTATAAAGACCTATGGTTCTACTGGTACGGAAAACCGTTGTTGCTTTACAATGCCGAGCCGGCGTATGACGCCAACGGCACAGACCATAAACTTCTAAACTATCTGTATAGCGAAGACGCCGTGAACAATCCAAATAATCCCCACTACGGCGATCCGCTCTACACCTCCCAGTATCTCACCGACTATCCCGACTATATCAAAGAATTCTTCACCCTCAGAAACATGTGGTGGGGATATAAAAACTGGTATGGCCACCCCGTGGGCGAAGAAGACCGGTGGAGTTTTGGCTACGACCTTGGAGATCTCGACGGATATACGGCAGAACAACTCGTTACGAAACATGAAGGGAAATACGAGGAATATGCCGTAACTCCCGCCCAACACTCCTCAACCCTAATAGGCAAAAGCTGGACGCGCGCCCAAGGCGAACCGCAGCTCGACGAATATGATTTGCCCGTGCCCCAATATATAAAAAGCCTAAACAAGACTGTGGACGATCCCGAAAGCTACGGGATCTACTTTCAAGAGCGCTGGGACGAAGCATTAAGCATCAACCCCGAATTTATCTACCTAAACGATTGGAACGAATACTCCGCAGGAAAATATTCCGGGGACAACATCACATTTATGCGCCGACAAAACAACGGTTTCCACTTTATCGACCAATACAACGCGGAGTTCAACCGCACGATAGGCCCTGTGAAAGGAAGATACACCGACAACTACTACATGCAAATGGCTGCAAACATTCGCAAATACAAGGGCGCACGCGCAATACCGCAAAACTACGGACTTGCAACCGACAAAATAGCTACAAACGACACCGCAGAATGGAACAAGATAAAGACAGAATACCGCGACACCAAGGGAGACATCACGCATCGCTCTTTCAACGGATATGGAGGCCTTAAATATACCGACAACTTGGGCAGAAACGACATTGTTCGCACCAAAGTAGCCGTTACGTCCGACAGCATCTATTTCAGAGTGGAGACCGCCGAAAAACTGTCGCCTTGCACTGACGCGAAATGGATGCTACTTTTTATAGATGCCGACAACAATCATTCTACGGGCTGGAACGGATACGATTATGTGGTAAATAAAACCGTTGAGAACGCCACTACTTCAACCGTAATGCAATGCAACGGCGATTCTTCTCAGTGGTCAAAAACCGCAGAAGCGCATCTCGTTATAGACGGAAACGTCCTGATTGTTGCGGTGGCGAGAAAGAATCTGAAACTTACGGGAGATGATTTGACTTTCGACTTCAAGTGGGTGGACAATGCGCGGGACTTTGAAACGCCCATCGGACTTGCAACCGCCGGCGACGCAGCTCCTAACCGCCGATTCAACTATCGTTTTATCTGGCACAAAGAAGGGAGTGAAACAATCACTTCAAAAAAAAAACTAACCGAACTCATCGAAAAATGCAACGCAGGTAAATTCTCCGATTACTATGCCTATGGCAACAATCCGGGAATGGTGGCAGATTCCAACGTAGTAGCGCGATACGCCAAGGCCTTCAATGACGCTTATTACCAAGCCGGCGACAATCTTAGCGAAGAAAAATACGCCGCCCTGCACGATGAATTGCAAAACAGCCTTGATGCGCTGAAAAATGCCGCAACCGTGCCGTTCGACGACGGATACTATTTCATCGTGAGCGCAAACAGTGCGTATTTCAACGCCACTATGGCGCTGGATCAGGTGAATGCTTCAAACCATATGCTTCACTGGCAAAAACTCAACGGAGACAAGACAAATTTCGTCTGGAAACTTTCGTCCGTCGAGGGAGGGTATACGATTCAGAACCGTTCCACTTCGCAATACATCAACCGCTCGTTAATACGAACCGGCAGCGCGACAGTACGCCTAACCGACACAATCGGCGCGAAACAGGTTATCGTGCCCCTTAATCACGCAGGGCAGATAAATTTGTCCAATGATTATTTTTCCGACCCCTATTATCAGAAAGGCGGAGATGCGGGAACGAATTTCCTGGGAAGCTACATAACATTAGGGAAAGGCGGGGAAAATTCTTGCGCGGCCTGGAAACTGGTTAACGCCGACCGATATTTTTTGCGCAACTTGAAGAATCCGCTCGACTCCGTGGCTAATCTTGCGAAAGAGAAGGTAAATTCCGCCACCGTGATAGTAAACGGCGCGCCCGATCCGCTTTCTCCGGCTTTCAACGAGGCTCTAAAACCTTATCTCGACAATCTTTCCCAACTTTTGGCGCGAGATACTTTGCTCGACATGTATTCAATTTTCCCCAACGACATAGATTCTCTTTCCCAAGCCTATGATGCGCTGATTTCCGTATGGCCTGACAGCAGCGAGCTGGCTTCGGTTTGCAAATCCGCCGCACTTTTTCTTGCCAACAACCGCGCGGGAAACGAAGTGGGTGAGATTTCGCCCGATGTTCATCAAACTTTGGCGGAGCAATATCAGGCTACAATTTCCCGCCGTCCGTTCTACGCCGTGAGCCGAAGCGATCTTGCCGAAATGGCGACCCTTCTGCGCAACTCTTTGAACGCCGCCGAAAATTCGGTAACCCTTCCTGCCGAGAGCGCATGGTATAACATCGTAAATGCAGATACTACAATTAAAACCGGCAACAGACCTAACGGAGATTGTTTGTACGCCTACAGCAATTCTCCTACCTCGGTGGTTTATTGGGGCGGCACTCCGCAGGAAAACAACCGCAAGGTGCGCAGCGCATGGCGTTTTGTGAGCATAAGCGACAGCACATACGCGCTGCAAAATGCGGGCTCGGGGTGGTTTCTTGGCGTTTCGGCAAAAGAGGGCGACCAGATAAAAATGAGCGAAACGCCTGTGGAATATTCTCTAAGGAGCAACGGCGAAAAGCAATGGACTTTGGTGAATGCGGAAAGGCATCTCCCGCTCAGCGCATTGAGCAAACGGCGCTACGCAAGCCTCAACGGCGATTCCACAGGCGTTGCCACTCCAACTTCGTGGGTCATCGCGCGCGTGGGCAGCAACATTTCTGATTCTCTCACCGCTGTGGAGGGTTCGTTCGGCGTTGTTACGCTGCCGTATGCGCAAAAGGAATTGCCTAAGACGCTCAACGGGGAGCCGATAAAGTTTTACGTGATAAGCGGCTCGCAGATGAACGAAAGCGGAAAGACTGTTGCCGTTGACTTGACGGAGTACCGCGAAAGCGCAGTGCCCGCAGGCTATCCGCTTGTCTATTGCGCCGGAACTGAATACAAGATAAGTTCCACGATTCCGTTTATCACAACGCCCGATATCGACGGCGAAATTTCAACAGAGAGCCAAAACCAAAACGGACTTGTTGGCGTGGCAAAGAGTGTGGTTCTCAAAAGCGACACATGCGGCTATTTCAGCATGAAGAGCGTTGTGCCCGTGATTTCGAGCTATATTGTGCCGGCGCAAAGCGGCTATGTGAATGCCAAAAGGATTGTAAATATCCCCAATGCGGTGGTAGATGCCACGCTCACCACTACCGGCGACGGACTGTGCAACAAGATTGGCCGCACATTGCGCGAAAGCAACGAGAGGGTTGATGTTTACAGCATCGACGGCGTTATTGTGCGCAGCGCAGTGGAGTTTTCCAATGCTCTCAGGGGTCTCGAACCGGGCATATATGTTGTAGGAAAACAGAAGTTTGTAGTGAAATAAACTGCAGGCCGCGCCAGATAAACCATACCGCCAAACGGCGCAACAACACGGCAATACCGCCATAGGTTTCGCAGCATGGAAAAGCGTTTCCGGCTGCGAAATTTGCGGTTTCCCCACGGTTTTATCACTCGTTCCAATGAATAATCACCATTTCGCAAGTGGTTATACCCACTTTGCGGTATTGTGGGCCACTAAATATGACAATAACTTTGCACTCACATAAAATCGATGTTTCATAGTGGATGCACTAATCAATATTAGGTGTCAGTTCTACGCCGCGAGGCGGTAAATCCGCGTTAAGATTTAATTGTTATGTATCTTGTTCGAAAAAGGGAGGTGTCATACTTGTAAAGAGTAAACGACGCCCCCCTATTTTCATTCTCCGCCCTATGTTTTCAAAAGCCCTCCGCACCCCCATTTCCACTACACGGCATCTCGTAAAAACTCCGGGCCATGAAATTTAAATTAGATGCGTCGGAATTTAAATTAGATGCCTTGGAATTTTTGCCCAATAAAGCCATATGTGAAAAGCCTAAGCAACAATGATTTACGAAATGCTCAAAAAAATCCCCAAATCCCGCCCGAAAAAGGCGATATGCAATGCGCCCTTGACCAAATAGGTTCTGTTGCGGTCTTTATACAATATTTATAATACAAGCTACAAGACTATTGGGCTATTCTTTGTAAATTTGCCGATTAAGCGGGATTACATCTGCGCCACAACCCAAATGAGAAAAATCAAAAAGCTCGACATATTCATAATAAAGAATTTTCTGACACTCCTGGCAGGAACATTCTTCGTTTGCTTGTTTGTGCTTATGATGCAATTCACCTGGCGCTACATTGATGAGCTTATCGGCAAAGGATTGTCAATGGACGTTTTTGCGAAATTCTTCTGGTACATGGCTCTGTCGCTCATACCCCAAGCCATGCCGCTTGCCATTCTGCTTTCGTCGCTCATCTCGTTCGGCAACATGGGAGAACGTCTGGAACTCCTGGCTATGAAAACCGTAGGCGTGCCCTTGATAAGAATAATGCGTCCGATTATAATTATCGTAACAGCCATATCGGGGGCGTCTTTCTACTTTCAAAACTACACAGGACCTTATGCCGAATTGCAGTTGCGCACCCTGCTTATGAGCATGCACGAGAGCGCGCCCGCACTCGAGATTCCCGAAGGAATTTTCTACAACGGCATTCCCAACATAAACATCTACGTAAAGCAGAAACACAACGAAACGGGAATGCTCTACGATGTGATAATCTACAAAACCGACCAGGGATTCAACAAGGCGCAGATAGTTTTGTCGGACTCGGCCAAACTCGACATCACAGCCGACAAAAAATATCTTGTACTGCAACTCTACAACGGCGAACAGTTTGAAAATCTGCAAACAGGCAGCATGAGCCAAATCAAAGCCTATGTGCCCTACGACAGAGAGACTTTCAGCTACAAGAAATTCATTATAGATTTCGACAGCAACTTCAACGTTCTCGACGCAAACGCCATAGGAAACCGTCCGGAGTCGAAAAACATGAAACAACTCGTTGCCGGCATAGATTCAATGGAGATGCACGGCGACAGCCTTGGCAAATCAAATTATACAATGATTGCCAGCGAAGGAAATCTCGGTCCCGTGCCGTCGGAATGCAACTCAGGATACAAACTCACGGAGCCGCCGCAAATTTCAGTGCAGAACGCCCCGACTGTAGGCAATCAAGCCACCCTCTACGGCAATCCCGACAGTTTGAGAGCCGCACGTATGGCAGAAGATATGCAATTAGCGAAAAAACGCAGCGCAGAAGCCGCAAAAGCAATCAAAGCCTATGCCGCCCGCGCGCCGAAAATAATTGCCGCCGCCAAGAAACTCGATTTCGACAGCCTGTTGGCAACGGTTCCCTCCTCGCAACGGGCGCAAGTGGTGGCCCACGGGCAGGAAATATCGCAACAGATTCTCACCGACCTCGAATGGCAGAAATACGAAACCGAAGACAATGACCTCATGATAAGGAAGTATCATATCGCATGGCACGAGAAAATCATCGTTTCGCTCACCTGCATAATATTCTTCTTCATAGGCGCGCCATTAGGTTCGATAATACAAAAAGGAGGTCTGGGAGCGCCAACCGTGCTGTCGGTTCTGATTTTCATTTTATACTACATCCTCAGTACTTCGGGCATGAAACTCGGAAAAGAAGGCACTTGGCAAATTTGGATAGGCATGTGGATGAGCGTTATGATACTTGCGCCGCTCGGGGCATTCCTTACATATAAAGCCAACAACGACTCCGTGGTGTTTAATCCCGAAGCCTACAAAAGATTGCTGCACCGCGTGCTCGGCCTACGCACCCGACGACACATTGCACGCAAGGAAGTGGTGGTTTACGACCCGGATTATCCGTCGGTTTACCGACGCCTTGGAGTTCTTGCCGAAGAATGTCGCGAATACAACCAACGAAAGAAACTCTGGCGCGCCCCGAATTATTGGAATCACTTCTTTAATCCGCAGCCCGACCATAATGTGGAAAAAATCAATGCCGACATGGAAAGCATTGTTGAGGAACTGTCTAACACAAAAAACCGGCAAGTTCTCTACGAACTGAACCGCTTTCCCGTTATATTCGCCTCAGCCCACGTTTCCCCCTTTGCAAATCCGTGGCTGAACCGCATAGCAGGCGTGATATTGCCCGTAGGAATTTTCTTCTGGTTCAGAATGTGGAAATTCCGCCTGCGGCTGCTCCGCGATATGAAGCAAATCGTTTCTTCGTGCGACAAGGAACGGGAGATAATAAAGGCAATGCCCGAAGTAAGCATTATAGAAACTCCGGAAACAGCAAACAATTAGAAAACAACATACAATAAAATAATGACAGAGAACGAAAATTTCAAGATGGCCACTGTGGAAGAAGCCCTGGCAGACTTCAAACAAGGCAAATTCGTTATAGTGGTTGATGACCCCGGCAGAGAAAACGAAGGAGACCTTATCACAGCTGCCGAAATGATAACCGAAGAAAAGGTGAACTTCATGCTTAAAAACGGAAGGGGCGTGCTCTGTGCGCCAATCACCATCTCGCGATGCAGAGAGCTCGGACTTCAACATCAAGTGGAGAACAACACGAGCCTGCTCGGTACACCATTCACGGTAGCGGTTGACAAACTCGAAGGATGCACCACCGGCGTAAGCACACACGACCGCGCCGAAACCATTCGCGCCCTCGCTGATCCCGAATCCACAGCCGATACTTTCGGAAAACCAGGACATATCTGCCCGCTCTATGCCCAGGACAACGGTGTGCTGCGCCGTGCCGGACATACCGAAGCAGCTATCGACCTTACGAGACTTTGTGGATTGCGCCCCGCCGCTGCGCTCATCGAAATACTCAACGAGGACGGCACAATGGCCCGCATGCCACAACTTATAGAGAAAGCGAAAGAATGGGGGCTACATATTCTTACCATTAAGGACTTGATTGAATACCGTCTCAAGACTGATACGCTCATTGAGAAAGGAGAGGAAGTTGACATGCCCACCGAATACGGACATTTCCGCCTTATACCTTTCCGCCAAAAGAACAACGGTAAAGAACATGTGGCTTTGATCAAAGGAAAATGGGATCCCGAGGAGCCTGTGCTTGTCCGCGTACATTCTTCATGCGCTACCGGTGATATTTTCGGCTCAAAACGTTGCGATTGCGGCGAACAACTTCATCGCGCCATGCGCAAAATCGAAGACGCCGGCAAAGGTGTGGTGCTTTATCTCAACCAGGAAGGACGCGGAATCGGACTTATGGCGAAAATTGCGGCATACAAATTGCAGGAAGAAGGTTATGACACCGTTGACGCCAATGTTCATTTGGGCTACGACCCTGACGAGAGAGATTATGGCGTGGGCGCGCAAATTCTTAGCGAACTTGGGGTGCACAAGATGCGCCTGCTCACCAATAATCCCGTAAAGCGTGTGGGGCTCGAGGCATATGGTTTGGAAATAGTGGAGAATGTGCCTATCGAGATCCAACCCAACGAATACAACGAGCGTTACCTGCATACAAAGAAAGAGCGCATGGGACACACCCTGCACTTCAATAAATAATAAAAACAAAACAATTAATTATGGAAAGAGAAATCAAATTCGGAAATCCGGTACTCGAAGGATTTCAAAGCGCCTACCGCGTGCTTATGCGCAAGGTGTTTTTGTGGATGACCCTTGCCCTCGCCGTAACAGGGCTTACAGCTTATTATGTAGCCTCTAACGCGGGTTTGTTATACACTATATTCTCCTCTAAAGGCCTTTTTTGGGGAATAATAATTGCCGAACTCGCGCTTGTGTTCATTCTTTCGGCAAGGATAATGAAGATGTCGTTTGCCACAGCCGGCATAATGTTCGTGGCATACTCTGTGCTCAACGGGATAACCATGGCGTCGATTTTTGCAGTCTTTACAATGGAATCGATAGCAAGCGCATTTTTTGTAACGGCAGGAATGTTTGGCGTGATGTCGTTTGTAGGCTTCACCATAAAGAAAGATCTCGGTTCGTTCGGCTCTTTCTTTTTCATGGCATTGATTGGTTTGATCATCGCGTCGGTTGTCAATGTCTTTCTCGGCAGCAGCGTTCTCTATTGGGTGGTTACCTACGTGGGCGTATTGCTTTTCGTGGGACTTACAGCCTATGACACACAGAAGATAAAGCACATGCTAATGACGTATGGCGATGAAGTGAACGACCAGACGCAGAAGCTCGCGCTTTTGGGCAGTCTGTCGCTGTATCTCGACTTTATCAACTTGTTCCTATACCTTCTGCGCATTTTCGGACGCAACAACGATTGAACAATATTCCAAGAAAATATTAAAACAGCATATATAATATGAACGAATTGTCAGCACGGTTAAACCGTCTTTCACCTTCGGCAACATTAGCCATGTCGCAGAAGAGCAACGAGCTTAAAGCGAGCGGCGTTGACGTAGTAAATCTCAGCGTTGGCGAACCTGATTTCAACACTCCCGAACATATCAAGAATGCCGCCAAGAAAGCAATCGACGACAACTATTCCCATTATTCCCCAGTGCCGGGATATCCGGTATTGCGTGAGGCCATAGCGGGAAAACTTAAGCGCGAAAACGGACTCGACTACATGCCCGCGCAAATAATATGCTCCAATGGTGCAAAACAGAGCGTTTGCAACGTAATCATGTCGCTTGTGGGAGAAGGCGATGAGGTTATAGTTCCCGCTCCATACTGGGTAAGTTACACTCAAATGGTGAAACTTGCCGACGGAGTGCCTGTAACTGTTGCCACGGGGCTTGAACAGAATTTCAAGATGACTCCCGCGCAACTCGAAGCGGCCATCACTCCCAATACGCGCGCACTTATTCTATGCTCCCCCAGCAATCCTACGGGCTCCATCTATTCTTATGCCGAGCTTGAAGCACTTGCTGAAGTTCTCAAGAAACATGAGCGTGTAATCGTGGTTTCCGACGAAATCTACGAGCACATAAATTACGTTGGCAAGCACGCAAGTATGGCGCAAGTGCCCGGAATGAAAAAACGCACTGTGATAATCAACGGCGTTTCCAAGGCTTACGCAATGACAGGTTGGAGAATCGGTTTTGCAGCAGGCGAGGAATGGGTGATAAAAGCCTGCAACAAACTGCAGGGACAGTACACCAGCGGCCCGTGCTCGGTTAGCCAAATTGCGGCAGCCGCTGCATTCAACGATTCACAGGACTGCGTGGAAGACATGCGCAAGGCTTTTGAAAACAGAAAGAACCTCATCGTTTCGCTTGCCCGTGAAATTCCCGGTCTCGAGGTTAACGATCCCGAAGGAGCCTTTTACCTCTTTCCGAAATGCAGCAGTTATTTCGGCAAAAAGGACGGCGACCGCGTGATAAACGATGCCAACGACATGGCTCTCTATCTGCTCGAAGTGGGGCACGTGGCAACCGTGAGCGGCGACGCTTTCGGCGCGCCGGGATACTTCCGCATGAGCTACGCAACGAGCGAAGACAATATTCGCAAGGCTATGCAGCGCATCAAAGACACTCTTGCACGCCTCAAATAACTTTTGGCGCGCACCGCATACGGCCCCGGCAGCGAAACCCACGCTGCCGGGGCTTTTTCATGCCTTTTCCGCATCCGCATTTGCCGTCTCGGAAAAGCGTTGTCGGAGCTGTTTTTCACTATATTGTATATTGCAAAAACGATGTCTGATATTATTCAAACAATGTCTGACTTCGTTTAAATAATGTCAGACTTCGTTTTCAAGAAAAAGCACATGCAAAATAAGCCGTTTGTTGTTTTTGAAAAATTAACAAACGGGGGGGGTAAATAACTTGGCAAAAACTTTCTTGTTTGCGCAAAAAATCGCAAATTTGCCAAGATAATATCGTTGAAAAATATTTAAATCGATTTTAGAAAGCCAAAAAGAATAAAAAAGATATATCTTGTCATGAAAAAGTACGCCTTGGGAATTCTGATGATGGTAGTAGGCTTTGTTAGTCTGCTTTCTTGTTCCGACAATGTCGATGATTCCAACATGTATGTGTTCACCGGGAAATCTTTGACCGATTACATTAAAGAAGATCCCGATTTGAGTTACTATTACCTAATGCTGCAACACTCCAAGAGCGGCAAAAAAGGCTCCACAATGGACCATCTGCTCGAAGCCCGCGGTAATTATACGGTTTTTGCGCCTACAAATGCAGCCGTGCAGCACTATCTCGACTCCATCTTCTCAACTCCCAACTACGATATCAACCAAACTCCCGACTCCGTGGCCCAGGATATCGTTTTCAACAGTATAATTGATTGCGAAAGCAACGAGGCGTACAAAACAACTACGTTCCAGGAAGGAACATTCGATTACAAAACAATGGCCGACCGCTTTGCAACCGTAAGTTTCGGCACGAACGACAGCACAGGCAAGGTAAGAATTTTTATTGATGCCTTCTCGGAAATCACAAGCTCCGACAACGAGGCCGAAAATGGCTGGATGCACGTTGTAAACCGCGTGGTGATGCCATATTCAAGCACATTGCCCGACCTTATAGCCGGACAGGACAACCTGCTAATCTTCTCCCACCTACTTTTTGCCACCAATTGGAAAGACAGTCTGCAAGCATATCGCGACGAAAAGTACGAAAACCTCGACCTTCCCGAATACGACAGCAGTGTAACCATTCGCGGAATGGTGCCTCAGCACAGATACTACGGATTTACCGCTTTTGTTGAACCTGACTCCGTGCTCTGCGACAGATGGGGCGTTGAAATCAAACAGGAAAACGGCATCGTTACAAACTGGGACGAGATTATGGACAAGGCCAAGCAATATTGTCAAACCTATTACCCAAATGCGAAAGATCCCGACCTTACAAGTCCCGACAATGCCGTGAATCAATTCATTGCATACCACCTTGTGAAAGGCGCAATGGCTTACAATAAACTCGTGATACACTACAACGAAGTAGGATATGCCTACACAAACCCCTCGAAACTTGGTATAGACAAAATGCAATACTGGGAAACGATGGGCAAATACCCGCGCCTTTTAAAAATGACCGAAGGCAAGCAAACCGACGGCAAACGTCTTAACCGCTATGTATCGGAATATGACTGGGACACCTATGATGAAATCACCGTGCCGCGTCCCGGTATTCTCGTGAGCCCCAACAACGGCGTCCGCGACATACAATCGCTCAACGGTTTCTATTATCCCATAAGCGATGTGCTTTGGTATGACGACGATGTGCCGGGCAAGGTGCTCAACGAGCGCATACGTTTCGACGTCCTCGCAATTCAGCCCGAGCTTATGACCAATGGCCTGCGCGCGCTGCCCAACAGTAATTACTACCATATATATAGCGGATATTGCGAAGGCATCACATTCACCGACGAAACCGACTTGACCCTAATGATGGTGTATGGAAATTCGGGCTGCCGCGCTTACGAGCAGGACGAACCGCAGTTTGAAGGCGACTACGACGTTACATTCCGTTTGCCGCGCGTTCCCAACGAAGGCACATACGAGTTGCGCGTGGCAGTAGCCAACGGTTCCGCACGCGGAATGATGCAAATCTACGTAGGAACAAACAAAAACAATCTTTCGGCCATTGGTCTGCCCCTCGACATGCGTTATGATGAAAACACCGAGCGCATAGGTTTCTTCATCGACGGGGACGACAAGGAAGAAAACCTGCGCCTGGAGAGAAACATGCGCAACCACGACATAATGAAAGGCACAAACTGCTACGGCAGTGCCAACTCAGCAGGAACGACAGGCGGCCGAAACGACGGCTTTGCGCTCCACAAGCTCCGCCATATCATATACCGTGGTCATGTAGACCCGTCGCAGACATACTATGTGCGTTTCAAGGACGTGCTCACCAATCCTGCGGCAAACTTTGACATCGATTATATGGAATGGGTGCC